>NZ_JBIAVJ010000003.1:0-512253 GCF_042894025.1 Streptomyces sp. NPDC001549
CACCGACCCCAAGCCCTACGTCTGGACCAAGACCGCAGACGAGATCCTCGAACGCCTCGCCAGTTATCTGAACAGAATTCCCGACTCAGAAGACTAGCGCGCGTCGTGGAAGATCACGCCCAGCACGTGGCGCTGCCCGCTGAGGACGGCGCTGACGCCGTGCCGCAGCGTCACCCGGCTCCAGCCGCGCACCGAGCGCACCGGGCGGTGGTCGACCGTGAAGATCAGGCCCTGGCCCTGGGCCGGCCGTCTGACGAGCGGGCGGGACTGGGCGCGCGGGCGCTGTTCGACGAACACGCTCTCCCCGCCGGTGAAGTCCTCGTCCGGGCGGTCGAGCATGATCGCCACCTGGAGCGGGAAGGTGAGGTCACCGTAGATGTCCTGGTGCAGGCAGTTGTAGCCGCCCCGCCCGTACCGGAGCAGGAGCGGGGTCGGGCGGTGCTGCCCGGCGGCCGCGCACGCCTCGACCAGTCCCCCGTGGTCGGGGGCGAAGGCCGGCTGCCCCAGACGCCGCGCCCAGTCGTTGGCGATCAGGGCGAGCGGCGGGTACAGCCGCTCCCTCAGGTCCTGGACGAGCTCGGGCAGCGGGTAGGCGAAGTAGCGGTAGAGGCCCTCGCCGAAGCGGTGCCGCGCCATGGTCACGGTGCTGCGGAAGGCCGTGGGGTGGTCGAAGAGCTCCCGCAGCTCCGCGCACTGCCCGGCCGACAGCAGCGGCGGGGTCACCGCCACCCCCTCGGTGTTCAGTTCCGCGGCCAGCCCCGCCCAGTCGAGGGTTCCGGGCGAGGGTGGGGTGAAGACCGGGCCGGGCAGTTCGAGGCCGGGGAGCTGGGACGGCTCGTACGCGCTCACATGCTCTGCTTTCTGCGGCGGGGAGGGCGGATTCAGGCGGCCGGCGCGGCCGCGGCTTCGAGGGCGAGCAGATGGCGCTTGGCCTCCAGCCCTCCCGCGTAGCCGCTGAGACTGCCCGTGGAGCCGATGATCCGGTGGCAGGGCAGCACCACGCACAGCGGATTCGCTCCCAGCGCCGTGCCGACGGCACGCGCGGCGCCGGGCCGCTCCAGCGCCCGGGCGAGCTCCGCGTAGGTCGAGGTGTGCCCGTACGGGACGAACTCGGCCAGCATCAGGTTGGTGCGCCGGCTGAACGGGGTGGCGAGCCGCAGGTCCGTCGCGACGGTGAAGTCCCGGCGCGTCCCGGCCAGGTACGCGTCGATCTGTTCCCGGGCCTCGTCCAGGACCTTGTGTCCCGGTGCGCCCGCCTCCCCCGGTCCGGCCGGGCGCAGTCCGGCCCGGCCCAGGCGCTCCGCGGCTTCCCCGGTGGTGCCGTAGCAGCACAGCACGAGCGCGTCGTCCGTCGCCGCCAGCACGAGCGGCCCCAGGGCCGTGGGATGGATCGCCACCGTGGCGGTGGTACCGCTGAGCGGACCGGGGGTCGGCATGGCGGGACTCCTTCGTTCGTCATGATCTTCGTTCGTCACGACCCGGCCCACCGCCAGGGCCGTGCGGCGACGGTAGAAACACCGTCGCCGCCGAAAGGGTTGCGCGGTCAGCGGTCGCGCAGTTCCAGCGTGCAGCACTTGACGCTGCCGCCGGCCTTGAGCAGCTCGGACAGCTCGACCCCGATCGGCTCGAAGCCGCGCGCCCGCAGCTTGGCGTGCAGGCCGGTGGCCGCGGCGGGCAGCAGCACGTGGCGGCCGTCGGAGAAGGCGTTGAGGCCGAAGACGGCCGCGTCCTCGGCGGTGGCCAGGATCGCCGTGGGGAACATGGCGCGCAGGACGGCCTGGCTGCCCTGGGAGAAGGCGGCCGGGTAGTACATGACCTCGTCCTCCGACAGCACCGAGAGCGCGGTGTCGAGGTGGTAGTACTCCGGGTTCACCAGGGTCAGGGAGGTGACCGGGAGGCCGAAGAACTCCTGCGCCTCCGCGTGGGACCGCGGGTCCGTGCGGAAGCCGGTACCGGCCAGCAGGCGCCGGCCGACGGTGAGGATGTCACCCTCGCCCTCGTTGACGAACTCGGGCCACAGCGTGTCCGTGTAGCCGCGGCCCTCCAGCCACCGCAGGTACGCGGGCCCCTCGGCGGTGCGCTCCGCGTGCCGGAACCGGGCCCCGTAGACCTTGCCGTCGACGACGGTGGCGCCGTTGGCCGCGAACACCATGTCGGGCAGGCCCTCGATGGGGTCTATCTCCTCGACCACGTGGCCGAGTTCGAGGTACAGGTCGCGCAGGCCCTCCCACTGGCTGACGGCGAGCGCGTTGTCCGTGGCGTGCTGCGGGTTCATCCACGGGTTGATCGAGTACGTGACGTCGTAGTGCCGGGGCCGGCACATCAGCAGACGTCGGCGCGTGGCGACCCGTGTGGGGCTCTCGGAACGGTAGAGCGCGCCGGCAGGGGTGATGGGCTCGGTGAGCGGCACGAGGGCTCCTTCTCATGGGGTTTCGATGGAAGCCCGGCTGCCCGAGGGATGGTTCGGCCAGCCGGATGCGTGTGACGCAACTGATCACAAGACCCCATGGAAATGGGGCTCGGAGTTGACCGGAAGTAATCGGGAACACCGGCCAATCAACCCGCCCGCGAGGGCCGCCGCCGAGTTGATTGTCCGTGGCCGAGATGCCTTCCGGGCAATCGGCCGCTGCCGTGGACTGTGGTCATCACCCGGGAGGCAACGCAAGGACGCAACCCGTCCTGCCTGACCGTACGAACCTGTCCACCTGTTCCATCTGGAGGTACTTCCATGGCGCATCGCAATGTCGAACTGCTCGCAGTCGGCGCAGGCCCGGCGAACCTGGCGCTGGCGGTCGCCGTCGAGGAGCTCGCACCCGAGCTGGCCGGTGACACCCTGCTGATCGAGCGCGAGCAGGACATCGTGTGGCAGCGCGGCATGCTGCTGCCCGACGCGCTCAGCCAGGTGTCCTTCCTCAAGGACCTGGTCACCATGCGCAATCCGTGCAGCAGATTTTCCTTCGTCAATTTCCTTCACTCGCAGGAACGTCTCGACGCTTTCGTCAACCTGGCGAGTTTCGTTCCTTACCGCAGTGAGATATCCGAGTACCTGCAGTGGGTCGCCAACGAGCTGGAGACGGTGCGGGTCGAATACGGACGCGAATGCGCCGGCGTCGAGGCGGTGACGGGCGACGACGGCGAGGTCGGCGGCTGGCTGGTCACCCTTGCCGACGGCGACACCATCGGCTGCCGCTACCTCGTGATCGGTGCGGGCCGTGACGCCCACGTCCCCGCCGTGTTCGACGGTCTGCCGGCCGAGCGCGTCATCCACAGCACCCAGTACACGCAGCGCATCGCCGAGGTGCGGGCCGACCTGCCGCACCGCGTCGCGGTGATCGGCGGCGCGCAGAGCGCGGCCGAGCTGTTCGGCGCCGCGCTGCGGGACCTGCCCGAGTGCAAGCCGACGATGATCATGCGCTCCATCGGCCTGAACGGCTACGAGAGCAGCAAGTTCACCAACGAGCTCTACTACACGTCCTTCATCGACGAGTTCTACGGCTCCTCGCCGGAGGCCCGCCAGCAGCTGCTCGGCGAGATGTACCGCTCCAACTACGGCGGTCTCTCCCCCGCCACGCTCGACGGCCTGTACCGGCAGTTCTACCAGGACCGCCGCTCCGGCCAGGAGCGCCTGGGCATGCACGCCATGACGGACGTGACCGGCGCCCGCATGGACGGCGACGAGGTCGTCCTGACCCTCGTCGACCGCAAGTCGGGCGCCGAGCGGGAGATGCGCACGGACCTGGTGCTCCTGGGCACCGGCTTCGTCCGCGAGATGCCGTGGGCGGTCAAGGCCCTCGCGGAGTCGATCGGTGTCGAGGAGATCAACGTGAGCCGCAGCTACCGGCTCGACCTCGGCCGCCCCGCGACCGCCGCCTGCTACCTGCAGGGCGTCAACGAGGCCACCCACGGCATCGCCGACTCGCTGCTCAGCGTGCTCGCGGGCCGCTCCGCCGAGATCACCCAGGACATCCTGGCGCACCGCCGGAACCGTTCCGCGGAGGCCCCGGCCCCGCGTGAGCTCGCGTTCGCCGGCGCGGTCTGAGACCCGCGCACCCCTCACGAGCCGTACCCGCCTGACGAGGAGAGACCGAAGCACATGCTCACCCAGCCACTCGACCGCGAAGGACTGACGCACGAGAACGGCCTCGACGCGCAGCGGCTGCTGCCCTGGCCCGAGCTCAACGCCCCGTTCGAGGGGTCCTGGTGCGTGATCCGCCCCGGCACCGCATCGACCGCCCACGCCCACCACGAGTACGAGATCTTCATCGCCGTCGCCGGCACCGCCGTCCTGGAGTCGCAGGGCGTCCGCAAGCCCTTCACGACCGGGGACATCGTGCACTTCACCCCGGGCTCCGACCACCGGGTGATCAACGAGTCCGACGAGGACTTCGAGATGTACAGCGTCTGGTGGGACCTCGACATGACACAGCGGTTCGCAGCTCGCCACGAAGGAGCCCAGGCATGACACGCCGTACGGTCATCATCGCGCCGCCGCCGACCCCGAACGGGGACCTGCACACCGGGCACCTGGCGGGCCCCTACCTGGCGGGCGACGTGTACGCACGCTACCTGCGGGCGTCGGACCGGCCGGTGATCTTCACCAGCGGCACCGACGACAGCCAGACCTACGTGGTGGCCAGCGCCGCCCGCGCCGGTCTGACCCCGGAGGAGCTGGCCCTGCGCTCCGCCAAACAGATCCGCGCCACCCTGGAGGCGGCCGGCGTCTCCGTCGACGGCTTCGCCCCCTTCGACAAGGGCTACCGCCAGACCGTCATCGACTTCGTCACCGACCTCCACAGCGAGGGGGCCTTCCGGCTCAAGACGGTGCTGCTGCCGTACGTCGAGGCCACCGGCGAGTACCTGATGGAGGGACTGGTCGCCGGCGACTGCCCGGTGTGCCTCGTGGAGAGCCGCGGCGGACTCTGCGAGTCCTGCGGCCACCCCAACAACTTCGACGAACTGCTGCGTCCGCGCTCCACCGTCGACCCGGACGCCGTGGTCACGCACCGCGAGGCGCAGATCCTCGTGCTGCCGATGGAGGAGTACCGCGACCGGCTCGCCGACTACTACGTCAGGCACCGGGACGTGCTGCGCCCGCACACCGCGCAGCTCGTCCGGGAGGCGCTGGACCGCCCGCTGCCGGACTTCCCGATCACGTACCCGACCGCGTGGGGCATCCCGGCGCCGTTCACCGAGACGCCGGGCCAGGTCCTCAACGCCTGGGCCGAGGGCATGGCCGCCTCGATGTACTGCACCTGGTACGCGGCCGAGCAGCTCGGTGAGCACACCGACCGCTTCGACGAGCACTGGCTGTCCGAGCACGGCATCGACCTCGTGTACTTCCTCGGATTCGACAACGTCTACTTCTGGGGAATGACGCACCTGGCCCTGCTGATGGCGCACGGCGACCGGTACGTCGAGCCGCACGCCATCGTGTCGAACGAGTTCTACGAACTGGAGAACCAGAAGTTCTCCACAAGCAAAGGCCACGTGGTGTGGGCCGCCGATCTGGTGGCCGAGGTACCGCGTGACCTGGTGCGCTTCTACCTGGCGCTGACGGCGCCGGAGCACTCCCGGACGAACTTCAGCCGTGAGGCGCTCGACAGCCTGTCGAGCTCCCGGCTGGTCGATCCGTGGAACCACCTCGCGGGCCGGCTGGACGCGCTGCTCACCGGCGTTCCGGCGGACGCGCTGCTGCCGGTCTCGGCGACCGGTGCCCAGGAGGCGGGGATCGTCGTCGAGCGGTTCCGCTCCCACTACGAGCTGGAGAGCTTCAGCCTCCACCGGGCCGCGGACCTGATCGTCGTACACCTCGACCGGCTGCTGAAGCAGGCGGACCGGGTGGCGGTGGGCGTCCCGAGCGACCTCGGCGACCTGGTCCTCGCCGTCCGGACGCTGACCGCGTGCGCCGCCCCGCTGCTCGTCGACCTCGCGGCCCGTGCCGAGCGGTCCGGCGCCGATCTGAGCCTGCCGGCCGGCGCCTTCCCGGCCGACCCCGTCGCTCCGCTGCGACTCCCCCTCCTGTCGACCGCGGTCGGGGCCTTCGCGCCCGTGGCCGAGCCGGCCGACATCCGAGCCTGACCTCCGAGGAGCACTGTGTCCACGATCGCCCCGCCCCGTCCCAATCGGGCAGAACGACTGCTCATCCCCGCGACCTTCATCACCAACCTCGGCAACGGCATCCAGCTCACCGCCGCCTCGTACCTGGTCTTCACCGAGGCCAACACCATGCTCGCGGTCAGCTGGCTGATGATCGCCGTCACCATCCCGCAGGTGGCGCTGTCCCTCTTCTTCGGCAAGCTCGCCGACCGCTTCGACCGCCGTACGCTGGCGATGGTCTCCGACCTGGCCAGCGCGGCCGCCGCGATCGCCCTGCCGGTCTGGCTGGCCCTCGGCGGTAACCCCTCGACCGTCAGCTACGTCGCCAGCTTCGTCCTGTCGATCTCCGCGGCCCTCTTCTTCCCGGCCAGCAACGCCCTGATCAAGGAGCGCATCCCGGAGTCCCGGCTCGCCCAGTTCAACGGCAACGCCGAGATCGCCATCCAGGGCGGCACGCTCGCCTCGGCGGCCCTCGGCGGCTGGGTGATCGTCTGGGTCGGCACCACGTCGCTCTTCTACTTCAACGCGATCACGTTCCTGCTCTCCGCCGTCCTGCTGTTCTTCATCGGCCGCCGCCCGGCCGGCCAGGGCACCAGCGCCCCGGAGGCCGCGGCCAAGGCCGCCGCCGCGGCCAAGGCCGCCGCGACCGGCTCCCGCCCGCCGCTGGCCCGTCTCGCGCTGCTCTACATCATCGGCAACATCGTCATCATCGTCGGCAACAGCATCATGCTCGTCCTGGTGATCGAGGGCTTCAAGTCCAACGCCGGCTACCTCGGCATCGTCGACGCCCTGTTCGGCATCGGTGCGCTGTTCGCGGCCTGGGCCTTCAAGAAGATCAGCTCCAAGGCCACCGTGCTGAAGACGGCCCTGATCGGCTACCTCGCCTTCGCGGTGCTCCTGTCCCTGGAGTCCGTCCACCTCTACGCGATGATGGCCGTCATCCCCTTCGCCGCCATCGCCTTCTGCGTGGCCCGCATCTCGGCCCGCACCGCCCTGATGAGCGCGGCACCCGAGGAGAAGACGGGCTTCGTCTTCGGCGCCACCAACGCCTTCGGCCTCGCGGCCGGCACCACCGCCGTCGTCCTGATCTCGCTCCTGGTCGATTCCACCAACGTGAAGAACGGCTTCTACGCCCTCTCCGCCCTGGTCGTCGTCATCGCCACCCTCACCGTCATCTCGCTCCGCAAGCACGACCGCGAGGTCGCCGCCGCCGAGGCTGCCGCCGCCGCCGAGATCGTGTCCGAGCCGGTCGCCGAGGCCGCTGAGGCCGCCGAAGCCGCCGAGCCCGTCCCGGCCAAGGTCTGAGGGGAGAAGCACCGATGAAGCTGCTCGCCATCGAGGCCAGCCAGAACGCCACCTACTACGTCTCGCGCTACCAGCAGATCGAGGCCCTCGGGGCCGAGGTCCACGTACTCAACGGCATGGGAACCGAGGACTTCTGGGACGCGGAGCGCTACCGGATCGCCGGCTCCAAGCAGATCGAGGACATCGTCACCGCCGCGAAGATCTGGCACGCGGAGGAGGAGTTCGAGGGGGTCCTGACCTTCTCGGAATCCGGGGTCGTCACGGTGGCGGTCGTCGCCGAGGCGCTCGGACTGCCGAGCATCGGTTTCGAAGCCGCCCGGACCAGCCGAAACAAGCTGCTGATGCGCCAGGCCCACGAGCGCGGCAGCGCGGCGCACCCCGGCTTCCGGTACGCCCCCGACGCCGAGGCCGCCCTGACGGCCGGTGAGGAGCTCGGCTACCCGCTGATCCTCAAGCCCACCCTGGGCGCCGCCAGCAACTTCGTGTTCAAGGTCGACGACCCCGAGGAGATGCGGGCCCGCTTCGCGGACGCCACCTCGGGCATCGAGACCATGACCTGGGCCCTGATGGAGGCCGACGGACTGGACCTCGGCCCGAACGGGATCATCGTCGAGGGCTACCTCGACGGCCACGAACACCTCATCGAGGCGCTGGCCTGGGACGACGAGGTGTACCTCGGCTCCATCGTGGACCGGATCACCGTCGAGAGCGGGACCTTCGACGACGACGTCCACCACGCGCCGAGCTCCCTGACCCCCGAGCAGATCGCCGCGGTCCACGAGGTGGTCCGGGACGCGGCCCACGCCCAGGGACTGCGCCGGTCCGTGCTGCACGCCGAGGTGAGGTTCCACCAGGGCAAGCCCTTCATCCTGGAGATAGCGATCCGTCCCGGCGGCGGCGGTCTCGACCACATGGCGCGGATCAGCGCCGGCCACGACCCCATCCGGTGCGTGGCGGACGTGGCGCGCGGCATCCGGCCCGACGTCTCGCACTACGCGCCGACGGGTGTGCACACCGCCGCGATGTGCCTGATCAGCGGGGCGGGAACGGTCGAGTCCATCGAGGTGCCGACCGAGGTCGCCGAGGACCCCGCGCTGTTCTTCCTCAAGATCACGGCCACGGCGGGGACCGTCATCAAGCGCCCGCCGGCGGGCAACAACATCCTCGGTTTCATCGGTGCCACCGGCACCTCCCTGACGGAGGCGCTGACGACCGCGCACGTCGCGGCCGGGCGCATCCGCACCGAGATGAGGCCGGAGCATGGCTGAGGCCCCGCGGCGCACGGCCACCCGGCGGCACTACCTGATGTGCCGGCCGACCCACTTCGAGGTGACCTACGCGATCAACCCGTGGATGAACCCCGGGAAGCCCATGGACGCCGGCCTGGCGCTGGCCCAGTGGGAGCGGATCCGGGACCTCTACCTCGGGTTCGGACACGAGGTCTCCTACATCGACCCGGTCCCGGGCCTGCCGGACATGGTGTTCTCCGCCAACGGCGCCACCGTGGTCGACGGCAAGGTGCTGATCGCCAGGTTCCGCCACCAGGAGCGGGCGGCCGAGGCCGACGCCCACCGGGCCTGGTTCGAAGCCCGCGGCTACACCGACATCCGCGTCCCGCGGTACGTCAACGAGGGCGAGGGCGACTTCGCCCCGGCCGGCCGGCGGATCCTGGCCGGCGCGGGATTCCGCAGCGACCCCGGCGCGCACGAGGAGCTCCGCGCGTTCTTCGGCCTGCCGGTGGTCGGCCTGACCCTGACCGACCCCCGCTTCTACCACCTCGACACCGCGCTGTTCGTCCTCGACGAGGACCTGGTGGCGTACTACCCCGCCGCCTTCTCCGAAGAGAGCCAGGACGCGCTGCGTCGGCTGTACCCGGACGCGATCCTCGCCACCCGTGAGGACGCCGATGCCTTCGGTCTGAACGCGGTGAGCGACGGACTGAACGTGGTGGTGACGGAGACCGCCACGCACCTGATCGGTGAGCTGCGCGAACGCGGCTTCGAGGTGCACGGCGTGGATATGTCCGAACTGCTGAAGGCCGGTGGCGCGGTCAAATGCATCACTCAGGAGATACGACGCCCGTGATCGATTACGACGGCAGAAGTTTCCGCAACACCGGTTACCCGGCGGGCGAGGACGCCCCCGTCGGCCACTACCGCCAGGACGGCGACCTGCTCTGGGCCGACTTCGACGGAGGCCCCGTCCGCAGGGGCTCGCTGAACGGGCGCGTGGAGCCCGACGGGAACCTCGAATTCGCCTACACGATGGTCCTCGCGGACGGCGAGGTGGTCGCAGGACGGTGCTGGAGCACCCCCGAATTCCTGGACGACGGACGGATCCGGCTCAACGAGCGCTGGGAGCGCTACGGAGCCCACTCGGACAGCGGTGAATCCGCACTGGAGGAGGTAAGGACATGACCCCGCCCACCACCCCGCTCCGCGGGGGCAGCGTGACCTGGGCCTGCACCAGCGGCTTCAGCCCGGTCTTCATCTTCCCCTTCACCCCGGGCGAGTACTACGGGGTGGCCAACCTGCACGAGTTCCAGACGCTGATGTACCGCCCGCTGTACTGGTACGGCACCGGCGGCCAGCCGACGGTCGACTACGAGCGCAGTCTCGCCGAGCCCCCCGAGTGGAGCGAGGACGGCCGCACGGCGACGATCACGGTCAAGCCCTACAAGTGGTCGAACGGCGAGACGGTCGGCGCCGACGGCGTGATGCTGTGGATGCACCTCCTGGAGGCCGAGAAGGACAGCTTCGGCGGCTACACGCCGGGCTTCTTCCCGGACAACCTGACCGGCTACGAGAAGGTCGCCGAGGACAAGGTCAGCTTCACCTTCGACCGCGCCTACTCGCACAACTGGGTGCTGATGAACCAGTTCAGCACCATCACCCCGCTGCCCAAGGCCTGGGACCGCACCGCCGGCGACCGGCCCGCCGACGCCACCCACGACCCGGCCCAGGCCTCCGCGGTCTACGCCTATCTGCGGGCCTGCAACGACGAGCGCAAGAGCTGGGACACCAGCCCCGTCTGGAGCGTGGTCAACGGACCCTGGAAGCTGAGCAGTTACACGATCGACGGCGTCTCCGGCGAGGCCGTCCTGGTACCCAACGAGACCTACTCCGGCCCCAACAAGCCCTACCTTGACGAGTTCCGCCTGATCCCCACCGGCTCGGACACCGAGCAGTACGAGATGCTCCGCCGCGGCCCCGAGGCCCTGGACGGTGTGCAGATCGGCTTCCTGCCCTTCGACGAGGTCACCGAGCCGGCCGAGGACCTGCTGGCCGGCGGGCCCAACCCGCTCGGCGAGCACTACGACCTCGTCCCCCAGCTCACTTACAAAATCCATTACTTCCCGATCAACTTCAACAACCCCACCGTCGCCGGAAAGATCTTCAAGCAGCTCTACTTCCGCCAGGCACTGCAATCCTGCCTCGACTCCCGGGGCGCCATCCGCGACGTCTACAAGGGCTACGGCTACCCGACCACCGGGCCCATCCCGGCCCTGCCGGACAGCCCGCTGCTCTCACCCGCCGCGCACGAGGACCCGTACCCCTTCGACGTCGCGAAGGCCCGCGCCCTCCTGACCGGGAACGGCTGGGACACCAGCACCACCCCGGCACTCTGCGTCCGTGAGGGCACCGGACCCGGAGAGGCGGGCGAGGGCATCCCGGCCGGCACCCCGCTGCGGTTCTCGATGAGGTACGCCCAGGGGCACGAGACGCTGACCGCGGTCATGCGCAAGTTCGCCGCCGACGCCGCCGAGGCGGGCATCGAGATCGTGCTGACCGAGGTCGAGGCGAGCGTCCTGGTCCTGGAGGACACCACCTGCACCCCGGGCCCCGACAGCCCCTGCCTGTGGGAGTTCAGCGACTGGAACGGCGGCTGGGGTTACGGACCCGGCTTCTACCCGACCGGCGAGGCGCTCTACTCGAGCGGCTCCTCGGTGAACTTCGGCAGCTACAGCGACCCGAAGGCGGACGAGCTGATCGCCCGCACCGTGGTCAGTGACGACCTGGAGGACCTCTACGCCTACCAGGACTACATCGCGCAGCAGGTCCCGGTCATCTGGATGCCCAACTTCCCCTTCCGCCTGCTGGAAGTGGCCAACAACCTGAAGGGCGTGGCTCCGATCAACCCCTTCGGACTGATCAACCCCGAGGACTGGCACTACGTCGGCGAGGTGCTCTGATGTACCAGCGGCTGATCGGCCTCCTCGACGGCAACCAGGCCCGCTACCGGCTGATCGACCATGTGGCCGAGGGCCGGACCGATCTGGCGAGCGTCCTGCGCGGCCACCCGCTGGACCAGGCCGCCAAGTGCATCGTCGTCCGCGTGAGCATCACCAAGCGGGTCGGCAAGTACGTCCTCGCGGTGGTTCCCGGTGACCGGCAGGTCGACCTGGAGGCGGTCGGCGCCCTGTTCGGCGGCGGGCGGACGGCGTTCGCCACGCCCGAGATCGCCGAGCGACTGGCCGGCAGCGTCTGCGGCACGGTGATGCCGCTCAGCTTCCACCCCGATCTCCACCTCGTCGTCGACGAGGGCCTGATCCTCACCGAAGAGATCTATTTCAACGCGGCCCGCCTGGACCGCTCCGTGGCCCTGTCCACCCCCGACTACCTGGCCATCGCCCAGCCGCAGCTGGCGGCGATCGCGACGGCCGGCGACCGGGTCCTGACCCACTCCGCGAGGTGACGAAGATGACCGATGACACCAGCCCGACCGATGACGGCGTGGTGATCCTGGTCGGCAGCGGACAGCGCGCCTACCGCGAGTACCTGCTCGCCGGCGCCGCCCGCCGCCGCCCGATCTGGATCCTGGACGCGGTGGATCCGACCTGGCAGGAGCAGTACGTGCTGGGCTCCACCACGGTGGAACTGCTCGACCGCGAACGCCTGGTGCCCGACACGGAGGGCCTGGTCAAGGCCGCCGAGGCGGTGGCCGCCGAGCACCGCGTGGTCGGTGTGTTCAGCTACGACGAGACGCTCGTGGTGACCACGGCCCTGATAGCCGAGCGGCTCGGACTGCCGGGCCTGACCTCCCGCGGTGCCGACAACTGCCGCAACAAGCACAACACCCGGCAGCTGCTGACCGCCGCCGGACTGCCCCAGCCGCACTTCGCCTACGTGACCGACGCGGAGACGGCCCTCGCCACGGCCGATTCCTTCGGCTACCCGGTCGTCCTCAAGCCCCGCGGCATGGGCGCGAGCATCGGCGTCATCCGGGTCGACGGCCCGGACGGGATCCGTGCGGCCTTCGAGGTCGCCGACGCCGCCAGCCACGGCGGGAACAGCGACTACGAGGGCGGGGTGCTGGTCGAGGAGTGCGTCATGGGCCCCGAGATCAGCATCGACGGAGTGGTCTTCGACGGCGACTGGACCCCGCTCTTCCTCGCGCACAAGGAAGTGGGCCTCGCGCCCTACTTCGAGGAGACCGGCCACGTGGTCAGCGCCACCGACCCGCTGCTCGCCGACGAGGAACTGCTGGGCATCCTCCGGGACGCCCACCGGGAACTGGGCATCGGCTACGGGATCACGCACACGGAGGTGAAGCTCACCACCCGCGGCCCGGTGATCATCGAGGTGAACGCCCGCCTCGGCGGCGACCTCATCCCCTACCTCGGCAGCCTCGCCACCGGCGTGGAGCCCGGCGAGCTGGCCGCCGAAGTGGCCGCCGGCGTCCGCCCCGCGTGGACCCCGGCCGAGTCCCGCACCGTGGGGATCCGCTTCCTGTACCCGCCGGAGAACGGCACGGTCCGTTCGGTCGACGTACCCGCCCCCTCGGACGTACCGGGGCTGCTGGAGACGAACGTGATGGTGGCGCCCGGGGTGACGCTGCTGCTGCCGCCCGCGGGCTACCTCAGCCGGTACGCCAACCTGATCTGCGCCGGAGAGGACCTCCTGAGCTGCGAGGAGTCCCTCGCCAAGGCGGCCGCCCTGACCACGATCGTCCTCGACAGCTGACCCGTCGGCTCAACGAAAACTGAAGGGAGGTGTGTGATGTCGACGAGGGTGACGGTAGTGGGCGGCGGAGTGATCGCCCTGCTCACGGCGGTCGAGTGCGTGCTCGACGGACACCAGGTCACGGTCGTGGACCAGGGCCCCATCCCGCACAGCAGAGCCACCTCTTTCGACCAGCACCGGATCCTGCGGGCCCTGCACCCGGCGGACCCGCGGACCACGGCGGCCGCACTGCGTGCGCACCGCCGCTGGGTCGAACTGGAGGAACTGTTCCTGACGCGGTTCTACGAGCAGGTCGGCTCCCTCACCGTCCTGCCGCCCGCGGCCGCGACGGACGCGGCGGCGATGCTCGCCGACGCCGGCGGCCACGCCAGGGAACTGACGGCGGCCGGCCTGGCCGACCGCTATCCGCACCTGCACGTGGGCGGCGGCCTCGGCGCGGTACTGGAGGACGAGGCGGGCGTACTGCTCGCCGAACGGGTCCTCGCCGCCTGCGTCGGCTGGCTGAAGTGGCAGCGGGGCATCGAGCTGATCGAGCACCGGGCCGTGACCGCCGTCGACGGCGAGAGCGGCAGCGTACGGCTGGTGGACGGGCGGGTGCTGCGCAGCGACGCGGTCCTGGTGGCCGTGGGCCCCTGGTCCCGGGACCTGCTGCCGCAGAGCATCTCCGAGCGGCTGACCCTGTACCGGCAGTCCCTCCTCTACTGCCGGGTGCCCCGGCACCAGTCGCAGGCCTGGGCGGCCACTCCGGCCATACCGGCCCTCGGCACCGCCGGCGGAGCCTGGCTGATCCCGCCGGTGGCGGGCACGGCCCTCAAACTGACCTCGGCCACCGCCTGCCGGGTGGTGGACGCGATCAGCGACTACGCCACCGACCCGTACTGGCAGCGCAGGCTGGAGAAGGAGTTCGGGGACATCCTCCCCGGCTTCGGCCCGGCCTGGGTCACCGCGGCCAAGGACGCCTACTACTCGGCCTTCTCGCCGACCGGCGGACCGCTGCTGGTCGCCCTGGGCGGCGCGGGATTCGCGTACGCGGCCTGCGGTGGCACATCCTTCAAGTTCGCGCCGCTCATCGCGCGGTCGCTGGCCGACCGGCTGATCGGCAGGACTCCGTCGCTGATCGGCCTCGGTGCGCTCGACGGGCCACCGCTGGACGTCCACACCCCGCAGCTCGCGGGACTGTGAGCGGCGGCCGGATGCGCAAGGAGCGGGCCGTGGCAACGGTGGACGAGGTACGGCGGCTCGCGATGGGCCTGCCGCGGACCGAGGAGCACCTGATCCGGGACCGGGTGAAGTTCCGGATCGGCAGCATCGTCTATCTCGCCCTGTCCCGGGACGAGAGCGAACTGGGCTTCGCCTTCCCCAAGGAGGAGCGGGCGGCGCTGGTGGCTGCCGAACCGGAGAAGTTCTTCCTGCCCCGGGAGTCCGATCTCCGCTTCAACTGGGTCGAGGCCCACCTCGGGGCCCTGGACCGGAACGAGCTGACGGAGCTGGTCACCGAGGCCTGGCGGATGGTGGTGCCCGCGAAGGTCGCCCGCGCCCACCTGGATCCGCCGGCCGCGCCGCCGCTCCCGCCCGCACCGTCCCTGGCCGAACTGCGTTCCTCGGCCGAGGTGTTCAACGGGTTCGCGGGCGTGGACCGAAGCTGGCAGGCGCTGCGCGAGGAGACCGGCCACGCCCTCGACCTCTCGCTCGCCGCGCACCGTACGGCCCTGCACCGCTGGCTGAACTCCTGGGGCTGCCGCATCCGTTACCCGCGCGAGGGCGAACCCGACACCTTCGGCGCGGGGCTCGCCGCATGGTGGGAGCGGCACACCCTGGCGCACGCCCCGCTGGCCCGGCTCACCCCACGGGAGATCTCCCGGTTCGCGGCCGCCTACGAGGAGCTGGCGGCGCTGCCGATCGGCCGCCGCAGCCTCGGCCCGACCGCCGCGGCCAAGACGCTGTACGCACTGCGGCCCGACTCGGTCATGCCGTGGGACGCGGCCATCGCGCAGCGGCTGCACGGCGTCCGGGACGGGGCCGCCTTCGCCCGCCACCTGGAGCTAGGCCGGAGCTGGGCGCGTGCCGCGCTGGAGGAGGGCGGCGGTCAGGGCGAGGCGGCCCTGTGCGCCGGGATCGGCCGGCCCGGGGTGTCCCTCGCCAAGATCCTCGACGAGCACCTCTACGTCACGATCACCCACGCGGCCTGACCGGCAAGGCACCCCTCGGGCCGGGCCTACCCCGACTGCCGCGCGTGCGCCTGGCCCCGCGCCGCCGCGGGCGCGGACGCGGACGCGGGGTCCTCCTCCGTGGGGTCCGGCTGCGTCAGCGCGTACGCCCGGGCCATCGGCGTCAGCCCGTACTGCCCCGGCAGGTCGGAGTGGTCGAGCAGCCCCGCGTCGAGGAGCCGTTCGAGGAGGTCCTCCACCGGTTGCGCGGACCGCTCGACCAGCATGGCGAGCGCGTCCGCGGACTCGTACACCACGTTGTCCACGGAGGGCGGGTTGTCGGAGCCGGCGAACTGGCGCAGCATCAGCCGCGCCCACGGGGTCAGCAGCCGGTAGGCGCTGTCGAGGCGGTTGCTCAGCGCGTCGTCCCCGATCTGCAGCCGGCCCAGGAAGCGGCCGGGTGACCGCTGCCCGCCGCGCCCGTCCTGGCCGCCCGGTCCGCCCGGTCCGCCCGGCCCGTCCCCGAGCAGCTCGGACACGGAGTCCTGGAGCATCCACTCGGGGCGGGCCGCGATGCGCCGGCCGGCCAGGTTGAGCGCCAGCGGCAGGTCCCCGCAGGCGTCGGCGAGGCGCAGGCAGGCGCGCGGCTCGGTACCGACCCGGTCGCCGCCGAGAAGCTGCGCGAGCAGCTCCATCGACTCGTCACGGTCCAGTGCGGGGAGCCGGATCCGGCCAATTCCGTCGAGGCCCAGTAGCCGCGACCGGCTGGTGATGATGATGCGGCTCTCGGGCGCCGCGATGAGAAGTTCCCGGATCTGCCGCTCGTGCTGGACGCCGTCCAGGACCACGAGCAGCCGCCGCCGGTTCAGGAGCGATCGATACAGGCCAATTCTCTGACCGGGATCGTTCGGGATCCGGTCGGTGGGGATACCGAGCGCCTCCAGGAAGCCGCCCGCGATTCCGGCGGCGTCCTTACGTCCGTCCGCGGCCGGGTCGAGGTTCGCGTAGAGCTGCCCGTCGGGCAGGTTCACGGCCAGTTCGTGGGCGAGCCGCAGGGCGAAGGCCGTCTTGCCCACGCCCACCTGACCGCTGATCACCAACGGCGCCGCGGGGCGCTGCCCGCCGTACGAGGGGGCGGTCAGGGCCCGGGCCCGCTGGAGCAGCTCACGCCGTCCCACCAGGGGATGAGCCTCCATCGGCAGCTGTGACGGGGGCGGCAGCACGGCGCGTACGTCGGCCGCGCGCAGCTCGTTCTCCTGGTGCTGCTGCACGGCTTTGACCGCCGGACGGGCGGTTCCGTCGTCCCCGTCGGCCCGTGCCGCCTCGTGCCAGCGGCGCTCCCAGGTGGCGCGGTCACCGCCGCAGGCCTCGGCGAAGGCGAGGGCCACCTGAAGCGTCGGGAGGCGGTAGCCGGCGGCCGCGTCGGAGAGCACGGACGCGGAGAACATGGCACGGGTGGCCATGTCGCGGTAGCCGGGACTGCCGGCCGCGGTCCGCAGCCTGCGCAACTCCCGGGCGAACGCGGTGACTGGTCCGGCATCGGGGGCCAGTGGTCTCTCCAGTCTTCCCACAGCCTGCTCCTTCGGTACTCGCTCCGTGTGCTGCCTGCTCCGGGCCGCCCATGAACTGTCCGTGTCGCCCTTCCTGATCTGCTACCGGATGCTTACCGCGTGCGAGGGGTAACCCCTATGATCCGGCTGACATGACCCGGCCAGGGGTCTTGTTCATTTGGGGGTGGATGTCCGATGCCGGGGGCGGATGCGGAATCCGGGGAGAGACGAAGCGCGGATCCTGCGGGGGGCAGGCTGCGTTTCAACGTGCTCGGATCGCTTGAGGGATGGTTCGGCGAGGTACGGCTGAGGCTGGGGGGAGCGATCCAGGAACGGGTCCTGTGCGTGCTCCTGCTCGAAGCCGGCCGGGTGGTGCCCGTGGCCCGCCTCGTCGAGGCGACCTGGGAGAAGGACCCGCCGGTGACCGCGGCGCACCAGGTCCGCAAGGCCGTCGCCGACCTGCGGCGGCGCATACCCACCGGCACCGAGGTGATCGCCACCGACGGCCCGGGATACCGCGTGGTGGTGGCGGACGACCAGGTCGACCTCCTGGAGTTCGACACCCTGACCAGGGCTGCGGGCCAGGCACTGCGGGAGGGCGGGCGGTCCGAGGCCGCCGAGGCACTGCGGTCCGCCCTCGCACTGTGGCGGGGATCGGTCCTGTCCGGTACCGGCGGACCGGTGATCGAGGCCGCGGCGATCGCGCTGGAGGAGCGCCGGCTGGCCGCCGCCGAGCAGTTCTTCGACCTGTCCCTCGCACTCGGCGAGAGCGGTGAGCTCATCTCGGGCCTGCGGGCCCTGATCACCCAGCACCCGCTGCGGGAGACGCTGCGCGGTCAGCTGATGCTCGCCCTGTACCGCTCCGGGCGGCAGGCCGAGGCGCTCAAGGAGTACGGGGAGGTCCGCGGGCTGCTCGTGGACGAGCTCGGGATCGACCCGGGCCCCCGGCTGGCCAAGCTGTACGAGGCGATCCTGCGCGACAGCCCCGAGCTGGCCGCGCCCGAACGGCCGGCGCCGGTGACCGCGGCGCCCGTACGTCCGGTGCCCGGGTCGGCGGCCCCGGTGGAGCCGGTGGCCGAACCGGCCGTTCCCGGGCCCGCGGTGTCCGAGGGCGCGGCCCCCGAGGCCCCGGCCCGCACGGAACCGGACCGGGAGGCGGAGCCGGGTACGCGCGCCGCGCCGGCCGACGCCCCGTGCACCCTGCCGTACGACCTGCCCGACTTCACCGGCCGCGCCAAGGAACTGGCCGAGCTCTTCGACTACGTGCAGGACGAGGGCCGGGGCGGCGAGCGGTACGCCCGGATCGTGGCCATCGACGGCATGGGCGGCATGGGCAAGACCACCCTGGCCGTGCGCGCCGCGCACCGGCTGGCCGGCCGGTATCCCGACGGGCAGCTCCACATCGACCTGCACGGATTCACCCCGGGCCGCGAGCCCGTGACGCCCACCGCCGCGCTCGACGGCCTGCTGCGGACCCTCGGTACTCCGGGCGACCGGATTCCCGAGGACCTGGAGGGGCGCACCGCCCTGTGGCGGTCGAAGCTGGACGGCCGGCGGATGCTGCTCCTGTTCGACAACGCGGTCGACGCGGCGCAGATCAGGCCCCTGCTGCCGGCCTCGCCCGGCTCTCTCGCCCTGATCACCAGCCGCGGGCGGCTGCTGGACCTCGACGGCGTCGAGTGGGTGTCCATCGGGATGATGGAGCCCGAGGACAGCACCAGCCTGATGGCGGAGACCCTCGGTACCACCCGGGTGGCCGCCGAGCCGGCGGCCTCCGCCGAACTGGCCGAACTGTGCGGGCACCTGCCGCTGGCGCTGCGGATCGCGACCGCCCGGCTGCGCAACAGGCCGCGCTGGACGGTGCGTTATCTGGTCGAGCGGCTGCGCGACGAGAAGCGCCGGATGGACGAGCTGAGTTCGGGAGAGCGCAGCGTCGCGGCGACCCTCCGTCTGTCGTACCTGGCGATGGACGAGGAGTACCGGACCGCGTTCCGCATCCTCAGCCTGTACCCGTGCGCCGGGACGGACGTACATTCGGCGGCGGCGCTCCTCGGCACGACCGTCCGGGACGCCGAGGACGCCCTGGAGTTCCTGCTCGACGTCCACCTGGTCCAGCAGCCCGACATCGGCCTCTACACCTTCCACGACCTGGTGCGCAGTTTCGCCCAGAGCCTGCGGGGGCCGGCGACGGCGGACGACGACGCGGCGGCGGTCGAGCGGCTGCTCGGCTACTACATGACGACCTCGGACGCGGCCTGCGAGGTGCTGTTCCCCAGCCGTGAACGCCGCCCCACCGGTATCCCGCCGTACCGGGGCGAACGGCCGCACTTCAGGCTCACCGAGCAGGCCCTGAGCTGGTTCGACCGGGAACAGGCCGGGCTGCTCGCGGCCGTGTCCCTGGCCGAGCGGTGCGGCCACGACCGGTACGCGGCCTGTCTGAGCCGCAACGTGGGCTTCCACCTGCACACGCACGGACGGCTCGACGAGTTCTGGAGCGTCGGGCACCTCGCGGTGGCCGCCGCCCGCCGGCTCGACGATCCCGCGCTCCTCGGCATCAGCCTGGCCAACCTGGGCGCCGCCTGCTGGAAGCTGGGCCGCTTCGAGGAGGGGCTGGAGGTGGCCCGGGAGGCGCGCGACACGGCGATCCGGGCCGGGGACCGGCACACCGAGGCGAACAGCGAATCGACCATCGGGCTGCTGATGTCGATGCTCGGCAGGTACGAGGAGGCCTTGCCGCTGGTGGAGCGATCCGTCGCCATGGCCCAGGACCTGGGCAATCCGCGTGCGGAGTCGGAGAGCCTGACCATCCTCAGCACGCTGTACGAGCGGTGGGGCCGCTTCCCGGAAGCGGCGGAGGTCGCCCGCCGGGCGATCGAGATCGACCATGACCTCGGCTACCGCAGCAACGAGATCGTGGCCCTGACCGATCTGGCCTTCGCCCAGGTGGGCCTCGGCGAGTTCGCGGACGCGGACGCCAGCCTCAAGCGGGCCCGGGACCTGTGCGACGAGACCAGGTCGCCGGGGGACGTCGCCCTGGTGCTGGCACTGTCCGCCCAGGTCGCGCACGAGCGGGGCGACGTGCTGCAGGCGCGTGCCTTCGCCGAGCGCTCCCTGGTCCTCGGGCGCACGAGCGGGGCCCCGATCCGGCTCGCGAGGGTCGAGAACGTCCTGGGCCAGCTCCACCTGCTGTGGGGGGAGCACGAGGTCGCGCTGGCCCTGCACAGCCACGCCCACAAGATCGCGGCGCCGATGAGCTTCCGGGCGGAGGAGGCGTCCGCGCTGGTGGGCCTCGCCCTGGCGGCCGAGGCACTCGGTGATGCCGTGGCCGCTGCCGGACACCGGGCGGCCGCCGAGGAGCTGTCCGATTTCATGGGCCTGCCGACGCACCGCCGCAGGTACTGAGCGCGGACACGGAACCGCCCCGCACCGAAGTCCGGTGCGGGGCGGTTCCGTGTGGTGCGCGGCAAGCGGGTCACCTACGGGTGGACGGGGCCGGGGACGGGGCGGGGGAGGCGACCCCGGGGCCCTTGTCCTCCGCGAGGACCTGGTAGCCGGAGGGCTGACCCGCGTCCACCGGGCTGCTGACCGTCACACCGACTCCGATCGCCAGAGTCGCCGCGATGATCCCGATCAGGCCGGCCAGCTTGCTGCGCATGTGTGGAACCCCCTGGTGTGTACCCGGTGCGGCTCCCGTGTGGTGCGGTGGCCGCTCTCGACAAGACAAAGACTGGCCGCAGCCCTTACCGGTCCGTTCCCCTCTCGATACCGCTCGTGACCGTGGCGCGGGAACGGCCGTTACCGCGCCGTTCCCGGTCCGGCTCCGTGGCCGCCGCGATGCGTGATCCCCGCGCGCTGACCAGCACATCTGTCCGCGTGGTGCCCGATTCGTACCCGGCCAGATCCAGCAGGGCCCGGACCGTCGCGCGGATCCCGGCCTGCTCCGCGTCGCGCAGCGGCGCCGCCGTTCCCTCGGGGGCGATGTCGGCGACCAGGTGCATGCCGTCGACGGTCAGCGTCTCCACCCTGAACTTGGCTCCCGTCAGGAGCTCTTCGACGAGATAGGGGGCCGAGTGCCGGGCGGTGACGGCCTGTTCGGCCCACCGGGCCAGCGCGGGCCGGTCGTGTACCGGAACGGTCCACCAACACCCGGATTTGTCTGCCGACTTGATGACCACGGGCAGGGGGAATTCCTCCGCCAGCGAGCACGCCTCGGTGACCGACCGGGCCTCCTCGGCACGTACCGCGGAGGTCCGGCTCTCATTGAGGATCCGCCGGATCGTCACCGCGTCCGGCAGCCCGCGGGCCGGCTTCCCGTGGCTCGCGGACAGCTCCCTCAGCACCTCCTCGGCGGCGGCCGCGGCGCCGCTGCCGAGACCCCTTTCGAGATCGCTCGCGAGATAGAGGACCTGCCCGATCCCGTGTTCGAGGACGGTGTCCGTCAGCAGGGCGCGCAGCGCGGCCGTGTCATCGAAGTCCACCCGGAGGAGCCGCTGCGGGGGCAGCTCCGAGGGAAGCCGCGCGTCCGGTGGGCGGGGTCCGGGATCGGACACCACCCAGACGTCCAGGCCCGCCACGATCGCGGCGCTCACGAGCCCGGGTCCGGGCCTGACCAGCATTACCCGCTCCGCAGCCTGTCTGATGATCACGGAAATCTCCTCCATCGTGTCCCACGATGGTGGCGAGGGGCCTTCCCGGTCCCTTCCCGCCGCGTTCCCGGCGGGGCCGTGACCTGGGCCGCGTGTCCTCCGGACGGCCCCGTCGCGGGGCCGTGGGGCGCCCGGTGCAGGACAGTGGAAGGAGGTACCGATCCCGGGGGGCAGCATCACGCCGGAGGCGTACAGACATGGGACTCTTCGACTTCCTGAAGTCCGACAAGAAGAAGGCGCACGACGCCGCCGAGAAGGCGAAGGAGCAGGTGCAGCAGCAGGCGGGCGAGGGCAGGAGGCCTCCCTCGGGTTCGGCGGCCGACGCCGCCTCGGCCACCCGGGCCACCGCCGAGCGCATGGCGGCGGCCGCGCCGCCCAGGCCCGCCCCCGCCCCCGCGACCCCTACGCCCACGTCCGCCGCGCACAAGGCCGTGCCCGCGCCCCCCAGGCCGACCGTGATGCCGAAGCCCGCGGCCTCCTCCGCCGCCGCGCCGGGCGCCATGCACACGCCCACCCCGCACTCGGCCGCGCACAAGGCGGTGCCGGCGGCCCCGGTGCCCAAGCCCGTGCCCACCGCCAAGAAGCGCACGTACACCGTCAAGCCCGGCGACTCGCTCCCCGCGATCGCCCGGCACGAGCTCGGCAACGAGGCCCGCTGGCGTGAGCTCTACGCGATGAACAGGGGTGTCGTCGGATCCAACCCCGACCTCATCCAGCCGGGCACGGTCCTCACCCTCCCCGGCTGACGCCCCCGCGGACGCGGAAGGGGCCCGGATCCTCGTGACAGGATCCGGGCCCCTTCGCGTGCGCGCTCAGAGCTGCTTGTCGTCGGGGCCCGCCTCGGCCTCGCGCTCCTTCTCGGCCAGCTCCTCGTCGAAGCCGGACGGCGCCGCGTCGCGCGCCGGCAGCTCGGTGGCCGCCGGCGGTTCGACGAGCCAGTCCGGATTCGACTGCTGGTCCCACCACCGCCACGCCGCGTAGGCGGCGCACGCCAGTACGCCGACCAGCGCGGCACCGCGCAGGATCTTCTTGTTGCGCGCGTGCCGCTCGTGGCGCCGCACGAGCTTCTGCACTTCCTTGGCCGTCACCTGGCCGCGCAGCGCCGCGAGCGCCGCCGTCGACCGGGACGCGGCCTCCTCGGCCACCGGCGTGGCGGCCGCGATCGCGCTCTCGATCCTCGGCTGGGTGTACTCGGCGGCCTGCCGCGCCGCCAGGCGCGCCTGTGTCGCCGCCCGGTCGACGGAGGGCGGCACATGGGCCCGCGCCGCCTTGAGCCGTGGATGCAGATGGCAGTCGTAGGTCGTTCGGGCGTGCTGGGCGGCGCTGACCGCCGCGTACGACACCTTGGGCGCCAGCCGCTCGTTCGCTTCCTGGGCGTAGTGCACCGCGGCTTCCCTGGCGGATTCCGCGTACGGTGCCACCACTTCCGTCGCGTGCCGCACACTCTCCCTGGCGCTCTCGGCTGCCAGGCGCATGCTCTCCTTGCCGGTCACGGGATCCTCCTCCTCGGTGGCGGACACAGTTCACCTTTCCACCCTTTGTCGGATCATGCCTGCCATATCGCGGACAGGCATGCGTGACAGGGCATACGGGTGGAGGATTTCAGTGCCGCGGAGCGCTCCGTGCGACCATCTGGACCGACAGTGATGACTATGGAAGGCAGATCCGTGGCCGAGAAGCTCTACGCCACCCTGAAGACGACCCACGGCGACATCGAGATCGAGCTGCTGGAGAACTTCGCTCCGAAGACCGTCAGGAACTTCGTCGAGCTCGCCACGGGCGCCCGGGAATGGACCCGCCCCACCGACGGCCAGAAGACCACGGACCCGCTGTACGACGGCACCGTCTTCCACCGTGTCATCAGCGGCTTCATGATCCAGGGCGGCGACCCGCTCGGCAACGGCACCGGCGGCCCCGGCTACCGGTTCGCGGACGAGTTCCACCCCGACCTGGCCTTCACCAAGCCCTTCCTGCTCGCCATGGCCAACGCGGGCCCGGGCACCAACGGCTCGCAGTTCTTCATCACCGTCGCGCCCACCGCCTGGCTGACGCGCAAGCACACCATCTTCGGCGAGGTCACCGACCCGGCCAGCCAGAAGGTCGTGCAGGCCATCGCCGCCAGCGCCACCAACCCGCGCACCGAGCGCCCCCTGGACGACGTGATCATCCAGTCCGTGGTCGTCGAGAAGCGCTGACGCCGGGAACCTTTCGGCCCCGCCCGTCCGTACTGGATACGTACGGGACCGGCGGGGCGCCCCTCTGCCCCGCCGCTGACCTAGGGAACCGATGGACACCGACCGTCTGCCGGGCTGCTACCGCCACCCGGACCGCGACACGGGGATCAGCTGCACCCGCTGCGAGCGCCCCATCTGCCCCGAGTGCATGATCAGCGCCTCGGTCGGCTTCCAGTGTCCCGACTGCGTCCGCGCGGGCTCCGGCACCGGGCACCACCCGGCCGCGAACGCGCCGCGCACCGTCGCGGGCGGCGTGGTCGCCGCCGATCCCCACCTGGTCACCAAGATCCTCATCGGGATCAATGTGCTGCTGTTCTTCGTGGCGCTCGCCGGCCCGGTGCTCGCGGTCCAGCTGGAGCTGATCGGCGGCCAGTACCGGGAGTACCCCGGCGGCCCGGTCCACGGGGTTGCCGCAGGCGAGTACCACCGGCTGCTGACCTCGGTGTTCCTGCACGCCCAGTGGTGGCACATCATCGGCAACATGATCGCCCTGTGGGTGATCGGCGGCCCGCTGGAGGCGGCTCTGGGCCGGGTCCGCTATCTCGCGGTCTTCCTGCTCTCGGGGCTGGGCGGCAGCGCGCTCGTCTATCTGCTGAGCGAGCCCTACGTCCGGACCCTCGGCGCCTCGGGCGCCGTCTTCGGCCTGCTCGGCGCCACCGTCGTGCTGGCGAAGCGGCTGCGCTACGAGATGCGGCCGGTGATCGTCATGGTCGTGCTGATGCTGGTGCTGACCTTCGTACCGCTCGGCGGTGCGCTCACCGTGTCGTGGCAGGCCCATGTGGGTGGCCTGGTCACCGGTGCGCTGGTGGGTCTGGGCATGCTCGTGCCCACCAGCGGCAGGCATCGCGCACTCGTCCAGTGGGGCACCTGCGCGGTGACGTTCCTGCTGGCCGCGACGGTGATCCTGGCCCGCACCGCGGAACTCACCTGATCACACCGGCGTCAACTCTCCACAGAGTTATCCACAGATCTTCTGTCTTTTCCTCAGGTGTGGATGACGCTGTGGATAACTCATGGGGAGAGCTTCCGTCAGGGGCTGTCGGGTGCTACTTCCACTGTGTGGATACGCCGAATCCGGCTGCGATAAAGCCGAAACCGACTACAATGTTCCAATTGCCCAGAGCCTCGATCGGCAGCTGGGTCTCGGTCACGTAGAAAACGACGATCCACGCGAGTCCGATCAGGAAGAACGCCAGCATGACCGGGGCGACCCAGCTGCGATTCGTGAGCCGGATGCTCTGCGGCTGCCGGCTCGGCGGCGGCGTGTAGTCGTCCTTCTTGCGGATACGTGACTTCGGCACGAGGGGCTCTCCTGTCGATGCGCTGGGGACCTTGCCTGCCCCGGGCGTCCGTTAGCGTAGTGGACCTGTGGCGTTGAAGGAGAAGGGTACGTTGAGCAATTCAGACGACTCCTCCGCGGGTCCCCGTCGCCGGGCCAGGCCGGTCCGGCTGCTGACGGCCGCCGTCTTCGCCCTGGCCGGGCTGCTCTTCGTCACCAGTTTCAACACCTCCAAGGGTACGAACATCCGGACGGATGCCTCACTCCTGAAGCTGTCGGACCTCATCAAGGAGCGCAGCCAGGACAACGCGGCGCTGGAGCAGAGCACCGCGGCCGCACGCGGCCGGGTGGACGCCCTCGCTGAGCGTGACGACGGCAGCACCAAGGCGGAGGACGCCAAGCTGGCCGCCCTGCGCGCCGTCTCCGGCACCGAGGAGCTGACCGGCAAGGGCCTGACGGTCACCCTGAACGACGCCCCGCCGAACGCCACCGCCCGCATCCCCAACGTGCCCGAGCCGCAGCCCAACGACCTGGTGATCCACCAGCAGGACCTGCAGGCCGTGGTCAACGCTCTCTGGCACGGCGGTGCCCAGGGCATCCAGGTCATGGACCAGCGGCTGATCTCCACCAGCGCGGTGCGCTGCGTGGGCAACACCCTGATCCTCCAGGGCCGGGTCTACTCGCCGCCGTACAAGATCTCGGCGGTCGGCGACCCGGGCGCGATGAAGAAGGCCCTGGCCGCCTCTCCGGCCCTGCAGAACTACCAGCTGTACGTGAACGCGTACGGGCTCGGCTGGAAAGTGGACGAGCACAAGGCGCTGACACTTCCCGGCTACTCCGGCACAGTGGACCTCCACTATGCGAAGCCGGTGGCGCCCACCCCGTGATCGGGTCCGTCCTGACGTCGTACTGCGCCTGGTGGTACGGACGTTCAGCGAGGTGTGCCTGACGGCGGGCACGCTGATCGTGCTCTTCGTCGCTTACGTCCTGCTGTGGACCGGGGTCAAGGCCGACCGGGCCATGGACGGGGAGATGGACCGGATGCGCGACCGCTGGGCGTCCGCCCCGGCGGCCCCGGCCGCCGCGCCGCAGCCGGAACCGCCGAAGGCCCCGCCGGTGTCCACGTCGCCCGCCCCGGAGCCGGAGCGCCACCCCGCCGGCCGGGCCTTCGCCGAGATGTACGTCCCGCGCTTCGGCCCGGACTGGGTCAAGCCCGTCCTGGAGGGCACCGACCCCGAACTGCTGAAGAAGGGCCTCGGCCACTACGCCGCCACCGCCCCCCTCGGCGCCGTCGGGAACTTCTCGGTGGCCGGTCACCGGCGCACCTACGGCGACCCCTTCAAGGACTTCCCGCAACTGCGCCCGGGCGACGAGGTGATCCTCAAGGACGCGAGCACCTGGTACACGTACACGCTCCGGTCCGCGCCCCTGCGCACCCTGCCCACCGACGTCGCCGTGGTCGACCCGGTCCCGGAGAAGTCACCGTTCCGGGCGCCCGGCCGCTATCTGACGCTGACGACCTGCGATCCGGAATGGGGTCACAGCCACCGGCTGGCCGTCTGGGCGGAGCTGACCGGTACGCGCCCCGCGGCCCAGGGGCGCCCGGAGGGTTTGTCCGGGTGACCCACCCTTTCGGGCCGCTGCCTTTAGTCTGTTCGCGTACCGCCCCCGCGGTGCGTTGAACGAACGTGGACGAAAAGGAATCAGGCGGCATGTACGGCTGGATCTGGCGGCACCTGCCGGGAAACGCGTGGGTACGCGCGCTGATCTCACTCGTACTGGTCCTCGCGGTGGTCTTCGTGCTGTTCCAGTACGTCTTCCCGTGGGCCGAGCCGCTTCTTCCGTTCAACGATGTGACGGTGGACGAGGGATCGGGAGCCACTCCGTGAGCGCGCGCATTCTGGTTGTGGACAACTACGACAGCTTTGTCTTCAACCTGGTCCAGTACCTCTACCAGCTCGGTGCCGAATGCGAGGTGCTGCGCAACGACGAGGTCGAGCTCTCGCACGCGCAGGACGGCTTCGACGGCGTGCTGCTGTCCCCCGGCCCCGGTACGCCGGAGGAGGCGGGCGTCTGCATCGACATGGTCCGCCACTGCGCGCGCACGGCCGTTCCCGTCTTCGGCGTGTGCCTCGGCATGCAGTCGATGGCGGTCGCCTACGGAGGCGTCGTGGGCCGGGCGCCCGAGCTGCTGCACGGCAAGACCTCACCCGTGATCCACGAGGGGCTCGGGGTGTTCGAGGGACTGCCGTCGCCGTTCACCGCGACCCGCTACCACTCCCTCGCCGCCGAGCCCGGGACCCTGCCGGACGCGCTGGAGGTCACGGCGCGGACCGAGGACGGGATCATCATGGGCCTGCGCCACCGGGAGCACGACGTCGAGGGCGTCCAGTTCCACCCCGAGTCGGTGCTGACCGAGTGGGGCCACCGGATGCTCGCCAACTGGCTGGTTCGGTGCGGTGACGCGGGTGCCGTGGAGCGCTCGGTGGGGCTGGCCCCGGTGGTGGGCAAGGCCGTCGCGTGACCACGGTCGCGCCGTCCGCGCCCACGCAGGGCCGGGCCGCGCGACGCAGGGCCGCTCAGGAGGCCGCGAAACAGGCCGCCAGGCGCACCCGCAGGCGGGGCGGCCGACGGCGCAGGCGGCCCGCCTCGGGCGGCCCGGTGGTGATCGCGAGCCGGCTGGGCGGAGAGCTGTTCATCACGCTGGGCCTGGTGATGCTGCTGTTCGTCGCCTACCAGCTCTGGTACACGAACCTGCTGGCGGAGCGGGTGGCGAACGGCGCCGCCGGCTCCCTGCGCCAGACCTGGGAGCGCCAGACGGGGGACAACGGGCCGGACGGCTCCGGGGCCGCCGCACCGCCCGTGACGGCCTTCGAGCCCGGCCAGGGCTTCGCGATCCTCCACATCCCGAAGCTGGACGTGAAGGTCCCGGTGGCGGAGGGCATCAGCAAGCCGAAGGTGCTGGACAAGGGCATGGTCGGGCACTACGGCGAGGGCGCGCTGAAGACGGCGATGCCGGCCGACAGGCAGGGCAACTTCGCGGTGGCCGGACACCGCAACACCCACGGCGAGCCGTTCCGGTACATCAACCGGCTGGTGCCCGGGGACCCCGTCGTGGTCGAGACCCGGGACGCCTACTACACGTACGAGATGACCTCGTCGCTCGCGCAGACACCGCCGACGAACGTGGCGGTGATCAAGCCCGTGCCGGAGGGGTCGGGATTCACATCCGAGGGCCGGTACATCACGCTGACCACCTGCACCCCGGAGTTCACCAGCACCTACCGGATGATCGTATGGGGCAGGATGACCGAGGAACGCCCCCGCAGCCAGGGCCCGCCGCCTGCGCTGACCAGCTAAGGACGAATCAGCAGTGTCTCGTGCCCGCCGCCGCGCCGCGGCCCCGCCCGTCGGCAACCGCAGTGCGCTCGCCGGATTCCTGAGCCTGCTGGGCGAGTTCCTGATCACCGTGGGCCTGGTGCTGGGCCTGTTCGTGGCCTACTCGCTGTGGTGGACGAACGTGCTCGCGGACCGGCAGGCGTCGGCGCGCGGCGACGAGGTCCGCCAGCAGTGGCAGGCCCCTTCCCCGCAGGCCGCCGGACCCGGGGCGCTGGACACCCGGGACGGCGTCGGCTTCCTGCACGTACCGGCGATGAGGAACGGCGAGGTGCTCGTCAAGGCGGGGACCGACCCGGACATCCTCGACGACGGCGTGGCCGGGTACTACACGCAGCCGGTGAAGTCGGCGCTGCCGTGGGACGAGAAGGGCAACTTCGCGCTCGCCGCGCACCGGGACGGCCACGGGGCGAAGTTCCACAACATCGACAAGGTGAAGAACGGCGACGCGATCGTCTTCGAGACCCGCGACACCTGGTACGTCTACAAGGTCTTCGCGGAGCTGCGCCAGACCTCGAAGTACAACACCGACGTGATCAACGCGGTCCCCAAGGACTCGGGGAAGACCGCCCCCGGCCGGTACATCACGCTCACCACCTGCACGCCGGTCTACACCTCGAAGTACCGGTACATCGTGTGGGGCGAGCTGGTCCGGACGGAGAAGGTGGACGCGAAGCGGACCCCGCCGGCCGAACTGGGCTGAGCGCCCGCAGGGACCGGAGCGGGCCTGGCGCCACCAGGCCCCCAGAAGGCCCCCGTGGGCGGCGCTGACGCCTCCCGGGCCCCACGAGGCCCACGCGTCCCGGATACGGCCGCAGGCGGCCGCACAGCGGCGGGACGCACAAAGGTCCGGCCTCCCTCCCCGGTGTCAGGGGAGGGAGGCCGGACCTTTTCGCTGTGCCGGTGGCCGCGAGGGCGGTCGCGTCAGCGGTTGTCGCCCAGGCCGCCGAAGCCGCCGCCGTTGTTGTTGCCGCCCTGCTGCTGGCCGCCGCCGAAGGCGATGACGTTCACGGTCTGGCCCGTGTTGACCGGGGTGCCCGGCTGCGGGTCGGTGGTCACGACGATCGCGTTGCCGTCCGTGGAGCCGGTGACGACGCCGAGCCGGAGGTTGGCACGCCGCAGCTCTTCCTTGTACTGGTCCACGGTGCGGCCGGCGAAGTTGGGCACCGTGGTCTGCGCCGAGGCCTTGGCGATGGTGATGTTCACCGTCTTGCCCACCTCGAGCTGCTGGCCCGCCGCGAACTGCTGGTCGATGACCGTGCCCGGTACGGCTCCGGGCGACTCGGACTCCGTCACGCTGCCGAGCCTGAGCCTGGCGTCCGTGAGTGCCTTGACTGCCTCGTCCTTCTTCTTGCCCCTGAGCTCCGGCACATCGGCCTTGGAGATCTCCTTGGCGACGGTCAGCGTGACGACGCTGTTCCGCTCCGCCTCGCCGCCCTTCGGGCTCTGCTCGAGGACGGTCCCGGCGGTGCGCTCGGACTCCTGGGGCTTGCGGTCGACCTGCAGCCCCTTCTCCTTGAGCACCTTCTCCGCGTCCTCGAACTTGAGGTTGACCACGTCGGGGACCGTCACCTTGGGCGCGCCCGTGGAGACCGTCACCGTGACGGTGGAGCCCTCATCGACCTGCTCGTCGGCCGCGGGGTCCTGCTTGCAGACGTTGCCCTTGGGCTGGTCGTCGCAGGGTGCGTCGGGGCCCTTGACGACCTTGAGGCCGACGGCGTCGCCGCTCTTCTGTGCCCGTTCGAGGGTCTGGCCGATGAGCTTGGGCACGGCGGGCCGGTTGTCGGCGCCCTCGCCGAAGAGGGAACGGCCGATGAGGATCGCGCCGACCAGGACGAGGATGCCCGCCGCGACGAGCAGGACGGTGGACGCCTTGCTCTTCTTCTGGCGGCGGTTCGGGCCCTGGTCGTAGCCGCCCTGGTCGCCGTAGCCGTATCCGCCGTCGCCCGGGGGCATGGGCGGCATCATCGACGTCTGGCCACCGGGGTCGGTGGTGCGCAGGGCGGCGGTGGGCTGGTCGTAGCCCTGGTGCCCGTAGCCGTGCCCCTGGTCGGGGTAGCCGTAGCCGCCGGCCGCACCCATGGTGGCGGCGGCGGCGACGGGCTGGCCGTCGAGGCAGGCCTCGATGTCGGCACGCATCTCGTCGGCCGACTGGTAGCGGTAATCGGGGTCCTTGACCAGTGCCTTGAGGACGATGGCGTCCATCTCGGGCGTGATCTCGGGATCGAAGTTCGACGGCGGCTGCGGCTCTTCCCGTACGTGCTGGTAGGCGACGGCCACGGGGGAGTCGCCGACGAACGGGGGCCGGACGCTGAGGAGCTCGTAGAGCAGGCAGCCCGCGGAGTAGAGGTCGGAGCGCGCGTCGACCTGCTCGCCCTTGGCCTGCTCGGGCGAGAGGTACTGGGCGGTGCCGATGACGGCGGCCGTCTGCGTCATGGTCATGCCGGAGTCGCCCATGGCGCGGGCGATGCCGAAGTCCATGACCTTGACCTGGCCGGTGCGGGTCAGCATCACGTTGGCGGGCTTGATGTCGCGGTGCACGATGCCGGCGCGGTGCGAGTACTCCAGGGCCTGGAGGATGCCGATGCACATCTCCAGGGTGCGCTCGGGCAGCAGCTTGCGGCCCGAGTGCAGCAGCTCGCGCAGCGTGGAACCGTCGACGTACTCCATCACGATGTACGGGATGGAGATGTTGTCGACGTAGTCCTCGCCGGTGTCGTAGACCGCGACGATCGCCGGGTGGTTCAGCGACGCGGCCGACTGGGCCTCGCGCCGGAACCGGGCCTGGAAGGACGGGTCACGGGCGAGATCGGCACGCAGGGTCTTGACGGCGACGGTACGGCCGAGCCGGGTGTCGTGGGCGAGGTAGACCTCGGCCATGCCACCACGGCCGAGCACGTGGCTCAGCTCGTACCGGCCGCCGAGGCGACGCGGCTCTTCCATAACGTTGCAGCCCTCTCCGTCAGTCCCGACCGCACCTGTGTGTGGTCCGGCGGTGTGCTGTTCGCGCAAAGGCTACCGGCCGATCGTCCGTGATCGGTTCGTGGCCACAGGCTGATACTGGACCGGTACCGTACGCGCGGACGGGGCCGGAATTCTGTGATGTGAGTCACTCGCTCCGGCCCGTCGTCCCTCGGTCACTTCTGGCTGTTGAGCACCGCTTCCATGACCGCCTTGGCGACGGGAGCGGCCAGACCGCCACCGCTGATGTCCTCGCGGTCCGCCTCGCTGTCCTCGATCACGACGGCGACGGCGACGGGCGAGGTCTTGTCCGGGGTCTCGGCGTAGGAGATGAACCAGGCGTACGGGCGCTTCTTGTTGCCCTCGCCGTGCTGCGCCGTACCGGTCTTGCCGCCGACCGTGACGCCCTTCATCTTGGCCTTGCTGCCGGTGCCGTTCTCGACGACGTTGACCATCATCTGCTGCACCTTCTCCGCGTTGGCGGCGGAGAGCGGCCGGCTCATCTCCTGCGGCTCGTGCTTCTCGATGGTGTCCAGGTTGGGGGCAGTGAGGTTGTCCACCATGTACGGCTTCATCAGCTTGCCGTCGTTGGCGATCGCTGCGGTGACCATGGCCATCTGGAGCGGGGTGGCGGCGGTGTTGAACTGCCCGATGGAGCTCTGGGCGTTGCCGTCCTTGCCCATCTTCTTGTCGTAGATGCTGGCGAACGCGCGGACCGGAATGTCGATCTTGTCGTTGTTGAAGCCGAACTTCTCCGAGGTCTCCACCATCTTGTCGCGGGTGACCTTGTCGCCCATGTTCGCGAAGACCGAGTTGCAGGAGATGCGCAGCGCCTCGTTGAGGCTGGCCTTCTCGCAGCCCTTGGCGTGGTTGACCATCTCGGTCTTGGTGCCGGGCAGGAAGTACGGGTCCGGGGTGTCCGTCGGAGCGTTGATGTCCTGGACGACGCCGTGTTCGAGGGCCGCGGCCGCGGTGACCACCTTGAAGGTGGAGCCCGGCGGGTACGTCTCGCGCAGGGCGCGGTTGACGAGGTTCTTGTCCTCGCTGTCCTTCAGCTCGGCCCAGGCCTTCCCGTCGTCCTTGGAGTTGCCCGCGAAGCGCGAGGGGTCGTAGGACGGGGTGGAGACCAGGGCCAGGATCGCGCCGGTGCGCGGGTCGATGGCCGCGACGGCGCCCTTGTTCTTGCCGAGCTTCTCGAAGGCGGCCTTCTGGGCATCGGGGTTCAGCGTGGTGACGACGTTGCCGCCCTGCTTCTTCTCCCCGGTGAACATGCCGATGGTGCGGTCGAAGAACAGCCGGTCGTCGTTGCCGGTGAGGATGCCGTCCTCGAGGGATTCCAGCTGGGTGGAGCCGAAGGCCTGCGAGGCGTACCCGGTGACGGGAGCCCAGAGCTCGCCGTTCGTGTAGGTCCGCTTGTACTTGTAGTCGCTGCCGTCGGTCTCCTTGGAACCGGTGATCGGCTCGCCCTTGACGATGATGTTGCCGCGCTCGGTCGCGTACTGGGCGATCTGGACCCGTCGGTTCTCCTTGCGCGTGCTGAGTTCCTCGGCCTGCACGTACTGCAGCCAGTTGGTGCGGATCAGCAGGGCGAGGACGAGCAGCCCGCAGAACAGCGAGATGCGGCGCAGGGGCTTGTTCATGACGGGCGGACCACCTGGGTCATCTCGGAGTCGGGGGACGGGGCGGGGGCCGGTGCGGGGCGGCGTGCGGTGTCGCTGATCCGGATGAGGATGGCGATGAGGATCCAGTTCGCGAGGACGGAGGAACCGCCGGACGCGAGGAAGGGCATCGTCATGCCGGTGAGGGGGATGAGGCCCATGACTCCGCCGGCGACCACGAAGATCTGGAGCGCGAAGGCGCCGGAGAGGCCGATGGCGAAGAGCTTGCCGAAGGGGTCGCGGGCGGCGAGCGCGGTGCGCACGCCCCGCTCGATGATGAGCCCGTAGAGCAGGAGGAAGGCCATCACGCCGGCGAGGCCGAGCTCTTCGCCGACGGTGGAGAAGATGAAGTCGGAGTTGGCGGCGAAGCCGATCAGGTCGGAGTTGCCCTGGCCCCAGCCGGCGCCGAGGACGCCGCCGGAACCGAAGCTCATGATCGACTGGCCGACCTGCTCACAGGCACCCGAGGTGGCGTAGCAGGCGAAGGGGTCGAGCCAGGCGGTGACACGGACCTTGACGTGGCTGGCGAAGGTGCCGACGACCACGGCGCCGCCCACCGACATGAGCAGGCCGATGACGATCCAGCTGGTGCGCTCGGTGGCCACGTACAGCATGATCACGAACATGCCGAAGAAGAGCAGCGAGGTGCCGAGGTCGTTCTCGAAGACGAGGACGAGCAGGCTCATCGCCCAGATCATCAGGATCGGGCCGAGGTCGCGGCCGCGCGGCAGGTAGAGGCCCATGAAGCGGCGGCTGGCCAGGGCGAGCGCGTCGCGTTTCACCATCAGGTAGCCGGCGAAGAAGATCGCGATGACGATCTTCGCGAACTCACCGGGCTGGATGGAGAAGCCGCCCACGCTGATCCAGATCTTCGCGCCGAAGACGTCGGCGCCGAGACCCGGGACGACGGGCAGGATCAGCAGGACCAGGGCGCCGGCCATCGAGATGTACGTGAACCTCTGCAGGACGCGGTGGTCCTTGAGGATCAGCAGGACGGCGGCGAACAGGGCGATGGCGAGCGCCGTGTACATCATCTGGCGGGGCGCGGAGGGGGAGAACGCGCCGAAGGACTGCTTCGCGAGGTTCTGCAGGCGCCTTGACTGGTCCAGGCGCCAGATCAGGACGAGGCCCAGCCCGTTGAGCAGGGTCGCCAGCGGCAGCAGCAGCGGGTCGGCGTACTTGGCGTACCGGCGCACGACGAGGTGCGCGATCCCGGCGAGGGCGCCGAGGCCGAGCCCGTAGAGCACCATGCCGGGGGGCAGGGTGCCGTTGATCGCGAGGCCCACGTTGGCGTAGGCGAACATCGGGATGAGCACGGCGAAGCCGAGCAGCAGGAGCTCGGTGTTCCGCCTGCTCGGCAGCTCGATGGCGCCGATGGTGGTCGTATTGGTGACAACGCTCATGGTGTGGCAGGCCCCCTGCGCCCGCGTATGTCTACTACTTGCCGCACAGCCCGACCAGTTGCTGCTCCTCGGGAGTCAGGCTGGGGGCGGGCGTCTGGCTGTTCTGCGCCTCGGCGCTGCGGCGTTCCTCGTCCTTCTTGCAGGCGGACACCTGGACGCCGAGATCATCGAGCTTCTTGCGCGCCGCGTCGAAGCTGTTCTCGCTGATGGTGGCCTCGACCAGCTTCCGCTTGAAGGGCGGCAGGTACTTCAGTTCGATGTCGGGGCGGTCGGTCTGCACCTTGGAGAGCTCCAGCGGCCCCAGCTTCGGGCTGATGCCGCGGAAGAGCGCGACGTGCTCGCCCTTCACGCCCACGTAGAACTGGGTCTGGGTCCAGCGCCAGCCCGCGTAGAGGCCGCCGCCGATGACGCCGGCGACGATGAGCAGGGTCAGCGTACGGGTGGTCCACTTGCGCCCTTTGCTGCGGCGCCTGCGGGGGCGGTCGTACGTGTCCTCGTAGCCCGGGTCGGCGGTGTAGGCGTCGGCTTCGCCGAAGGTGCCGTAGCCGTTGCCGTTGCCGCCCTGGCCCTGGTCGGAGTACCCGTAGCCGGGGGCGTCGCCGCTGCCGGGGGGGCCGAAGGCGCCGGCGGGTGGCTGGCCCTGGCGGCCGAGGCCCGAGGCCCGGCCGGCCGGGGTCTGCATGGCGTTGCCGCCGTCGAAGAGCTGGTGCTGGTTCTCGGCGACCGCGCCGACGACCACCGGGGTGTCGCTGACCTGGGCGGCGAGGGTGTCGCCGCTGTCGGTGTCGAGGACGTCGGCGACGATGCAGGTGATGTTGTCGGGTCCGCCGCCGCGCAGCGCGAGCTGGATCAGCGACTGCACGGTCTCGCGGGGACCGTGGTAGTCGGCGAGGGTCTCTTCCAGGGTCTGGTGGGAGACGACGCCGGAGAGCCCGTCGGAGCAGATCAGGTAGCGGTCACCGGCCCGGACCTCACGGATGGAGAGGTCGGGCTCCACGATGTCGCCGCTGCCCAGCGCGCGCATCAGGAGGGAGCGCTGCGGGTGGGTGGTGGCCTCTTCCTCCGTGATGCGCCCCTCGTCGACGAGGCGCTGCACCCAGGTGTGGTCCTGGGTGATCTGGGTGAGGACGCCGTCGCGGAGCAGATAGGCGCGGGAGTCGCCGACGTGGACGAGGCCGAGGCGCTGGCCGGTCCACAGCAGGGCGGTCAGCGTGGTGCCCATGCCCTCGAGCTGCGGGTCCTCCTCGACCATCACGCGCAGCTGGTCGTTGGCGCGCTGCACGGCCGTGGCCAGGGAGGTGAGGATGTCGGAGCCCGGGACGTCGTCGTCGAGCTGCACGAGGGTGGAGATCACCTCGGAGCTCGCGACCTCGCCGGCGGCCTGGCCTCCCATGCCGTCGGCGATCGCGAGGAGCCGGGGACCGGCGTAGCCGGAGTCCTCGTTCCCCTCGCGGATCATGCCCTTGTGTGATCCGGCGGCGAACCGCAAGGACAGACTCATGCGCACCTGCCCTGTCGACGAAGCTGCCTCCGGGTACAACCGGTCTCGAGCCACACTGCCCACCCTCCGGTCGGGAGCGCGCTCGGGTCCGTGTCCTCGGTGGGACGGATCGCCGCCGCGCGCTCGCTCCGCTCGCTCATTCTCGTACTACTTCCGCAGCTCGATGACGGTCTTGCCGATGCGGATCGGTGCGCCCGGCGGAATGGGCGTCGGGGTGGTCAGCCGGGTCCGGTCGAGATACGTGCCGTTGGTGGACCCGAGATCCTCGACGATCCACTGGCCGTCACGGTCGGGATAGATCCTGGCATGGCGGCTGGACGCGTAGTCGTCGTCCAGCACGATCGTTGAGTCGTGCGCGCGGCCCAGCGTGATCGTCTGGCCGGCGAGGGCCACCGTGGTTCCGGTGAGGATGCCCTCGGAGACGACGAGTTTGGTGGGTGCGCCGCGCCGCTGGCGCTGCTGCGGAGGCGCGGCCTGGCGGCCCGCCTGCGCCGGGGCGCCGCCGGCGCCACCGCCACCACGACGGGACCCGCGCTGGGTCACGCGCGTCCCGAAGAGATCGCTGCGGATGACCTGGACGGCCACGATGACGAACAGCCACAGAACGGCCAGGAAACCCAACCGCATGACCGTCAGGGTCAGCTCTGACATTGCCCCCGCTTCACCCTTCGGCTTGCCGGTAAATGATGGTGGTGCTGCCCACGACGATCCGCGAGCCGTCGCGGAGCGTAGCGCGGGTGGTGTGCTGCCCGTCCACCACGATGCCGTTGGTGGACCCGAGATCCTGGATCGTCGAGGGCGTTCCGGTCCGGATCTCACAGTGCCGGCGGGATACGCCGGGGTCGTCGATCCGCACGTCGGCTTCCGTGCTTCGGCCGAGTACGAGCGTGGGGCGCGAGATCTGGTGGCGGGTGCCGTTGATCTCGATCCAGTGGCGCCGGGCGCCGCCAGGGCCGGCCGCGGGGGCCGTCCCGATGGGTCCGCCCGGAGCGGGCCGCCGAGCGCCGGGTCCGCCCGGGGGCGGGGCGCTGGGCATGGGCGGGGCCGCGACCGGCGGATAGCCGTAGCCGCCCTGCGGCTGGTTCTCCGGCGGGTAGCCGTAGCCGCCCTGCGGGGACGGCGGTCCTGCCTGCGGCTGGGAGGTGCTGGAGGCGAGGGTGCGGCTGCGGACCCGGTAGAGCCCGGTGTCGAGGTCGTCGGCCTTCTCCAGGTTGACCTTGATGGGGCCCATGAAGCTGTAGCGCTGCTGCTTGGCGTAGTCGCGGACGAGGCCCGCGAGCTCGTCGCCGAGCTGCCCGGAGTAGGGGCTCAGACGGTCGTAGTCACCGGTGCTGAGCTCGACGATGAAGTCGTTCGGGACGACGGTCCGCTCGCGGTTCCAGATGGTGGCGTTGTTGTCGCACTCCCGCTGGAGGGCTCCGGCGATCTCCACCGGCTGGACCTCGGACTTGAACACCTTGGCGAAGGTGCCGTTCACCAGACCTTCGAGTCGCTGCTCGAACCGCTTCAGAACTCCCATGGGGCACCTCCTCCGTCGCTGTCGCCCTGTACTGCTTACTGATCGTATCCACGCGTGGCGGATTCGGGTGGTTCCCCATCGTTCCTGTGAGGACGAGTGTTGGTCCTCACAAGGGATCGTAGGGGCGCTCCCAGGACAGTGTCCCGCACCGGGAGCGGAGTGCGGGAGGGGCCGTCCACGGCGGGGCGAGGGGGTGCCCGGAAAGCGATGTGAATCCACCCCGTTCTCCGTGCTAATGTTTCGACGTCGCCAGGGGAAAGGCCCGAAAGGGAAGATCCACTGGGGCGCCGCTCGGGCGAGTGGCGGAACGGCAGACGCGCTGGCTTCAGGTGCCAGTGTCCTTCGGGACGTGGGGGTTCAAATCCCCCCTCGCCCACATCGACGAGACGGTCGTCACTGCGAAAGCGGTGGCGGCCGTTTCGTGTTTCCCCACCCCGGGCGTGTGTGTGACGTACGTCCCTCCTCGGGGCCCCTGAGCTGCGGTCCTTTCGCCGGACTTGGGTAGGGTGATCCAACTGTCCGCATCACGGGACCAGTTGTGGCCGCCGGATGTGCGGGATCGCTCCTGTCCCCGCCGCTGCCGTGGCAGCCCGCGCACGAGGCACCCGGCTGGTGGGAGCTGCTGTTGCGCCGCTGCTTCCCTGCCGCGCACGAGCTGCGGTGCGCGAGCTGGGACGAGGTGATCACGCGGGCCGAGGAGACCGGACCGGACACCCAGGGCGTGGTGTGGGTGCGCCGCGTCATCGGCGGCACCGAGGTCAGCGGGCACCTGCTCTACGCGCACAACCGCAACGGTCAGGTGGTGTTCCTGGAAGGGATGACCGGCGGGCCGGCCCGGCTGGACCAGGTCGCCGTGCTGCAGCTGGTCTTCGCCCGCGTCGCGGGCCCGACGGGACGTTGACGACAGGGCCCGGCAGGCGCGTGTGCCGGGCGGCGTTCGACTTTCGTCGTGCGGGGCGAGACGAAAGAGGGCGGCCGGGCCGGGGTGCGGGTGTCTAGGGTCGGGCGCGTGGATGCGAAGGCGAAGACGCGGGCCGGCTGGGACTGGCTGAGGGGCCCGGATCCGTGGACCCGGCGGATGCTGGCGGGGGACCTGGCGCTGGGCGGTGTGCTGGCCATCCTCGGCCTGGGCGTCGAGGAGGTCAGCCACGCCTCCGGTCCGCGCATGCTCGGGGGCGTCGTGGCGGTGATGGTGTTGACGCTGCTGCGCCGCAGGCTGCCGGGGACCACGCTCGTGCTCGGGGCGGCGGTGATCACCCCTCTGCCCGGGGCGTTCTTCATCCTGCCCCTGATGGGCTGGTCGGCCGGGCGGCGGATCGTCGGGGTGGGCCGGGCGCTGGCCGCCTTCACGCTGGCCTTCGTCGCGGCGATCGGCCTCAGCGTGCTGGACCAGTGGTCGCAGATGCGACCGGTGCTGGTGATCGTGTTCTCCACGCTGATGTTCCTCGCGATGACGGTGATGCCGGGTCTGGCCAGCCGGTACTGGTCGCAGCGCCGGACCCTGCTGCGCGCACTCCAGGAGCGCAACGGGCAGCTGCTGCGCGAGCGGGCCATGGTCGCCGGGCAGGCGAGGCTGCGCGAGCGCCAGCGCATCGCCCAGGACATGCACGACAGCCTCGGCCATCAGCTGGCGCTGATCTCCGTGCACACCGGTGCGCTGGAAGTGGATCCGAAACTCACCGACCGCCAGCGCGAGGCGGTGGGCGTGCTGCGGCAGGCCTCGGTGGCCGCGATGCACGAGCTGCGCGAGGTCGTCGGCATCCTGCGCGACGGGGTGGAGGCGCCCGCGCCCGTGGAGGAGGCCCAGCCCGCGGCGCGCGGCGTGGCCGGTATCGCGGGGGTCGTGGAGGCGGCACGGGGCTCGGGGACCGACGTCCGGATGACCACGTCGGGGCAGCCGAGGCCGCTGGTCGCGGCCTGCGACCACGCCGCGTACCGGATCGTGCAGGAGGCCCTGACGAACGCGTACAAGCACGCGCCGGGGGCGCCGATCGCGGTGGAGCTGCGGTTCGAGGACGACTCGCTGGTCGTGGAGATCGCCAACGGGCCGTCGGCCGGTCCGGCGGCCGACGAGGTGGTGTCGGGCGGGCAGGGTCTGACGGGGCTGCGCGAGCGGGCCCGGCTCGTCGGCGGGATGGTGCACGCGGGCCCCGCCGAGGGCGGCGGGTTCCGGGTGGCCGGGGTCCTGCCGTACGGGGCGGAGCCGGCCGGCGTGGAGGACGTGGCCGACGACTTCGGGCAGCGGGCGCAGGCGCAGGCCCGCACGCGCGGCCGCGTACGGGGGCGCGGCGGCGAGCAGCCGATGGACTGGGAGGCGGTGGACCGGGAGCTGGCCGTGCGGATGCCCAGCCGGTCCGGCGGCCTCGCGGTGGGCTGCGGGGTCGCCTTCGCGGCGATGGTGCTGCTGGTGGTCGTGTTCGGCGCCGGAGTGGTGCTGATGATCGACTCGGCGAGTGACGCGATGATCGACCAGGACGAGTTCGACGCGGTGCACGTGGGCGAGACGGAACAGGCCGTCCGCGACCGGCTGCCGAGCGGGGAGAACTTCCTGACCGCCGGGGCCGCCCGCAAGGGGCCGCCCAAGCCGGCGGGCTCGGAGTGTCTGGCGCTGCTGGCCGAAGACCAGCCGAGCGGCCTGGGGGCAGACCGGATCTTCCGGTTCTGCTTCAAGGACGGCAAGCTCGTGGAAAAGCAGGAGTACGAGGTCAAGCAGTAGGAGCGCGGTGTGACAGCCGAAGTGATCAGAGTGGTGATCGCCGATGACGAGCCACTGATCCGGGCCGGGATCAGGATGATCCTGACCTCGGCGCCGGACATCGAGGTCGTCGCGGAGGCGGCCAACGGCAGGGAGGCGGTGGACCTGGCCCGCTCGCACGCGCCCGACGTGATGCTGCTGGACATCCAGATGCCGGTGATGGACGGGCTGACGGCGCTGGGCGAGCTGCGGCGGGCCGTGCCGCAGGTGCGGGCGCTGATCCTGACCACCTTCGGCGAGAAGGAGAACGTGCTGCGGGCGCTGGGCGAGGGCGGCGCGGGATTCCTGCTGAAGGACTCGGCGCCGGGCGAGCTGATCGGGGCGGTCCGGGCGGCCGCGGCCGGGGACGCGTACCTCTCTCCGGGGGCGACCCGGCACGTGGTGGACCAGCTGGCGTCCGGAAAGGCCGCCGTGCGCGGTGAGGTGGCCCGGCGTCAGGTGGCGGAGCTCAGCGAGCGGGAGCGCGGTGTGCTGGCGCTGCTGGGCGAGGGGCTGTCCAACGCGGACGCGGGCCGGCGGCTGCACATGAGCGAGGCGACCGTGAAGACGTACGTGAGCCGGATCCTGGCGAAGCTGGACTGCGAGAACCGCGTACAGGCGGCGCTGCTGGCCAGGGACGCCGGGCTGTAGATACGGTCAGCCCGTTCGAGAAGCGATCAGTGAAGTGAACGGGTGGGGGCGGCGTCGATGGCGGCGATTGCGGGTCAGCGGATTCCGGACGTGGCGGGTTTCGCGCCGAGGGTGGCGGCCGGCTCGCCGAAGGAGGAGGGCAAGGCGCTGCGCGCCCGCCTGCCGCGGTCGGCGCACGCCGCCTTCGTGGCGCCGGCCGGGCGGCCGGACGCCGTGCGCGCGGTGGAGGAGTCCAACGCCGGGCGGGTCGCCGAGCTGACTCCGATACGGGTCGGCCGGATGGCCGCGAACCCCTTCGCCTTCCTGCGCGGGGCGGCCGGGCTGATGGCCCACGACCTGTCCGGCGGTCCGGTGACCGGGGTCGGCGCGCAGATCTGCGGCGACGCGCACGCGGCGAACTTCGGTCTGTACGGGGACGCGCGCGGGCGGCTCGTCATCGACCTCAACGACTTCGACGAGACCGTGTTCGGCCCGTGGGAATGGGACGTGAAGCGGCTGGCGGCCTCGCTGGTGCTGGCGGGCCGGGTGGCCGGCGCGGACGAGGACACCTGCCGGGCGGCCGCACTCGACGCGGTCGGCGCCTACCGGCGCACCATGCGGCTGCTGTCCAAGCTGCCCGCGCTCGACGCGTGGAACGCCATCGCCGACGAGGAACTGGTCTCGCACACCGACGCCCGCGATCTTCTGGGCACGCTGGAGCGGGTCTCGGAGAAGGCCCGCAACAACACCTCCGCGCGGTTCGCGGCCAAGTCCACGGTGATAGGGCCGGACGGCGGCCGCCGCTTCGTCGACGCGCTGCCCGTGCTGCGCCGGGTCGGGGACGCGGAGGCGGCGGCGGTGGCGGCCTCGCTCGGCCCCTACCTGCAGACGCTCCAGGGCGACCGGCTGCCGCTGCTGGCCCGGTACGCCATCCAGGACGTGGCCTTCCGCGTGGTGGGCACCGGGAGCGTCGGCACCCGCTCGTACGTGGTCCTGCTGCTGGACCACCGGGGCGAGCCGCTGGTGCTCCAGGTCAAGGAGGCGCGGCCCTCGGTGCTGCTGCCGTACCTGCCCGGGCTCGGTTTCGGCTCGGCGCCGGAGGAGCACGAGGGCCACCGGGTGGTGGCGGGGCAGAAGCGGATGCAGGTGGTCTCCGACATCATGCTGGGCTGGACCACGGTGGAGGGCCGCCCCTTCCAGGTGCGGCAGTTCCGCAACCGCAAGGGCAGCGTGGATCCGGCGGCGCTGGCCGTCGACCAGATCGACGACTACGGGCGGATGACCGGAGCCCTGCTGGCCCGGGCGCACGCGCACAGCGTCGACCCGCGGCTGCTGGCCGGGTACTGCGGGAAGAACGACGAACTGGACGAGGCGATGGCGACCTTCGCCGTGGCCTACGCCGACCGCACCGAGGCCGATCACGCCGACCTGGTGGCGGCGGTACGGGCCGGCCGGATCGCGGCGGAGACCGGGGTCTGACGGTGTTGGCGGGCCCTGTCGCGGGGGCGGTGTTTCACGTGAAACACCGCCCCCCGCGGACGGGCCGTAGGCTGGCCGGGTGAGCGAGCAGACCGAGCAGCCTGAGCAGACCGTCCCCGGTGATTCCGGTGACTCCTCCGTCACCGGTGAGGAGCGCCCGGAGGCGCGCCTGGAGCGGGCCGTGCGGGCCGCCGAGCAGGCGCTGATCGAGTTCGAGATCGCGGTGGAGACCTTCCGGGTGGAGGTGGAGAACTTCTCCCGCCTGCACCACCAGAAGCTCGGCCCCATGTACACGAGGCTCGACGAGCTGGATGCCCTGATCGCCGAGGCGAAGGCATCCCGCAGCGGCGATCCCGAGGACCTGCGACGGGCGAAGGAAGCGCGGTCGCTGGTCATGCCGATGCCCGGGGTGGACGAGCTGTTCCACGACTGGATGGGCTCGGACGGCATCTCCGACGACGCCTCCGCGATGCTGACCGACCGGCCCGTGCGGCCGCCGGAGCGGGTGCGGCCCTCGGAGGAGGTGCGCCGCCTCTACCGCGAGCTGGTCCGTCAGGCCCACCCCGACCTCGCCCAGGAGGAGGGTGAGCGGGAGCGGCGCGACGCGTTCATCGCGCGGGTCAACGCGGCCTACGGGCGCGGCGACGAGGGGCTGCTGCGCGAGCTGGCCGAGGAGTGGGCGGCCGGACCGGCGCCCGAGGCGGCGGTACCGGGCGAGAGCGACGAGCTGTACGCCCGGCTGGAGTGGCTGGCACGCCGCAAGGAGCTGCTGTCGCTCGTCGCCAAGGAGCTGGAGGACAGCGCGATCGGCTCGATGCTGAGGATGGCGCCCGAGGACCCCGACCGGCTGCTGGAGGAGATCGCGGAGCAGCTGCTCGCGCAGGTCTCCGAGCGCGAGGCGGAGCTGGCGGCGGAGCTCGCCGCCGAGTGAGCCCGGTCCGCCCGTACCGGGTGGTCGGATAGGTTGGCAGCTCATCCGTGAAGAGAGAAGGCGACAGCTATGAACTTCGGACCGCTTCCCTCGGTGGACGCCACCGCGGTGCCCTCCGAAGGCTTTGTCCTTGACGTCCGTGAGGACGACGAATGGGCGGCCGGCCATGTCGAGGGTGCTCTGCACATCCCGATGAGCGACTTCGTGGCCCGCTTCGGTGATCTGACCGAGGCCGTCGAGGACGGCCGCCGGGTGTACGTGATGTGCCGGGTCGGCGGGCGTTCCGCGCAGGTCACCCAGTACCTGGTGCGCCAGGAGATCGACGCGGTGAACGTCGACGGCGGGATGCAGGCCTGGGACGGTGCCGGGCGCCCGATGGTGACGGACAACGGGAACCCGGCCTTCGTGCTCTAGGCCCACTCCGCGGAGCCGGCTCAGGCGAGGGGGTGGGCGGCCAGCAGGTCGCCCAGGGCCTCCTCGTGAGCGGCGGCCGGGCCGAGCTGGAGCTCCAGCTGCTTGGCCCAGGCGTGGTAGCGGTGCAGCGGGTAGTCGGTGTCGGCGCCGAAGCCGCCGTGCAGGTGCTGGGCGGTCTGTACGACCCGGCGCACGCCCTCCGAGGCCCAGATCTTGGCGACCGCGACATCACCGGAGCTCGGCAGCGGACCACCGGCGCCGCCGGTGGCGGCGTCGAGCCGCCAGGCGGCCTGCCACAGGGTGACCTCCATGGCGCGCAGGTCGATGTACCGGTCGGCGGCCTGGACGGCGACGGCCTGGAAGGTGGCCACCGGAAAGCCGAACTGCTCGCGCTTGCCGGTGTACCCGCTGGTCATGGTGAGTACGTTCTCGCCGAGTCCGAGCGCCAGCGCGCAGGTCCCGGTGGCGAGGAGCTGACGCAGCCGTTCCCACGCTCCCGGGGTTTCGATGAGGTGCGTCCCGTCCACCCGCACGCCGTCCAGGGCGAGTTCGGCGAGCCGCTCCCCGCTCGTGGAGACCTGCTCGGCCAGGGCCAGCCCTTCGGCGGCCCGCGGGACGAGCGCGAGGACGGCCTCGCCCTCGCCGGTGTGCGCGGGTACGGCGATCCAGTCCGCGCTGTGCGCCCAGGGGACCGCGGTCTGCGTGCCCTCCAGGATCCACGTCTCGCCCTCGCGGCGGGCGAGGACGGCGAGTTCGGCCGGGTCGTGGCCGGAGCGCCCGTGGGCGGCGGCGGTGAGCACGAGCGTGCCGCGCCCCGCTCCGGGCAGCAGGGCGGCGGCCAGTTCGGGGCTGCCGTGGGCCTGCACGGCCATGGCGGTGGCGCAGTGTTCCAGCAGCGGGACCCGCGCCAGCACCCTGGCGGCCTCGCGCAGCACCAGGCACAGGGCGACGGCGTCCAGGCCCGCTCCCCCGTGCTCCTCGGCGAGGACCAGGCTCAGCAGGTCCGATGCGGCGAGCCTGGCCCACAGCGGGCGGTCGAAGTCGTCGGCGACGGCCCCCGGGGTCAGCGCGGGGCTGGGCACGCTGTCGGGCGCGACATCCGCGAAGACGGCCCGGGCCGCCTCGACGGCGGCCTGCTGCTCCTCGGTGAAGGTGAAGTCCACTGCCTGTCCTCCCGCGCGTTCGGGTCTGACGGTGCCGCCTCTGACGGTTGTCGCGTCTGACGGTGCGTCAAGATAGAACAGGTTCTTGAAAATGGACAGGCCCTGAAAACGGGCAGGCCTTCGAAATCGGCAGGCCTTGGAAACGGACAGGCCCCTGTCGTGGGACAGGGGCCGGACCCGAGGGACGTCGTTCCGCTCAGCGGTCGAAGTCGATCTCCACTTCCTCCGTGACCGGGTGCGACTGGCAGGCCAGGACGAATCCGGCCTCCGTCTCCTCGGCCTCCAGCGCGAAGTTGCGCTCCATCCGGACCTCGCCCGAGACCACGAACGCCCGGCAGGTGCCGCAGACGCCGCCCTTGCAGGCGTACGGGGCGTCCGCGCGGTTGCGGAGCACCGCGTCCAGCAGGGACTCGCCGTCCTGCACCGGCCAGGTGCCCGAACGGCCGTCGAGCCGTGCGGTGACCCGCCCGTGCGTGGGGGCCGCGGCACCCGCGGGGCGGGCCGTCGGCGCGGTGTCCTCGACGTGGAAGATCTCCTCGTGCACCCGGGTCCGTGCGACGCCGAGCGCGCCCAGGGCCCGCTCCGCACCCTGCACCAGGCCGTACGGGCCGCACAGGAACCAGCCCGTCACCTCCGTCACCGGCAGCAGCGCGGGCAGCAGGGCCGCCAGCCGCTCCTCGTCCAGCCGCCCGGAAGGCAGCCCGGACTCCTGCTCCTCCCGGGAGAGGACCGTCACCAGCTGGAACCGCGCCGGATACCGGTCCTTGAGGTCGGCGACCTCCTCCAGGAACATCGTCGAGGCCGCCGTACGGTCGCTGCGCACGAGGCAGAAGCGGGCGTCGGGCCGGGTGGCCAGCAGGCTCGCCGCGATCGACAGCACGGGCGTGATGCCGCTGCCGCCGACGATCGCCGCGTAGTGCCCCGAGGCCGGGGCGGCGGCGGGCTCCAGCACGAAGCGCCCGGCCGGGACCATGACCTCCAGTACGTCCCCGGCGGCGATCTCCTTGTGGGCGAAGGTGGAGAACTCGCCGCCCTCGACCAGCCGCACCCCGACCCGCAGCCGCTCCGGGCCCGGGCCGTCCGCGGACGGTGCCGGGGAGCAGATCGAGTAGGTGCGGCGGACCTCGGCGCCACCCTGGGGGGCGGCGCGGCGCAGCGTCAGGTGCTGGCCCGGGGCGTGCCGGTAGTCCTCGCGGAGCTCCTCGGGAACCCGCAGGGTCAGTGCCACCGAGTCGTCGGTGAGCCGGTCGACAGCCGCCACCGTCAGCGGGTGGAACGCGCCGTGGCGGGGGGCGGCCATCTAGAGCTCCTTGAAGTGGTCGAACGGTTCGCGGCAGGCGGTGCAGCGGCGCAGCGCCTTGCATGCGGTGGAGGAGAAGCGGCTGAGCAGCTCGGTGTCGGTCGATCCGCAGTTCGGGCACCGGACCGACAGGGTCAGCGGGACCGGTCCGCCGGCCGCGTGCGGCCGGGGCGGGGCGATGCCGAACTCGGCGAGCTTGCGGCGGCCCTCGGCGCTGATGTCGTCGGTCGACCAGGCGGGGGCGAGCACCGTGGTCACCCGCACCTCGGGGATGCCGTGGCCGGTCAGGGCCCGCTCGATGTCGGCGGACATGGCCTCGATGGCCGGGCAGCCGGTGTAGGTCGGAGTCAGGGTGACCTCGGCGTGGCCGTCCTCGTGCATCCGCACCCCGCGCACCACGCCGAGCTCACCGAGGGTGAGCACGGGCAGCTCCGGGTCCGGGACGGAGCCGGCCAGCGCGGCCAGTTCCGCCTCCAGGCGGGTCGTTCCGGCGTCGGTGGTCACCATGAGGCCCCCGGGTGGCTGCGGTGCAGGTGCTGCATCTCGGCGAGCATCCGGCCGAAGGACTCGGTGTGCAGGCCCTGCCGTCCGGCCCCGGCCGCCCAGGCGCCGGTGCGCGGCCCCTGGGGCAGGTCGAGGCCGGCCTGCCCCAGTACGCCGGTCAGCGCGGCCAGCCAGCGCTGCTCCAGGGCGGTCAGGTCCAGGCCGTCGAGGCCGTCCACCGGCTGGAACATCTCGCCGGTGTACTTCCACAGCGCGTCGAGGGCGGCCCGCATACGGCTGCGGCTCTCCTCGGTGCCGTCCCCGAGCCGCAGGGTCCACTGCTCGGCGTGGTCGCGGTGGTACGCGGTCTCCTTGACGGCCTTGGCCGCCAGCGGCGCGAACGGGCCGTCCCCGCGGGCGAGCTCCCCGTAGACCTCGTGCTGGTAGAAGGAGAAGTAGAGCTGGCGGGCGATGGTGTGGGCGAAGTCGCCGTTCGGCTGCTCGACCAGCTGGAGGTTGCGGAGGGACCGCTCCTCGCGCAGGTACGCCAGCTCGTCCTCGTCGCCGACCATGGACAGCAGGATCCGGGCCTGGCCGAGCAGGTCGAGGGCGATGTTGGCGAGGGCGACCTCCTCCTCCAGGACGGGGGCGTGTCCGGCCCATTCGCCGAGGCGGTGGGAGAGGATCAGCGCGTCGTCGCCGAGCGCGAGTGCCGCCGCGGCGGTGGCGCCGGTGAGGCGCGTGGTGTCGGTGCTGGTCACAGGTGGCTCACCCCCTCCGGGATGTCGTAGAAGGTGGGGTGCCGGTACGGCTTGTCGGCGGACGGCGCGAAGAAGGGGTCCCGCTCGTCCGGGGAGGAGGCGGTGATCTCGGTGGAGGGCACCACCCAGATCGAGATGCCCTCGCCGCGCCGGGTGTAGAGATCGCGGGCGTTGCGCAGGGCCATCTCCGCGTCGGGGGCGTGCAGGCTGCCCGCGTGCGTGTGCGAGAGGCCGCGGCGCGAACGCACGAAGACCTCCCACAGGGGCCAGTTCTGCGTCATACCCGTGCCTCCTCGTTCTGTCCGGCGTGCTTCGCCGCTTGCTGTGCCACCTGCTGTGCCGTCTGCTTGCGCGCATACGCGGCGGCCGCGTCGCGCACCCAGGCGCCGTCCTCGTGGGCCTTGCGCCGCTGGCCGATCCGCTCCTCGTTGCAGGGGCCGTTGCCCTTGAGCACGTTCCAGAACTCGGCCCAGTCGATGGCGCCGAAGTCGTGGTGTCCGCGCTCCTCGTTCCACTTCAGGTCCGGGTCGGGCAGGGTCAGACCGAGGGACTCGGCCTGCGGGACGGCGATGTCCACGAACCGCTGGCGCAGCTCGTCGTTCGAGTGCCGCTTGATGCGCCAGGCCATCGACTGGGCCGAGTGCGCCGACTCGTCGTCCGGCGGGCCGAACATCATCAGCGACGGCCACCACCACCGGTCCACCGCGTCCTGGGCCATCGCGTGCTGGGTCTCGGTGCCCTGCGAGAGGGCGAGGAGCAGCTCGTACCCCTGGCGCTGGTGGAAGGACTCCTCCTTGCAGATCCGGACCATGGCGCGTGCGTAGGGCCCGTAGGAGCAGCGGCAGATCGGCACCTGGTTGGTGATCGCCGCGCCGTCCACGAGCCAGCCGATGGCGCCGACGTCCGCCCAGGTCAGGGTGGGGTAGTTGAAGATCGAGGAGTACTTCTGCTTGCCCGAGTGGAGCTTGTTGAGCAGCTCGTCGCGGCTGGTGCCGAGGGTCTCGGCCGCGCTGTAGAGGTACAGCCCGTGGCCGGCCTCGTCCTGGACCTTGGCCATCAGGATCGCCTTGCGGCGCAGCGAGGGCGCGCGGGTGATCCAGTTGGCCTCGGGCTGCATGCCGATGATCTCGGAATGGGCGTGCTGGGCCATCTGGCGCACCAGGGAGGCGCGGTACTCGTCCGGCATCCAGTCGCGCGGCTCCACGCGCTCGTCGGCCGCCACGGCCGCGTCGAATGCCGCCGCGAGCTGTGCGCCCAGGTCAGCAGTCATGCCTGTCCCGTCCGTCCCGTCTGTCCCGAGGGCCGTGTCCGGCCCCGTCTCCGGGGTCACTGCCACCATTCCGGCCCCCTGCCAGAGTCCGCTGTCCGCCCGACCGACCGATCGTTCGGTTCATTCGCTTCAATGGTGAGTCGGCGGCCCGTAGGGTGTCAACCTCTGAGGTCAACCCTGTGGATGCCGGACGATCGGGTGGGGATGGATTCGAACGAGCACGAGCCCGCCGGAGGGGCCGCTCCGCCACCCTCGCGGACGCCCGGAATCGCCGGTCTCTCCGCCCCGTACCGGGTCGTGACCGCCCTGGCCCTGGGGGTGATCGCGGTGGCCGCCGGTACGCACCTCGCACTCGTCTTCCTGCATGTGGCCCCGAGCAACACCCTCAGCAAGCAGCACGCGACGGCGATCGACGGCTGGGTCTACCCCGAGTTCGAACAGAACTGGAAGCTGTTCGCCCCCAACCCGCTGCAGCAGAACATCGCGGTGGAGGTGCGCGCGGAGGTCAGGGTGGCCCACGGCGAGGTGGTCACCACGCCCTGGCACGACCTGAGCGCCGAGGACGGCGAGGCCATCCGGCACAGCCTGCTGCCGAGCCACACCCGGCAGAACGAGCTCCGCCGCGCCTGGGACTTCTTCACCGGCTCCCACGACGAGGACGACAAGCCGAACGGCGAGCGCGGGCAGCTGTCCGAGGAGTACCTCCGGCGGATCGCGCTGAACAGGCTGCCCCCGCAGCCCCGGGACGGGACCGTCCTGCGGATCCAGCTGCGCTCGGCGACCACGGCGGTGCCCGCGCCGAAGTGGAGCACCGAGACCACCGACACCCAGACCTACTACCGGGAGCTGCCGTGGTGGACGGTGTGAGGCGCGCCCGCGAGGCGGCGGGCCGCGCGGCCGCGCGGATCACCGGGCAGGCGCTGGGCCCGTACCAGAGCGCCGTGGTCCGCATCGGCTTCGCCGCGACCTGGCTCTTCTTCCTGCTGCGCGAGTTCCCGAACCGCGCGGAGCTGTACGGGCCGGACGGGCCGTGGAGCTGGCACCTCGCGGAGCGGCTGATCGATTCCAACCACGCCTTCACGGTGTTGATGTGGTCGGACTCCACGCTGTGGTTCGAGCTCGTCTACGCGGTGTCCGTGCTGGCGAGCGTGGGGCTGCTGCTGGGCTGGCGGACGCGGGCGACGTCCGTGCTCTTCATGGTCGGTGTGCTGTCGCTGCAGAACCGCAGCGTGTTCATGGGCGACGGCGGGGACAACGTCATCCACCTGATGGCGATCTACCTGGTGCTGACCCGGTGCGCGCAGGTCTGGTCGCTGGACGCGCGCAGGGCCCGTACGCGCGGCTCGGCGGCGGCCGGGGCGGCCGGGCCGGTGCTGTGGGGCGTGCTGGGCGCGGGGTTCGTCTTCGGCGGGGGCACCGGCCGGTTCGGCTACGGCTGGCTGGCGGCGTTCGCGGCGGTGTGGGTGGTCTGCGGGCTGTGGTGGCTGGTCGACCGCCACGAGCCGGAGGGCGAGGCGCGGGCGGTCCTGGACGTCCTGGCCAACCTGCTGCACAACGCGGGCATGCTGGTGATCATGGCGGAGGTCTGCCTGATCTACGCGACGGCGGGCTGGTACAAGATCCAGGGGTCCCGGTGGCAGGACGGGACGGCCCTGTACTACCCGCTGGGGCTGGACTACTTCACCCCGTGGCCGGCGCTGTCGGCGCTGGTGGCGGGCAGCGGGACGCTGGTGATGCTGCTGTCGTACGGGACGGTGGCGGTGCAGGTGGCGTTTCCGTTCACGCTGTTCAACCGGCGGATCAAGAACGTGCTGCTGGCGCTGATGATGCTGGAGCACGCGGGGATCGCGGTGCTGCTGGGGCTGCCGTTCTTCTCGCTGGCGATGATCGCCGCGGACGCGGTGTTCCTGCCGACCGGGCTCCTGGTGTGGGTGGGGGCGCGGGCCGCAGGGCTGCGGTGGCGTGCGGGTGGGAGCGCGGGTTCCGGCCCGGCGGGTGCCCTTCCGGATCCCCGTCCGGAGCCGGCCGGCACGGAGGCCGGTGCGGTGCTGCCGCGCTGACGACGCCCCGCGGCGCCGCTCCCGGGGTCCGGGCAGGGCCCGGGGAACGGTGGAAGGGCGGGGCGGGGAGAGGCCCGCGCAGCGGAGGGAGAGTGCGGGGACCTTAGGGTCGGGGGTATGGACGACACGGTGCGGGAATGGCGGGAGGCCGGGCAGGCGGGGGATCTCGTGCTGCTCGACGGGTTTCACGCGCTGAAGCACGCCCTGCGGTTCGGGGCCGATGTGCGGATGGTCATCGCCGAGGACCCCGGCGCCGTACGGGCGCTGGCCCGTGAGCTGGCCCCGGACGTCGAGGCCGCCGTGGTGCGGCTGGTGCGGCGGGCCGGGCTCAAGGAGCTGCTGCCGCGCGTGCATCCCACCGGGGTCGCGGCCCTCGCGGTACGGCCCGACCGGGCCGCCGGCCTCGCGGGGCTGTGGCGGATGCCCCGGCCGGCGCCGGTCGTCGTCCTCGACAACCCCCGCAATCTGGGCAACGTCGGAGCCGTCGTCCGGCTCGCCGCCGGCTTCGGCGCCACCGGCGTCGTGACCTGCGGCGACCTCGACCCCTGGCACCCGAACGTGGTCCGGGCCGGGGCCGGGCTGCACTACGCCACCACCGTCGAGCGCCTCGCGCCGGACGAGCTGCCGCCCGGGCCGCTCTACGCGCTCGACCCCGAGGGCGCGGACATCCGCGCCCTCACCCTCCCGGACGACGCCCTGCTCGCGTTCGGCTCGGAGCGCCACGGGATCTCACCGGAGCTGCGCGCCCGGGCGGACCACCTCGTCTCCCTGCCGATGCGCCCCCAGGTCTCCAGCTACAACCTCGCCACCAGCGTGGCCATGACCCTCTTCCACTGGGGCGGCCCCCCGGCCCACGAACAGGGCGGCGAGGACTCCTAGAACGCCCCCGGCCACGATCGCCGCGGCCGCGCCGAGCGTCGCCCGGTCCGGGTGGACCAGCGCCTGGCCGCGCAGCGCCTGCCAGGTCACCAGCGCGAACACCGCCGCGTAGACCCCGGCCGCGACCAGGGTCAGCCGCAGCCGCACCTGCTCCCGGCGCAGCAGTGCGAAGCGCCCGGCGAGGGCGGCCAGCAGGAGCACGAGCAGCGGGAGCAGCTGCAGGGCGTGCATACCGAAGAAGTGCGGGATGCGCAGGTCACCGCCGGTGGTCGACCAGCCGGTCAGCGGCATGGCGGGTCCGCCGTCGGGCACTCCCACGCTGTGGGCGCCCACCACCGGTGCGTCGTCGACCGCGAGCTGGGCCTCGGTGGGGGTGGTCATCAGGAAGCCGAGTCCCGCGCCCGCGAGGGCGAGGACGGCGGCGATCCGGATCGCCCAGGTGGTGGCCCGGTCGGCGACGCGGGACCGGAAGAGCAGGACGGCGATGACGAGCGTGGCCGTCCACAGCACGACGACGGTGACGGCCATGGCGCTGTAGATCTGCGCGTCGAGGGGGGTCCGCTGGTTGAAGTGGCTCTGCCGGCCGCGGAACACCTGACCTGTCATGAGCAGCATTTCCACCGTGCTCGCCGCGACGACGACGGTGCCGGCCCACCAGGCGGGCCTGCGCAGGCGAGGGCGGGCGGCGACGGCCAGGGAGAGCATCCAGGCCAGGCTGAGCGCGTAGCCGACGAACGAGACGGCGAACTTGAAGGGCTTGGCCCAGATCGGGGCGCCGACCAGCATGCGGCCGTCGACGGCGAGACCCACGGCCGAGCCGGCGGCCCACACCACCATCACGCCGGCGAACACGGTCAGTGGACGGTGCCAGGTACGTAACGCGGACATGGGCCCCCCAGGGGAATAGATAGTAACGCTCGCCGCTATCTGATAGCCCCACTATCTATGATGGGCGGGGACGGGGCAAGGAGAAATGAGTGAACACGTCATGCGCATCGGAGAGTTGAGCCGCCGAACCGGGGTCCCGGTACCGACGATCAAGTACTACGTCCGGGAGGGCCTGCTTCCGCCGGGCGAGCTGAGCAGCCCCAATCAGGCCAGCTACGGCGACGGGCACGAGCGGCGGCTGCGGCTGATCCGTGCCCTGCTGGAGGTCGGCGGGCTGTCGGTGGCGGCCATCGGGGACGTCCTCGTGGCCATCGACGACAAGGAGCGGCCGGTGCACAAGCTGCTCGGTGCCGCGGCCCAGCGGCTGGTGCCGGAGTACGGCGACGGCGGGGGCGACGACGCCGAGGCGGTGCTGGCCCGGGAGCGGGTGACGCGGCTGATCGAGGCGCGCGGCTGGCGCATCCAGCCCGGGAACAAGGCGGCCGGCGCGCTTGCGGCCGCCCTCGCCTCACTCACGCGGGTGGGCCACGGCTCCTTCGCCGAACTGCTCGACGACTACGCAGACGCGGCCGAGCGGGTGGCCCGGGTGGACCTGGAGTACACAGCACGCCGGGCGGACCGCGAGGGCCTGGTCGAGGCGGTGGTCGTGGGCACGGTGGTGGGCGACGCGGTGTTCGCGGCCCTGCGCAGGATGGCCCAGGTGGACGCCTCCTCCCGCCTCTTCGCCGAGGAGCGGCAGGAGCAGGAGGAGGGCGCGGTCCACCCGGGCCGGGGTCTGCGGTGACGCGGTTACGCCTGGCGGCGGACCTCCACCACCCGGAAGCGGTTCGCGACGAAGGCGCCGTCGCACAGGGCCGCGTTGGCCGCCGGGTTGCCGCCGGAGCCGTGGAAGTCCGAGAACGCGGCGGTCTGGTTGACGAACACCCCGCCGGTCAGGTTCAGGGAGAGCTGCGCGGACTCCTCCAGGCAGACCTCCTCGACGGCCCGCTCGGTGTCGGGGGACGTGGTGTACGCGCCCACCGTCATGGCGCCCTTCTCCCGCACCGTGCGGCGCAGCAGGTCGAGGGCGTCGCCGGTGGTGTCCACGGCCACCGCGAAGGAGACCGGGCCGAAGCACTCGGAGAGGTACGGCGCCTCCGGGTCCGCCACATCCCAATATTTGCGTGCGGCGTCCAGCTTGACGATGACGGGGGTGCGGACCACCGCGTCCGGGAACTCGGGGTTCACGACCTCCCGGGAGGCCAGCGCGACCTCGCCCAGGGCGGCCGCGGCCTCCAGCCGGGTCTTGACGTCCGGGTTGACCAGCGCGCCGAGCAGTGCGTTGGCCCGGGCGTCGTCGCCCAGCAGACCGCCGACCGAGGCCGCGAGGTCGGCGACGACCTCGTCGTAGGTCTTGTGGCCGGCGTCCGTCGCGATGCCGTCGCGCGGGATCAGCAGGTTCTGCGGGGTGGTGCACATCTGGCCGCTGTACAGGGACAGCGAGAACGCCAGGTTGGACAGCATGCCCTTGTAGTTGTCGGTGGAGTCCAGGACGACGGTGTTGACGCCGGCCTTCTCCGTGTAGACCTGCGCCTGGCGGGCGTTGGTCTCCAGCCAGTCCCCGAACTCCGTGGACCCCGTGTAGTCGATCAGCTTGATCTCGGGGCGGACCGCGAGGGTCTTGGCGATGCCCTCGCCCGGGCGCTCGACCGCGAGCGCGACCAGGTTCGGGTCGAAGCCGGCCTCGGCCAGCACCTCCCGCGCGACCTTGACGGTCAGCGCGAGCGGCAGCACGGCCCGCGGGTGCGGCTTGACCAGCACCGCGTTGCCGGTGGCGAGGGAGGCGAACAGGCCGGGGTAGCCGTTCCAGGTCGGGAAGGTGTTGCAGCCGATCATGAGGGCGATACCGCGCGGGACGGCGGTGAAGGTCTTGCCGAGCTCCAGCGGGTCCTTCTTGCCCTGCGGCTTCGACCAGTCGGCCTGGCCCGGGACCCGGGTCTGCTCCTCGTACGCGTAGGCCACGGCCTCCAGGCCGCGGTCCTGCGCGTGCGGGCCGCCGGCCTGGAACGCCATCATGAAGGCCTGGCCGCTGGTGTGCATGACCGCGTGCGCGAACTCATGGGTCCGGGCGGAGATGCGGGCCAGGATCTCGATACAGACCAGGGCGCGCGCCTCGGGTCCCGCGTCGCGCCAGGCACCCATGCCGGCCTTCATCGCGGGCAGCAGCACGTCCGGGTCCACGTGGGGGTACTCGACACCCAGCTCCGGGCCGTACGGGGACATCTCGGCGCCCGTCCAGCTGTCGGTGCCGGGCTGGCCCAGGTCCAGCCGCGTGCCGCGGACGGCCTCGAAGGCGGCGAGCCCGTCGGCGGGCGCGGTCTCGCCGTACGCCTTGGGATGTTCGGGATGCGGGGACCAGTAGGCACGGCTGCGGATCGCCGACAGGGCCTGGTCCAGGGTGGGCCGGTGCTTGGCGGACAGCTGGGGGACGGTGAGCTCGGCGGCCATCAGGGACCAACTCCTCGTTGAGCCGGGCGAAGGAGAGCAGACTGGAGTTAGAGTAACCGAACGATCGGTCGGGACAAGAGGGCCCGGCGGACCTGTGGACAAGTGTGTGCGGGAGGATCAGGGCATGACAGCAATCGAGCGGTCCCGCACTGTGGCGGTCGTCGGCGCCGGCACCATGGGACAGGGCATCGCCCAGGTCGCCCTTCTCGCAGGTCACCGCGTGCTGATCTACGACATCAACGCCGCTCTCGCCGCCGACGGCGTCGGTTTCGTCCAGGACCGGATCGACCGGATGGCCGCCAAGGGCCGACTGGACCGCGCCGAGGCCGAGGAGACGATCGGCCGGATCGCTTCGGCCGGCGACCTCGCGGACCTCGCCGGGGCCGCCCTCGTCATCGAGGCGGTGGTCGAGAACGTCACCGTGAAGCAGAAGCTCTTCGCCGCCCTCGAAGAGGTGGTCGCGCCGGACGCGCTGCTGGCCACCAACACCTCCTCCCTCTCGGTCACCGAGCTCGCCGCCGGGCTCGCGCACCCCGGCCGCTTCCTCGGCCTGCACTTCTTCAACCCGGCCCCGCTGCTCCCGCTCGTCGAGGTGGTCAGCGGCTTCGCCACCGACCCGGCCGCCGCCGAGCGCGCGTACCGCACCGTCCTCGGCTGGGGGAAGACGCCGGTCCGCTGCGCCGACACCCCCGGTTTCATCGTCAACCGGATCGCCCGCCCCTTCTACGCCGAGGCCTTCGCGGTGTACGAGGAGCAGGGCGCCGACCCGGCCACCATCGACGCCGTGCTCCGCGAGAGCGGCGGCTTCAAGATGGGCCCCTTCCAGCTGACCGACCTGATCGGCCAGGACGTCAACGAGGCCGTGACCCGCTCGGTGTGGGAGTCCTTCTTCCGCAGCCCGAAGTTCACCCCCTCCCTCGCCCAGCGCCGCCTCGTCCAGTCGGGCCGCCTCGGCCGCAAGACCGGGCACGGCTGGTACCCGTACGGTCCGGACGCCGAACCCGCGCTCCCGCACACCGCCGCGCCCGAGCAGGCCCCGGCGAAGGTCACCGTCGTCGGTGACCTCGGCCCGGCCGCCGGCCTGGTGGACCTGCTGGAGGAGGCCGGGATCGCGGTCGCGGCCACCGAGCAGGGCGGCCCGTACATCCAGCTCCCCGGCGAGGGCCAGCTGGTCCTCGCGGACGGCAAGACCTCGGTGGAGTTCGCGGACGTCGTCTACTTCGACCTCGCCCTCGACTACCGCGGCGCCACCCGGATCGCGCTCTCCGCGAGCGAGGACACCAGCGAGCGGACCCTCGCCGAGGCGATCGGCCTCTTCCAGAAGCTGGGCAAGCAGGTCTCCGTGATCGGCGACGTCCCCGGCATGATCGTCGCGCGGACCGTCGCGATGCTGATCGACCTGACGGCCGACGCGGTCGCCCGGGGGGCCGCCTCCGCGGAGGACGTCGACACGGCGATGCGGCTGGGCGTCAACTACCCGCTGGGGCCGGCCGAATGGCACGACCGGCTCGGCCGCGACTGGGCCTACGACCTGCTGCACAACCTCGACGAACGCGTCCCCGGCGGCCGCTACGCGCCCTCCCTCGCCCTGTTCAAACTGGGCTACGAGGAAGGCTACGAGGAAGGCTACGAGGAAGGCGACGAGGCCGGCGACGACGAGGGCGACCAGGACGACACGGGGGAGAACGAATGACGACGGCCAAGCGGGACACCTACACCCCCGAGACACTGCTGTCGGTCGCCGTCCAGGTCTTCAACGAGCGCGGCTACGACGGCACCTCCATGGAGCACCTCTCCAAGGCGGCGGGCATCTCGAAGTCCTCGATCTACCACCACGTCGCGGGCAAGGAGGAACTGCTGCGGCGGGCCGTGAGCCGTGCCCTCGACGGGCTCTTCGGGATCCTGGAGGAGCCGGGCGCGGTACGCGGCCGGGCGGTCGAGCGCGTCGAGTACGTCACGCGCCGCACGGTCGAGGTGCTGGTCGGCGAGCTGCCCTACGTGACGCTGCTGCTGCGCGTACGCGGCAACACCCGCACCGAGCGCTGGGCGCTGGAACGCCGCCGCGAGTTCGACCACCAGGTCGCGGACCTGCTCAAGGCCGCCGCGGCGGAGGGCGACCTGCGGGCCGACGTGGACATACGCCTCGCCACCCGGCTCCTCTTCGGCATGGTCAACTCCCTGGTCGAGTGGTACCGCCCGCACCCGGGCGACGGCCACGCCCAGCTCGCCGACGCGGTGGTCCACCTCGCCTTCGACGGCCTGCGCACCGCCAGCTGACCCCGCTGAACCCCTGGGCACCCGACCGCCCCCGGAACGGCCGTACAGGCCGCACCGGGGGCGCTGTCACACCCGGACGGCCGAGGACCCCCTAAGGCGTGTCCTCGGCGATCGTCGGCGCGCCGCCGCCGGGGCCCGGGCCGGTGTCCAGGAGATCCGTTTCCTCGAAGACCAGCAGGGTGCGGGTCGACAGGACCTCCGGGATGGCCTGGAGCCGGGTCAGGACCAGCTCGCGCAGGGTCCGGTTGTCCGGGGTGTGCACCAGCAGCAGGACGTCGAAATCGCCGCTGACCAGCGCGATGTGCGCCGCGCCAGGGAGCCCGCGCAGCTGTTCGCGGACCGTGCGCCAGGAGTTCTGGACGATCTTCAGGGTGATGTAGGCCGAGGCGCCCTGCCCCGCGCGTTCGTGGTTGACGCGGGCCGTGAACCCGCGGATCACCCCGTCGTCGATGAGCCGGTTGATGCGGGCGTAGGCGTTCGCCCGCGAGACGTGCACCTGCTCCGCCACCGACCGTATCGACGCACGGCCGTCCGCCTGGAGCAGCCGCATGATCGACCGGTCGATCGGATCCAGGGGACGGGGTGCGACGGGAGGGCCTGAAGTGGCTCCCGGGGCGCCTCCCGGCGCAGCCGGTGCGGGACCCGTTCCGGCCATTTGTTCATCCGGCATTGCCCGATGCCTCCCTCTCCTGGACGTCCTGCATCCATCCCAGGGCCCCGGCGCCCGTTTGTCCACAGCCTGGAGCCGCCTGTAGCCAAATTGCGCAGACAACCGAACAATCGGTAGGTGAGGGGCCTCACACCCGGGGCACCCCCTGCCCGCTTCCCACGAGGAGGTGTACGCCGCCATGACGGTCCAAGAGCTGCCCGGTGCCGGTGCGTCCCACCGTTCCACCCAGCCGCCCGCCTGGAGCCCCCGCACGGATGCCGCGCCGCTGCTTCCGGACCCCGAGCCCTACCGGGTGCTGGGCACCGAGGCGGCGGACCGGCTCGACCCGGAGCTGATGCGCCGCTGCTATGCCGAGCTGGTGCGCGGCCGGCGCTACAACGCCCAGGCCACGGCGCTCACCAAGCAGGGCCGGCTCGCCGTGTACCCCTCCACCGTCGGCCAGGAGGCCTGCGAGATCGCGGCCGCACTGGTCCTGGAGGACCAGGACTGGCTGTTCCCGAGCTACCGGGACACCCTGGCGGCCGTGGCGCGCGGACTGGACCCCGTACAGGCCCTGACCCTGCTGCGCGGCGACTGGCACACGGGATACGACCCGCGCGAGCACCGCATAGCCCCGCTCTCGACCCCGCTCGCCACCCAGCTGCCGCACGCGGTGGGCCTGGCGCACGCGGCCCGGCTGCGCGGCGACGACGTCATCGCCCTCGCCATGGTCGGCGACGGCGGCACCAGCGAGGGCGACTTCCACGAGGCACTGAACTTCGCCGCCGTCTGGCAGGCGCCCGTGGTCTTCCTCGTGCAGAACAACGGCTTCGCGATATCCGTCCCCCTCGCCAAGCAGACCGCCGCCCCGACGCTCGCCCACAAGGCCGTGGGCTACGGGATGCCCGGCCGGCTGGTCGACGGCAACGACATCGCCGCCATGCACGAGGTGCTGACCGAGGCGGTCCGGCGGGCCCGGGCGGGTGGTGGTCCGACGTTGATCGAGGCCGTCACGTACCGCATGGAGGCCCACACGAACGCCGACGACGCGACCCGCTACCGCGGTGACGCCGAGGTCGAGGCCTGGAAGGCGCACGACCCGGTCGAGCTGCTGGAGCGTGAGCTGACCGCCCGCGGGATCATCGACGAGGCGGCGATCCAGGCCGTGCGCGACGATGCCGAGGTGATGGCCGCGGCGCTCCGCGAGGGGATGAACGCGGACCCGGTGGTGGACCCGATGGACCTGTTCGCGCACGTGTACGCGGAGCAGACGGACCGGCTGCGGGAGCAGGCGGCCATGCTGCGCGCAGAGCTGGAAGCCGAGGACCAGGCGTGACGACGGTGGCGGCGAAGTCCGCGAAGTCGGGGGCCAAGCCCGCGACGATGGCGCAGGCCCTGACCCGGGCGATGCGCGATGCGATGGCCGAGGACCCGACGGTCCACGTGATGGGCGAGGACGTCGGGACGCTGGGCGGGGTCTTCCGGATCACGGACGGGCTCGCGAAGGAGTTCGGCGAGGAGCGCTGCACGGACACCCCCCTCGCGGAGGCGGGAATCCTGGGCGCGGCGGTCGGCATGGCCATGTACGGGCTGCGGCCGGTGGTGGAGATGCAGTTCGACGCCTTCGCCTACCCGGCGTTCGAGCAGCTGATCTCGCACGTGGCGAAGATGCGCAACCGCACCCGCGGAGCGATGCCGCTGCCGATCACCATCCGGGTGCCCTACGGCGGCGGGATCGGCGGTGTGGAGCACCACTGCGACTCCTCCGAGGCGTACTACGTGGCCACGCCCGGCCTGCACGTGGTGACCCCGGCGACGGTCGAGGACGCCTACGGGCTGCTGCGCGCGTCGATCGCGAGCGACGACCCGGTGGTCTTCCTGGAGCCGAAGCGGCTCTACTGGTCGAAGGCCGACTGGCGGCCCGAGGCCCCGGCGGCCGTGCCGGGCATCGGCAAGGCACTGGTCCGGCGGACCGGCACGAGCGCGACCCTGATCACCTACGGGCCCTCGCTGCCGGTGTGCCTGGAGGCGGCCGAGGCGGCGCGCGAGGAGGGCTGGGACCTGGAGGTCGTGGACCTGCGCTCGCTGGTCCCCTTCGACGAGGACACGGTCGTGGAGTCCGTACGCCGCACCGGGCGCGCGGTGGTGGTCCACGAGGCCGGCGGCTTCGGCGGACCGGGCGCGGAGATCGCCGCCCGCGTCACCGAGCGGTGCTTCCACCACCTGGAGGCGCCGGTGCTGCGGGTGACGGGCTTCGACATCCCCTACCCGCCGCCGATGCTGGAGAAGCACCACCTGCCGGGTGTCGACCGGATCCTGGACACCGTGGCCCGCCTGCAGTGGGAGAACTGATGCCGCAGGTAATGGAATTCAAGCTTCCCGATCTCGGGGAGGGCCTGACCGAGGCCGAGATCGTCCGCTGGCTGGTCGCGGTGGGCGATGTCGTCGCCATCGACCAGCCGGTGGTCGAGGTCGAGACGGCCAAGGCGATGGTGGAGGTTCCGTGCCCCTACGGCGGTGTGGTCACCGCCCGTTTCGGGGAGGAGGGCACGGAACTGCCCGTCGGAGCACCGCTGATCACCGTGGCGGTGGGGGCGGTGTCGCTCCCGGAGGCCCCGGCCGCGCAGGCGCCCGAGGCCGAGGGCTCCGGCAACGTGCCCCGGCCCCTGATCGGCTACGGCGAGGACCACTCGCGTCCGGCGCGTCGGCGACGGGTGCGACCCGTCACCGCCGCGGTCTCGGCGCCCGTCGCGGCTCCGGCCCCGGCGGTCCCGGTGACTCCTGCCGGGCCGGTTCCCGTGATCTCGCCGCTGGTGCGCAAGCTGGCCAAGGACGGCGGGGTCGACCTGCGCGCGCTGCAGGGGTCGGGACCCGAGGGGCTGATCCTGCGGGCCGACGTCGAGGCGGCGCTGGCCGCGCTCCGGGCGCCCGAACCGGCCCCGGCCGCCGCGGTGGCGCCGCCGGCGGCGGTGTCGGCACAGGGCGAGCGGATCCCTCTCAAGGGGGTGCGCGGGGCGGTCGCCGAGAAGCTGTCGCGCAGCCGCCGGGAGATCCCGGAGGCCACCTGCTGGGTCGACGCGGACGCCACCGAGCTGATGGCCGCCCGGGCCGCGATGAACGCCGTGGGCGGGCCCAAGATCTCGGTGCTCGCGCTGCTGGCCCGGATCTGCACGGCCGCCCTGGCCCGGTACCCGGAGCTCAACTCCACCGTGGACCTCGCGGCCAAGGAGATCGTCCGGCTCCCGTCGGTGCACCTGGGCTTCGCCGCGCAGACCGAGCGGGGCCTGGTGGTCCCGGTGGTCCGGGACGCGCAGCACCGCAATCCGGAGTCCCTGTCGGCGGAGTTCGCCCGGCTGACCGAGCTGGCCCGGGCCGGGAAGCTGGCCCCGGCCGATCTGACCGGCGGCACCTTCACCCTGAACAACTACGGGGTGTTCGGGGTCGACGGCTCCACGCCGATCATCAACCACCCCGAGGCGGCGATGCTGGGCGTGGGCCGGATCATCGACAAGCCGTGGGTCCACGAGGGTCAGCTGGCGGTCCGCAAGGTCGTCCAGCTGTCGCTGACCTTCGACCACCGGGTGTGCGACGGGGGCACGGCGGGCGGCTTCCTCCGCTACGTCGCGGACTGCGTCGAATCCCCGGCGGTCCTGCTGCGCAGCCTGTAGCCCAGCGCGGGCCCGGCGGGGCGGAAACCGCTGCGCGGAGTTTCTCCCCGCCCCGCCCTTCCGCCGTTTCCCGGGGCTCCGCCCCGGACCCCGGTCCGCAAACGCCGGCGGGGCTGAAAATTCAGCCCCGCCGGCGTTTGAGGCGGCCCGGCTTCACACCGTGAGCAGGAGCTTGCCCACGTGGGAGCTCGACTCCAGGACGCGGTGGGCCTCGGCGGCCTGGGCCATGGGGAACGTCGCGTGGACCACCGGGCGGATCCGTCCCGCGGCCAGCAGCGGCCACACGTGCTCGCGTACGGCGGCGACGATGGCCGCCTTCTCCTCCAGCGGGCGGGCGCGCAGCGAGGTGGCGGTGATGGCCGCCCGCTTGGCCAGCAGCGCGCCGAGGTTCAGCTCGGCCTTCACCCCGCCCTGGAGCCCGATCACCGCGAGCCGCCCGTTCACGGCCAGGGCGTCCACGTTCCGGGCGAGGTACTTCGCGCCCATGATGTCCAGGATCACGTCCGCCCCGGCCCCGCCCGTCGCCTCGCGCAGCGCGGCCACGAAGTCCTGTTCGCGGTAGTCGATCAGGATGTCCGCGCCCAGTTCCTTGCAGCGCGCCAGCTTCTCCGGGCCGCCCGCCGTCACGGCGACCGTCGCGCCCACCGCCTTCGCCAGCTGGATCGCCATGGTCCCGATCCCGCTGGACCCGCCGTGCACCAGCAGGGTCTCGCCGGGGCGGAGCCCCGCCACCATGAACACGTTGGACCACACGGTCGTGACGACCTCGGGCAGCGCGGCCGCCGTCACCAGGTCCATGCCCGCCGGAACCGGCAGCAGCTGCCCCGCCGGCACGGCCACCCGCTCCGCGTACCCGCCGCCCGCCAGCAGGGCGCACACCTCGTCGCCCACGGACCAGCCGGACACCCCCGGCCCCATCGCGGCGATCCGCCCGGAGCACTCCAGTCCCGGATGGCGCGAGGCGCCGGGCGGCGGATCGTAGAACCCCTGTCGCTGGAGTACGTCGGCGCGGTTCACGGCGCTCGCCGCGACCTCGACGAGGACCTCGCCCTCGCCCGGCACCGGATCGGGTGCGTCGGCCCAGACCAGGGCCTCGGGGCCGCCGGGCTGCTCGATGGTGATCGCATGCATGGCCCGGAGGCTACGCCACGGCGCGGCTACTCGGCAGCTCCGAACCTCACCTGCGGCGAAGCCGGCGGCGTCGCCCGCACGATGGTGATGAGACGGTCCGTCAGCTGGATCGGGCTCGCGTGCGGATCGTCGTAGGGGAGCAGCCGGTGGCCGCGCAGCACGCTCACGACCAGGTCCTCGGTGTCCCGTACCGACTTGCCGGCCTCGGACTTGCGGGCGGGGCGTTCGACGAGGTCGAGGCCGCTGCCCTGCTGGATCAGGTCCTCCATCACGGTGCCCGCGCTCGGGCTGAGCACCGAGAGGCCCAGCAGCCGGCCGGCCGCGCTCGCGCTCGTGATGACCGCGTCCGCGCCGGACTGGCGCAGCAGCGGGGCGTTCTCCTCCTCGCGCACCGCCGCGACGATCTTCGCCCCGCGGTTGAGCTGCCGGGCGGTCAGGGTGACCAGGACCGCCGTGTCGTCCCGCTGGGTGGCGATGACGATCTGACGGGCCTTCTGCAGCTCGGCGCGGAGCAGGACGTCGGAGCGGGTGGCGTCGCCGACCACGCCCGTGAACCCCTCCGCGTTGGCCGTGTCGATCACCTTGGCGCTCGGGTCGACGATGACGACCTGTTCCTTGGAGAGGCCGGTGGCCAGCAGCGTCTGAAGGGCGGAGCGGCCCTTCGTGCCGAAGCCGACGACGACCGTGTGCTCACGCAAGTTCTTCCTCCAGTTCTTCAGCCGCCACTCTTCCCTCGTCCGTTCCGTCAGGACTTCCAGGGTGGTACCGACCAGGATGATCAGGAACAGCACGCGCAGCGGGGTGATCAGCAGGATGTTGATCAGGCGTGCGCTGTCGCTGTACGGCACGATGTCGCCGTAGCCCGTCGTGGACAGCGTCACCGTGGCGTAGTAGAAGCAGTCGAGGAGATCGACCTGCTCGTTGGCGTTGTCGTGGTAGCCGTCGCGGTCCAGCCACACGATGAGGACCGTCAGGAAGAGCACGAACAACGCCATCAGCAGGCGCTTGGTGACCTGCCTCAGCGGGTTCTCGACGATGCGTTTGGGCAGCTTGATGCGCCGGGAGACGAGTTTCTCGTCGGCGCCGCGGGCCATGGAGTCCTGGCCGTGCAGTTTCACGTGAAACATCCTCCAGAAGCCCAGGGCAGATCGAGAATCTCCAGTTCCTGCCCGGACCGCGCGCCTTTGGGCGGTACGACGGCCAGCGCGTCGGCGGCGGCCACACCGCGCAGCATCGCAGGTCCGTGGTAGCGCAGCGGCACCGCGTGCTCGTCGCTCAGCACGACCGGGACCAGCCGGGTGTCGTACGGGTGGCCGGGCACGTCGCCCTGCACCGGCGCCGTGTAGCGGGGGCGCCTGCGGCGGCCGGCGAGGGCGCGCAGCAGGGGTTCGGCGAGGGTCAGCAGCCCGGAGACGGCGGCCAGCGGGTTGCCGGGCAGCCCGACCACATGGCGCACCGTGTCCCCGTCGGGGGTCCCGGACCCGATGCGGGCCAGCAGCATCGGGTGCCCGGGGCGCACCGCCACCCCGTCGACCAGAAGTTCGGCGCCGGCCTCGCGCAGCACCGGGTGAACGTGGTCGACGGGTCCGGAGGCGGTACCGCCCGTGGTGACCAGCACATCGGCGGTGCTCGTGGTGACGGCCTCCAGCAGGGCCGCGGCCCCCGCCGGGTCGTCGCCGAGCAGCCGCGTGCCGATGACCTCGGCGCCGAGGCGCTCCATCCAGGGCCCGAGCATGGGGCTCAGGGCGTCGCGGACCAGCCCCTCGTGCGGGAGGCCCTCGGTGAGCAGCTCGTCGCCGAGCACCAGGATCTCCACGCGGGGGCGGGGCCGGGTGGTCAGCTCGTCGTACCCGGCGGCCGCGGCGAGCCCCAGCACGGCCGGGGTGACCAGGGAACCGGCGGGCAGCAGCAGGTCGCCGGAGCGGCACTCCTGGCCCCGCGGGCGGATGTCCTGGCCGGTGAGGACGGTCCGGTCGGCGAAGAGCTGGGTGCCGGCCTCGCGGCAGTGCTCGCTGCGGATGACGGCGGTGGCGTCGGTCGGGATCCGGGCGCCGGTGGCGATCCGGACGGCCTCGCCGTCGGTGAGGGGCTCCGGCCGCTCGGAGCCGGCCAGGACGCCGCCGCCGGCGCGCACGCTCCAGGGGCCGGGGCCCGCGACGGCCCAGCCGTCCATGGCGGAGGTGTCGAAGGACGGCAGGTCGGTCAGCGCGTCCAGGGGGGTGGCCAGGACCTCGCCGAGGGCGTCCGCGAGGGGCAAGCGGTGGGTACGGGGCCGCACCCTGCTCCCGGCGTGGGCGGCGGTGTCCCGGGCCCGCTGCCAGCCGGACGCGCGGTGGCCGCCCGCGCCGCCGCCCGCGCCGCCCGTGCCGCCGCCCTCGGGGGCGCGGCTGACGAGCGCCAGGGCCTCGTCGAGGGCCTGCTCGGCGGAGTTCGTGGGGGTCATCCGGAGCCGTTCTGTTCGGCGGTGTCGGCCGCTGCCTCGTCGGCCCACCGCAGCGCCAGGTCGGCCGCCTTGCGGGAGGCCTCGGCGACGGCCTGGGCGGGGTCGGCGCCGGTGGCGGCGGCGTGGGCGGCCGCGTAGCCGACCAGGAAGGTGGTCAGCGGGGCGGCGGGCCGGGCGACGCCGTGGGCGGCGTCCCGGGCGAGGTCGAGCAGGGTCTTGGTGTCGACGGGGAGGTCGATGCCCAGTTCGCTCTTGACGGCGGTGATCCATTGGTCCAGCACGCTTCCATGCTCCCTGATCCTGGCGCGGGCGGCGGCGAGATCGTCCCAGGTGTCGCAGTCGAAGGAGGCGAGTGGCCGGGACGTGACGCGGGCGAGATCCAGTTCGGCGGTGAGGGCACGGAGCGGGAGCCCGGTGAGGGTGCCGTGCTCGGCGGCGAGCAGGGCGATCTCGCGGCGCAGCGGCTCGGCCCGGTAGGCGGCTACCAGCGGCTGGTCACGGCCGTCGGGGTCGCGCAGCATCGCCCCGTCCGCGCCGGGGGCTTCCAGCAGGGCCCGTACGGTCTCCCGGTCGAGGAACGGCAGGTCGGCGGAGAGTACGAGGACCAGCTCGGCGGTGGTCCGGCGCAGCCCGGCGTCCAGCGCGGCCACGGGGCCGCCGCCGGGCGGGTCCTCGCGGGTCCACCGGACCGGGCGCGCGGTGGCGCGGCGACCGCCGACCACGACGGTGGTCCGGGCGTCCGGGCAGGCGTCGAGGACGCGGTCGAGGAGTGCGCGGCCGCCGACGCTCAGCGCGGGCTTGTCGGCCCCGCCGAGTCGGCGCGCGGCGCCTCCGGCCAGCACGATCGCGTCGTAGCTCATGCCCTTGAGTATGCGGCGGCCATGTCCCCGGCGGGGAGCCGCACTTCTCGGGGGCCTCTGCCGCCGGGTGCCGGGTGCGGCGCCGTTGCCGGGGGCGCTGCCCCCTGACCCCCGCGCCTCAAACGCCGGCGGGGCTGAAGGCGGCGCCTCAAACGCCGGCGGGGCTGAAGGCGGCGCCTCAAACGCCGGCGGGGCTGAAGGCGGCTGATGACGGCGGAAGCGGGCCGGGCCGCGCCGGTGGGGCGTGGGCCGGACCCGCTTTTTCTGCTGTCCGCCGGGGACTAGAGGTAGGGGCCCGAGCGGATCGCGCCGTGGCCGCCGTCCTCGTCGTCGTGCGGCCCGCCCGGCGGGAGGGCGCGGCGCATCTGCTCCAACTGGGCCCGCGCCGCCATCTGCTGCGCGAACAGGGCCGTCTGGATGCCGTGGAAGAGGCCCTCCAGCCAGCCCACCAACTGGGCCTGGGCGATCCGGAGTTCGGCCTCGGAGGGAATGGCCTCCTCGGTGAACGGGAGCGACAGGCGCTCCAGTTCCTCCACGAGCTCCGGGGCCAGGCCGTCCTCCAGCTCCTTGACCGAGGCGGCATGGATGTCCTTGAGCCGGACCCGGCTCGCCTCGTCGAGAGGCGCGGCACGTACCTCTTCCAGGAGTTGCTTGATCATGCTGCCGATCCGCATGACCTTGGCGGGCTGTTCGACCATTTCCGTCACCGGGACCTCGCGCGACTCGTCATCGGCGTCGCCGACCGCCGTCCCGTCCTGTCCCACGATCAGGACGTGCGGGGGGCTGTCCTGCGACCGTTCACTCCTCGGCATCTCCATGCCGTCATTCTCTCGCACACCTCCGTACTCACACGGTGTGCCCCCGTACAGTCGTGATCCACCCTGTACGGGGGCACCAAGCGTGGCACCGGTCCCAGCCTCCGGCCCTACCCCGCGGCCCGGCGGGCCAGCGCGCCGCTGGAGCGGGTGACCAGGGCCGCCAGCAGGGCCGCGCCCAGCGGAACCACGACGACCAGCCCGCCGAGGGTCTCCCAGGGCAGGGAGATCGGTACGAACGGCAGCGCCTCCGACACCGACGCGAAGCCCTGCTCGATCGACTCCCGGTAGAGCGCCTCCGCTTCCCGCTGCTCCGTCAGGCGCAGGCCGACGGCGGGCAGGATCCCGGCCGCCGAGCCCAGGACGACGCCCATCAGGGCGACCACCCCGCACTGGAAGCCGCTCAGCGTCCGCCGCACCCGCGGTGCCGCGCCCACCGCGGCCAGCGTCTTCAGGTCGGCCTCGGCGTCGGCCTGGGCCAGCCCGGTGGCGATGCCGGCCGCGCCGATGGTGACGAGTCCCGCGAAGACGGCGAGGGCCAGCATGACGAGGCTGTTGTCGCCCTCGTAGCCCGCCTCGATGCGCAGGGAGGCCTCCACGCCCATCCGGTCGATCTCCCCGTCCATCCTCTGGCGCTGCTCGCTGGACGCCGCCCCGTCGAGGCTGAAGTACGAGCCCACGGGCGCGGTGACCAGTCCGGCGGCCTTGGCCGCCGAGGGCGGCAGGATCAGCTCGACGCCCCAGCTCTGGGCCGAGTCGGGCGCCACGTGGACGGGGAGGACCTTGTCCTCACCGGGCGTATCGTCGTAGCGCCCTTGCCTGATGTCGTCCTCGCCCTGCTCGGTGATGATCCGCAGGGTGATCTGGCCGTGCCTGACCTGGCGCTTGTCGAAGGAGACGGCCTGGCCGGCCTTGAGGGCGGCCACGGAGCCCGGGTCGGTCACCGCGAGCACGCTCAGCACCTTCTCGTCGCCGACGAGGACGGAATGCTGCGTGCCGAACCGGGAATCCTGGCAGCGCCAGTCCTGGCGCAGTTCCTTGCGCTGCGCCTCGGGGAAGGCCGCGCTGCCCTTGGCGTCCTCGTAGAGCGGGCAGCGCTGCTCCTTGGGCGTGATGACCTCGGCCCGGCCGCAGCCGGGATCCCCGGAGAACGACTCGCAGCCCGGCTTGCCGACGACCAGCCGGTCGATGTCCGCCCGCTGTGCCAGCGGCAGTTCCCTTGAGAGGGCCTCGCGCAGCGCGGGCACCTCCTTGTAGGCGCCGTTCTCGCTGGTCTCCAGCAGCCCGGTGCCGTGCGGCAGCTCGGCCCGGTACTCGTGGCGCATCTGGGCGTCGTAGCTCTGCTGGTACGTCGCCACGGCGACGGTTCCGGCCACGGCGGCCAGCACGGCAGCCACGGCGGGGGCCGTACGCCCGCGGTTGCGCACGGCGTCGCGCAGCGCGAGCCGCGGCGACAGCGGCAGCCACCGCCCGAGCCGGCCGAACAGGCCGACCAGGACCGGGGTGAGGGCGACGATGCCGAGTTCGGCGAGGGCGCTGCCGCCCGCGACGACGGTGCTGCCCAGCTCCGAGGTGGTGCCGTAGAGGGCGATCGCGGCGCCGGCGGCGACGGCGATCAGGCCGACGACGGGCAGCACCCGGTTGGCGCGGCGGATGCCGCGGCGGCCGGTCAGCGAGGCCAGCACGGTCTGCCGCGAGGCGGTGACGGCCGGGACGATCGCGGCCAGCAGGCCGGTGATCACGGCGAGCAGGGCGATGCCGGCCAGTTCCAGCGGACGGAAGTCGAGGCCGCCGAAGCGGTTGCCGAGCGTTTCCTCCAGCACCGGCCGCAGCACGACGGTGAGCAGGACGCCGACGACGGTGCCGATGACGGCGGCGACGGCGCCGATGACCAGGCCGCCGGAGAGCACGATCGAGCGGATGTGGCGCCGGTCGCCGCCGTTGGCGCCGACCAGGCCCAGCTGGCGGCGCGAGCGGCGGGCGCCGACCGCGAAGGCCGGTCCGGCGAGCAGGCAGATCTCCAGCATGGCCAGGCCCACGACGGTGGCCAGGATGGCCATCTCGACGGCCTTGTTGCCGTTGTTCTCGAACATCGCCTTCGGCTCGTCCCGGTAGAGCGGGACCTCGGAGTCGGCGGGCGGGTCGAGGATGACGGCGCGGGAGACGACGACCAGGCCCTTGGCGTTGGCCGCCTTGACCGCGTCCCAGGTGACACCCGCGCCGCCGACCTTGACCAGGTAGTTGTCCTCGGCGCTCACGGTGCGCCCGCCGGACGCCACCAGCGCCTTGTTCAGCGGGGCGATCAGCGTCCCGGGCGGGGCGGTGATCTCGGGGCGCCCGAGCTCGTCCGGCAGCTCGTAGGCGCCGACGATCTTGTACGGGGAGGTGGCGCCGCGCGGGGTGACCGAGGAGCCGACGAAGAGGCCGGAGTCCTTCAGGAAGGCCTGGGTGGCGATGACCTCGCCCGGGGCCTCGGGCAGCCGGCCGCGGCCGAGCGTGATCATGCCCTTCACCAGCGGGCTGTGCGTGTCGAGTTCGCGCAGCTGGGTGTCGAGCAGCCCGTGCGTGGTGCGGACCTTGGCGTAGCCGTTGCTGTCCTTGAGGACCTGGGAACCGGCCGGGAGCAGGGACTCCACCGGTTCCGGCTTCTCCCGCGAGGCCTTCGAGGGGTCGTAGTCCTTGTAGCCGCCGACGGGCACGGATCTCGTGCCGTCGGGGGTCTGGTTGATGGGCCCGGACATGTGCGAGTGGCTCACCCGGGCGTCGGCGGCGCCGATCATCCGGGTGACGGTCTGCTCGGGGGAGAGTTCGGCGCTGCGCAGCGTGAGGTCGGCGGCGCTCACCCCGACGATCGGCAGGGCGAGCATCGCGAGGACGAGGGAGCTGCGGCCCTTGGCGCGCCAGGCGTCGCGGCGGGCTATGCGCAGGGCCGCGACCCAGGAGTGGTACCAGCCTTGGAGCGGAGAGGTCACTGGCCGGCCGCCTGCCCGGAGAGGAGGGAGTCGGCGTGGCTGCGCAGGGTCTCGTCGACCACGCTGCCGTCGCGCAGGAAGACCACGCGGTCGGCCCAGGCGGCGAAGCGCGGCTCGTGGGTGACGAGGATTCCGGCGGCGCCCGCGTCGCAGCGGGCACGCAGCAGGGCGAGGACGGACTCGCCGGTCTCGGAGTCGAGGGCGCCGGTCGGCTCGTCGGCGAGGACCAGGCGGCGGTCGCCCACGAGGGCGCGGGCGATGGCCACGCGCTGCTGCTGGCCGCCGGACATCTCGTCGGGGAAGCGGTCGGCGAGCTGGCCGAGGCCCATCTCCTCCAGCGCGGCGAGCGCGGAGGCGCGGGCCTTGCGGGCGGAGGTCCCGTCGAGTTCCCGGGGCAGCGCCACGTTCTCGGCGGCGGTGAGGGCCGGTATCAGGTTGTAGTCCTGGAAGACGTACCCGATGCTGCGGCGGCGCAGGGCGGCCAGCTGCTTGCGGCTCGCCGCGGTGATGTCGGTGCCCTCGACGATCACCCGGCCGCTGCTCGGGGTGTCGAGGCCGCCCGCGAGGGTGAGCAGCGTGGACTTGCCGGAGCCGGAAGGGCCCATGACGGCGACGAGTTCGCCGGGGAAGACGGAGAGGTCGATCCCGCGCAGGGCGTGCACCTCGGTGGCGCCGCTGCCGTGCGTGCGGACGAGTCGGTCCAACTGCAGTACGGGCTGCTGGGGCTGGGGCTGGTCAGGCATGGAGTGTCCCCCCTGGAACGGTGGTTCAGCCACGGCGCGTACGAGCGGTACGGGGCGGGGTGGTGGTGGTCGGGGCCGGGGTCCCGGCTGCGGCGGCCTGGGGTCGTTCGGGTTCCGCGGCTCTCCGGTCGGCCGGCAGGGAGAGCCGGACGAGCCGGGCTTCGCAGTGGTCGAGCCAGCGGGCCTCGGCCTCGGTCTGGAAGATCAGCTGTTCCAGGACGAGCAGCCAGGCCACGTCGTCGCGTTCGCGGGACCGGCCGCTCTCGACCGCGGCGAGCGCCGTGGCCTTGAGCCGGGTGTAGTCCTGCATCGCCTTGATCGTGGCATGCCGCTGGGACTGGATGACGGCGCGGATGTCCACGCCGGGGGCGCCCACGGCCATGGCGAGTTTGATGGACAGCTCGTCGCGGGGCGGGTTGGCCCGGTCGACGGGCCGCTCGTACCACTGGAGCAGCTCGGTGCGCCCGGCGTCGGTGATGGCGTAGAGGGTGTGGCCGGCGGCGTCCTCGCCGCCGGGGGCGACGAGGCCGTCCCGTTCGAGACGGGCGAGGGTCGTGTACACCTGCCCGACGTTGAGCGGCCAGGTGGAGCCGGTGCGGGATTCGAACTCGGTGCGCAGCTGGGAGCCGTACCGAGGACCCCGTTCCAGCAGGGCGAGTAGCCCGTGACGGATCGACATACTCGGTATATATACCGAGTATGTTCACGCGCGGCAACCGTCCTGAGGTGTACGTCGCAGGGGGGACGCCGCCCGGAGGGGGGAAGGTCCGGGCCGCTCACATCCCCCGGCGCAGACGCATCCCGAGGTAGCCGAGACCGAGGCCCATCAGGGCGAATCCGGTGCCGAGCGGCAGTATGTGCGCGGCCAGGTCGGCGGCCCGGTCGTTGGTCCCGGTGCCGAGGGCGTCGACCACCGCCGACGGCGGGCTCGGGGCGGCGACGGCGGCCGTCGGCGGACGCGGGGTGGTGGCGGTGGGCTCGGTGGGATCGGCGAGTCCGGTGCGCGGGCGCGCAGGCAGCGGCCGGGAGGCCACCATCAGCTCCGGGTTGGCGGGCTCGCCGACCGGCCGCCCGGGGCGCTCACGCCCGACTCCGGCGACGCTTCCGGCCAGCTCCTCGTAGGGGTCGTCGGGCGAGGCGGGTGCGGCGGGCGCGGCGGCCTGCCTGGCCGGGGTGAGGAAGGGCCCGGCGGACGCGGAAGCGGTGGGTGCGAGCGCGGCGGCGGCCAGGGCCGCGCAGGCCAGCCAGTGCGGCGGGCGGAAGCCTTGGATCACGGGGAGCCCCTCCCGTCCCGAGCCACGAGCTGCTCGCTGCGCGTCAGAGATATGCGCCCAGATTTACATAGTGGGGCAAAAGCGGCATCCCGGACGCTCCATCGGGGTGTCCGGGATGCCGGTGTGTCGGACTGCGCTCCGCCGGGGCTCCGCCGGGGCTCCGCCGGGGCTCCGCCGGGGCTCCGCCGGGGCTCCGCCGGGGCTCCGCCGCGCGGCGGAGCCCGTCCCGCTATTCGGGGTTGCCGGTCGACACGGTCAGCGTGTACTCCGTGTTTTCCTTGTCGATCTTCTCGCCGGCGGCCGGGGACTGGAACAGCACCGTGTCCTTGCCGTACACGGCCTCGTCCTTCGGCACGATGTTGTACCTGCCGCCCGAGGCCTGGATGCACTCCTTCACGGAGAGCAGGTTCTTGTACTTGAGGTCCGGCGCCGAGTACTTGCCGGCCTCGCTGTAGTGCCTCACCGGCTCCGTGCACTTCTTCGGGTCGATCGTGCGCGTGAGGTCGGGTCCCTTGAACCCGGGCTTCGCGGAGGCCGACGCGGACGCGGAGCTCCCCGGGTCCGCCGTGGTGCCCCCCTTGCCCTTCTCCTCGTCGCCGTTCATCGCGATCGCCGCGATCAGACCGCCCACGGCCAGCAGCGCCACCGCGATCGCGCCCACGACCACCGGCATGTTCCGCTTGCCGTCACCGGACGCCGCGGACGAGCCCGCCGCGGACGGCGAGCCCGTCGGGGAGATCGTGTACGGCGGCGGGGTCTGCGGGGCGTACTGCTGCTGCGGCGGGGGCGTGTGCGGGTAGGCGTAGCCGCCCTGCGCGTGCTGCTGCGGGGCCGGCGTCGGCGCGTACGGGGCCGGCGGCGGGGTCTGCGGCGCCTGGTACGGCTGCTGCACCGACTGCGGCGGCGCCTGGTACCCGGACTCCACCGGCGGGAACACGGCCGAGGCCACGCCCGCGCCGCTGCTCAGGGGCCCCTGGCCCTGGACGATGACCGGCGCCCCGGCCTGCCCGGCGCCCAGCACCCGCGCGACCTCGTCCCCCATGGCCGCGGCCGTGGGGAAACGCTCGTTCGGGTTCTTCTTCAGGGCCCGTGCCACCAGAGCGTCCATCGCCGGGGTCAGCGACCGGTTGACGGAGGACGGGGCGACCGGCTCCTCCTGCACGTGGGCGTACGCGATGGCCAGCGGCGAGTCCGCGTCGAACGGGATCCGCCCGGTCAGCAGCTGGAACAGCATGATGCCGACCGAGTAGAGGTCGGAACGGGCGTCGACCCCGCGCCCCAGCGCCTGCTCGGGCGAGAGGTACTGGGGGGTGCCGACGACCATGCCGGTCTGCGTCATCGAGGTGACCCCCGACTGCATGGCGCGGGCGATGCCGAAGTCCATCACCTTGACCACGCCGCGCTTGTTCACCATGACGTTGCCGGGCTTGATGTCGCGGTGGACGAGCCCCATCTCGTGGCTGGTCTCCAGGGCGGCCAGCACGTCGGCCGTCACCTTCAGCGCCTTGTCCGCGGGCATGGCCCCGTACTGGCGGATGTCCTCCTCCAGCACCGAGCCCAGCGGCCGGCCCTCCACGTACTCCATGACGATGTACGGCATCACCGCGCCGTCGCCCGCGGCGGCGCCGCCGAACGTCACTTCGCCTTCGCCCGTGTCGAACACCGAGACGATGTTCGTGTGCGACAGTTTCGCTACAGCCTGGGCCTCGCGGCGGAACCGTTCGCGGAAGGACTGCTCGCGGCCGAGGTCGCTGTGCAGCGTCTTGATGGCGACCTGCCGGTCGAGGGCCGAGTCGTACGCCAGGTACACCGACGCCATGCCGCCCGCACCGAGCAAGTCCCTTAGCTGGTAACGGCCACCGGCCAGAGAGCCGCCCGCGTACTGGCCCTGAGTGCCGTCCTGGCTCATGACTGTTGCTTCCCCTCGGGATGTGTCCCCACGCCGCTGGCCGGGCGCATATGGCGCCCAGTCTGCCCGAGGGCAAGCACACGTCAAGCCAGGTGCCCGTTCCGTGACCACACGGGCACAGGCCGCCTTGTCCGAACGGTGACCGGTTCCGAGGCTGTAGCGTTCACCGGAGCACCGACGAAGAGGACGACCGCAGCGCGGCGGCCGAGAGATACGACGGCGAGGACTGATGGCACCCGAACCCGATGGAAACGGCGCCGGGATGACCGATGGTCCTGAGCACTGGGGCGCCGGCGGCCTGGTGGGAGACGGCCGTTACCGGATGACGCACCGGCTGGGCCGCGGCGGCATGGCCGAGGTGTTCGCGGCCGAGGACGTGCGGCTGGGCCGCACCGTCGCCGTGAAGCTGCTGCGCGCGGACCTCGCCGAGGACCCGGTGTCCAAGGCCCGCTTCACGCGCGAGGCGCAGTCCGTCGCCGGACTCAACCACCACGCCGTCGTCGCCGTGTACGACTCGGGCGAGGACCGGGTCGGCCCGAACACCGTCCCGTACATCGTGATGGAGCTCGTCGAGGGCCGCACCATCCGCGAGCTCCTGCTCAGTGCCGAGGCCCCGGGCCCCGAACAGGCGCTCATCATCACCTCGGGCGTGCTCGAAGCCCTCGCGTACTCGCACCAGCACGGCATCGTGCACCGCGACATCAAGCCCGCGAACGTCATCATCACCGAGACCGGCGCGGTCAAGGTGATGGACTTCGGCATCGCCCGCGCCCTGCACGGCGCCCAGTCGACGATGACCCAGACCGGCATGGTCATGGGCACCCCGCAGTACCTGTCGCCCGAGCAGGCCCTCGGCAAGGCCGTCGACCACCGCTCCGACCTGTACGCGACCGGCTGTCTGCTCTACGAACTGCTCGCGCTGCGTCCCCCGTTCACCGGCGAGACCCCGCTGTCGGTGGTCTACCAGCACGTCCAGGACGCGCCGGTGCCGCCCTCGCAGCTGCCGGAGGGGCGTCACCTCCCGCAGGAGCTCGACGGCCTGGTCATGCGCTCCCTCGCCAAGGATCCGGACGACCGGTTCCAGAGCGCCGAGGAGATGCGCGGGCTGGTCCAGTACGCGCTCCAGATGCTGCACGACCAGGGGCCGAACACCGGCACCTGGGGCACCGGCCCGGTCACCATGTCCCTGCCGCACGGGCGGGGCGGTGCCGCCGCCACCACGGCCATGCCCGTGAGCGGGACCGGCGGCCAGCAGTACGGTGCGCACGCCTCGACCTCGCAGTTCCAGCAGCCGATGGTGCCGTCGCTGAACCCGGACGACGGCTCGGCCTTCCCCGGCGGCCACGGCCAGGCCGGCAACGGCGGTTACGACGGCTACGACGACCGCGGCGGCAGCGGCAGCCGCTGGAAGGCGTGGCTGTTCGCGGTCCTCGCGATCGTCGCGGTCCTGGGCGGTGTGGCCTACGCCGTCAACAGCGTGGGCAAGAGCGACAAGAAGAAGCCGGAGACCACCCAGAGCACCCCGGGCGAGCAGCCGAGCAAGTCGGCGTCCCCGAACCTCACTCCGCCGCCGCAGACCCAGGACAACACCCCGCCCACCAGCGACAATTCGCCCCAGCCGACCCGCAGCCGGACGCAGAGCTTCAGCCCGACGCCGACGGCCACCGCGACGCACTCGCCGACCGGTACGGCCTCGCCGAGCAGCTCGGCGGTGACGAAGTCCCCGACGGCCCCGCCGACGAAGCCTTCGACGACGCCGTCGACGAAGCCCACGGAGACCACCGGCGGCGCCGGCGGCCCCGGCGGTGGCGGCACCAACTCGGAGGAGTAAGACGGATACGCGGACGGGCCCGGCGGAATCAATTCCGCCGGGCCCGTTCCCGTATCCGCGTGAGCGCGGGTCAGAGCGCGTACTGGTACTGCCGGTCCGGATTCCGGGCGAGTGAGTGCACGGTGACGAACTGGGGTTCTATCCGCATGTAGACGGGGTCGAAGACCTGGCCGTCGATGAAATGAGGAACCGGACCAAAAAGCTCCAGTTCAGCGTTGGTGGGTTCGGTGACCTGCGCCGTTCCGGTGAACTGCACCGACCAGAGCTCGGGGTCCGGCGCATGGGAATTGTCGGCCCCGTAGGCCACCACGCTGCCGTTGCAGGCCTGGTGGTAGCCGAAACCGGAATGCATTCTCAAGATCACTCTGCCGTCCGCCACGATATGGCGGGCGAGCGCGAGGAAGGGCAGCGCGCGCATGCTGGTGGCCACGCGGCCGTACGGCACCCGGCGCAGCAGTTCGACGGCGTGGAGTTCCTCGGGGGACATGCCGTCCACTCTCGGCCACCGACACCCCGCCGGGGAAGAGCAGCCCGCCCCGAGGGCCGGGGACGTTGGTCCCGAAGGGAACGCCGAGCTCCGCGGTACCCGTACCGTCACCCGCGTGTCACCGCACGTGACCGGCGCGATTGGCGCGATTGGCGGGCGGCGGAGCATCGGGCGGCGGGAGCGGCGCGGGCTGCGGGGGTCAGCGCCGCTCGGCCTGCAGGCGGGCCACGTAGGCGGCGGCCTGGGAGCGGCGCTCCATGCCCAGCTTGGAGAGCAGGCTGGAGACGTAGTTCTTGATCGTCTTCTCGGCCAGGTGCAGCCGCTCGCCGATGACGCGGTTGGTCAGGCCCTCGCCGATCAGGTCGAGGATCTTCCGCTCCTGCTCGGTGAGGTGGGCGAGGCGGTCGTCGCCCCGGCCGCTCCTGCCGCCGTCGCGCAGCCGCTCCAGCACGCGGGCGGTGGCGACCGGGTCCAGCAGCGACTTGCCGGCGGCGACATCGCGTACGGCGCTCAGCAGCTCATTGCCGCGGATCGCCTTGAGCACGTAACCGGAGGCACCGGCCATGATCGCGTCGAACAGCGCCTCGTCGTCGGCGAAGGAGGTCAGCATCAGGCATTTGACCTCCTCGTCCTGCGAGCGCACCTCGCGGCAGACCTCCACACCGCTGCCGTCCGGGAGCCGGACGTCGAGGACGGCCACGTCGGGACGGGTGGCGGGGATGCGGACCAAGGCATCGGCGGCGGTACCGGCCTCGCCGACGATCTCGATGTCGTCTTCGACCGACAGGAGCTCGTGGACCCCCCGGCGTACCACTTCGTGGTCGTCCAGGAGGAATACCTTGATTTTTCCGTCTTCGCGCACGAAGTCAGTTTCACACACTCACCCCTTCCCTGCCGGAGTTACCCGGGATAACGTGCCGTTGTTCCCGGCCCCTGCAAGGCTGTGACCAGTGGTTGTTCCCGTCGCTGCGTTTTTACTAGGAAATCCAAGCAAAAACGCAGGTCAAACGGGGTTTCGCAGTTATGCGGCGCACTGGGTAACGTGCATTGCGCAGGGCACTCGCCGGGACACCTGTCACGCCTGAATCCCCGTACGCGAAGCGCACCCACCCCGTGCGCTCGTTACGGATACAGGTGAGCCGCACTGGACCCCGGAGAACCCGGGTGCCGGACCGACGGAGGAGCACACGTGACCGTGGAGAGCACTGCCGCGCGCAAGCCGCGACGCAGCAGCGGCACCAAGCGGGCGGCAGGCGCGGCAAGCGCCGCCAAGCCCGCCGCTGCCACCGCGCAGACGCAGGATGTCGTACCTCAGCTCGTACAGCTGCTGACGCCCGAAGGGGACCGCGTCGACAACGCGGAGAACGCCGAGTTCGCCCCCTTCGTCGCCGACATCACCACCGAGGACCTGCGCGGTCTGTACCGCGACATGGTCATGACCCGCCGCTTCGACGGTGAGGCGACCGCCCTGCAGCGTCAGGGCGAGCTGGGCCTGTGGGCCTCACTCCTCGGGCAGGAGGCCGCCCAGATCGGCTCCGGCCGGGCGCTGAACGACGAGGACTACGTCTTCCCGACCTACCGCGAGCACGGCGTGGCCTGGTGCCGCGGGGTCGACCCGACCAACCTGCTCGGCATGTTCCGCGGTGTGAACCACGGCGGCTGGGACCCGAACACCAACAACTTCCACCTCTACACGATCGTCATCGGCTCGCAGACGCTCCACGCGACCGGTTACGCGATGGGTGTGGCCAAGGACGGCGCGGACTCCGCGGTCATCGCCTACTTCGGCGACGGCGCGTCCAGCCAGGGCGACGTCGCGGAGGCGTTCACCTTCTCCGCCGTCTACAACTCCCCCGTGGTGTTCTTCTGCCAGAACAACCAGTGGGCGATCTCCGAGCCGACCGAGCGCCAGATGCGCGTGCCGCTCTACCAGCGCGCGCAGGGCTTCGGCTTCCCGGGCGTCCGCGTCGACGGCAACGACGTGCTGGCCTGCCTGGCCGTGACCCGCTGGGCCCTGGACCGGGCCCGCCGCGGCGAGGGCCCGACCCTGGTCGAGGCGTTCACGTACCGCATGGGCGCGCACACCACCTCCGACGACCCGACGAAGTACCGTCGGGACGAGGAGACGGCGGCCTGGGAGGCCAAGGACCCGATCCTGCGCCTGAAGGCCCACCTGCTGGCCACCGGGGGCGCCGACGAGGCGTTCTTCACGGAGCTGGAGGCCGAGAGCGAGGCCATGGGCAAGCGCGTGCGCGAGGCCGTGCGCGCCATGCCCGACCCGGACACCATGGCGATCTTCGAGAACGTCTACGCGGACGGGCACGCGCTCGTCGACGAGGAGCGCGCCCAGTTCGCCGCCTACCTCGCGTCCTTCGAGGAGGGTCACTGATGGCTGTCGAGAAGATGTCGATCGCTAAGGCGCTCAACGAGTCGCTGCGCAAGGCCCTGGAGCAGGACCCCAAGGTCCTGATCATGGGTGAGGACGTCGGCAAGCTGGGCGGTGTCTTCCGGATCACCGACGGCCTGCAGAAGGACTTCGGCGAGGAGCGGGTCATCGACACCCCGCTCGCCGAGTCGGGCATCGTCGGCACCGCCATCGGCCTGGCCCTGCGCGGGTACCGGCCGGTCGTGGAGATCCAGTTCGACGGTTTCGTCTTCCCCGCGTACGACCAGATCGTCACGCAGCTCGCGAAGATGCACGCGCGCGCCCTGGGCAAGGTCAAGATGCCCGTGGTCGTGCGCATCCCGTACGCGGGCGGCATCGGCGCGGTCGAGCACCACAGCGAGTCCCCCGAGGCGCTCTTCGCGCACGTGCCGGGCCTCAAGGTGGTCTCCCCCTCGAACGCGAGCGACGCCTACTGGATGCTCCAGCAGGCGATCCTCAGCGACGACCCGGTGATCTTCTTCGAGCCGAAGCGCCGCTACTGGGACAAGGGCGAGGTCGACTTCGACGCCATCCCCGGTGAGCTGCACAAGGCACGCGTGAGCCGCGAGGGCTCGGACGTCACCCTGGCCGCCTACGGCCCGATGGTGAAGGTCTGCCTGGAGGCCGCGGCCGCGGCCGCCGAGGAGGGCAAGTCGGTGGAGGTCCTCGACCTGCGCTCGATGTCCCCGGTCGACTTCGACGGGATCCAGGCCTCGGTCGAGAAGACCCGCCGGCTCGTGGTCGTCCACGAGGCGCCGGTGTTCCTCGGCGTGGGCGCGGAGGTCGCCGCTCGCATCACGGAGCGGTGCTTCTACCACCTGGAGGCGCCGGTCCTGCGCGTGGGCGGTTTCCACGCCCCGTACCCGCCGGCCCGCCTGGAGGACGAGTACCTGCCCGGCCTGGACAGGGTGCTCGACGCCGTCGACCGCTCGCTGGCGTACTAGGAGACCCGCGTCATGACCATCCGCGAATTCAAGATGCCCGATGTGGGCGAGGGCCTCACCGAGGCCGAGATCCTCAAGTGGTACGTCCAGCCCGGTGACACGGTCACCGACGGTCAGGTCGTCTGCGAGGTCGAGACGGCGAAGGCCGCCGTGGAACTGCCGATCCCGTTCGACGGTGTCGTGCACGCGCTCCTCTTCGAGGAGGGCACCACGGTCGACGTCGGCCAGGTCATCATCTCGGTGCAGACCGGCGAGGCGGAGGCTCCGGCCCCCGTCCAGGAGGTGGCCGCTCCGGCCGCCGCCGAGGCCGCGGCCGAGCCCGCCCCCGAGGCGCGCCAGCCCGTCCTCGTCGGCTACGGGGTCTCCACCGCCTCCACCAAGCGCCGCCCGCGCAAGGCCGTGGCCGCCGCGGCCGCGCAGAACGGCTCGGCCGCCCCGGTGGCGGCTCCGGCCGCACCGGCGGCTCCGGCCGCACCGGCGCCGCTGCCCGCCGTCCCGGCGCAGCCGAGCGGCGAGCGGCCGCTGGCCAAGCCGCCGGTGCGCAAGCTCGCCAAGGACCTCGGCATCGACCTGGCCGCGGTGGTCCCCACCGGCGACGGCGGGGTCGTGACCCGGGAGGACGTGCACGCCGCGGCCGCCGCGGCGATCACCCCGCAGGCCGCCGCGCCCGCGGCGGCTCCGGCCGCCGCCCCGGCGGCTGTGGCCGCGCCCGTCGCGGTGGCCGCGGCCCCCGCGGCCGACGCCTCGGCGCGGGAGACCCGTATCCCGGTCAAGGGCGTCCGCAAGGTCACCGCGCAGGCCATGGTCGGTTCGGCCTTCACCGCGCCGCACGTCACCGAGTTCATCACCTTCGACGTGACGCGCACGATGAAGCTGGTCCAGGAGCTCAAGGCCGACCCGGACCTCGCGGGGCTGCGGATCAACCCGCTGCTGCTCATCGCCAAGGCCGTGCTGGTGGCCATCCGCCGCAACCCGGACGTCAACGCGTCCTGGGACGAGGCGGCCCAGGAGATCGTGCTCAAGCACTACGTCAACCTGGGCATCGCGGCGGCCACCCCGCGCGGGCTGATCGTCCCGAACATCAAGGACGCGCACGCCAAGACCCTCGGCGAGCTGTCGGAGTCCCTGTCCTCGCTGGTCGCCACGGCCCGTGACGGCAAGACGTCCCCGGCGGACATGCAGAACGGCACGATCACCATCACCAACGTCGGCGTCTTCGGCGTCGACACCGGTACGCCGATCCTGAACCCCGGCGAGTCCGCGATCCTCGCGGTCGGCGCGATCAAGCTCCAGCCGTGGGTCCACAAGGGCAAGGTGAAGCCGCGCCAGGTCACGACCCTGGCGCTGTCGTTCGACCACCGTCTCATCGACGGCGAGCTCGGCTCCCGCTTCCTGGCCGACATCGCGGCGGTCCTGGAACACCCCCGCCGCCTGATCACCTGGTCGTAGCGGCACGTACGACGCCCCACCCGATGGCCGGTCTCCCCCGCGGAGGCCGGCCATCGGCATGGGTGGAACCACCCGGACCCCCGAGCATCTCTTAGTAACGTATGCGAATTGTTGGCTGCTCACCGACCACGGGGACGGGTAACACATGGGACTGACCGAAGAGATAGCCGCCGTACGGGGCGGCTCCGGGCATTCGGGTCGTTTGCTGGGCGAATTCCGCCGTACTCCGCTGCTCGTGCCGCTGGCGGAGGGTGATGACGGCGGTCTGATGTCGGGGTGGCAGGGCGGTGTTCGCTGGATCTACGCGTTCACGGACGAGGGGGCGCTGGCCCGTTTCGCGCAGGCGCGCGGCGCGGGGGCCGGGGCCCGCGAGTGGGAGTACCTCTCGATCCTGGGTGCCCGTCTCGTCGACGCGGTGATTCCCACGGTCGACGGTCCGACGGGTGTGGCCGTCGATGTGGCGGACGAGGACGGCTCGATGCTCTTCCCGCCGGTCGTGGGCATCGTTGCGGACGCGTGCGCGGTGGATGCCGATGCCGACCGTGTGGATGCCGTCTGATGGCGGGTGACGGGGATCTTGAGGTTTCGCCGGCTGCAGTCAAGAACATCCAGGACGGTCTGCGCAAGGCCATCGCCGAGTTGCGTGAGTCCGGGGATGCGGCCGGCGCCTCCCAGGGGGCTGGGTTCAGCGACCTGTCGATGACGGGGATGGAGGCCGGACACATGGGACTGGCCACCGACTTCGAGGATTTCTGCGAGCGCTGGGAGTGGGGTGTGCGCAGCCTCGTGCAGAACGCCAGTGCGCTGGCCGGGAACCTCGGTATCGCGGCGGGCACGGTGTGGGAGGAAGAGCAGTACATGCAGGGCGCGTTCAAGGTCGTCGCGAACGCCGCGTACGGCAATCCGCACGCGAGTGAGGACGAGATCGAGCAGAAGAGCTGGGACGACATCTGGCGGGCGGACGTCTACAAGCCGGACTACAGCGCGGAGTCCTTCGAGAAGAGCCGCCAGGACATGAAGCAGACCTGGTCGGACACGGGCGACAAGCTGACCTCCAGCGGGAAGATCGGCTCGATCAAGGATCTGCTGGACCAGGCCGGCGGGGGCGGTAACTGATGGGCTGGAAGGACTTCGTACCGGACTCGGCGGAAGACTGGGTCGAGGACCGGGCCAAGGACGTCGGCGACGCGATCGAGTGGACGGGCGACAAGGTCGCCGATGTCGCGGAGGAGGTCGGTCTCGACGAGGCGGGCGACTGGGTCCGCGACAAGAGCCGCTCCGCCGCCAACCAGCTGGGCGCGGATGTCTCCGAGCTGGAGCTCGGGCAGACCGAGGACCCGAACAAGCTGGTGTACGGAAGTGTGTCGAAGATCCGCGCGCAGGTCTCGCACCTGAACGACTTCAAGTCCTCCTTCACCATGGTCGGCAATGGTCTGAAGGGTCTGGAGGGTGATGGTCTGAAGGGTGCGTCGGCGAACGCGTTCCGGGAGGCGATAGCCAAGGAGCCGCCGCGCTGGTTCGAGGCGGCGGAGGCCTTCGGCAAGGCCGCCGACGCGATGGGCCGCTTCGCGGAGACCGTCGAGTGGGCGCAGAGCAAGGCCAAGGAGGCCCTGGAGGACTACAACAAGGCCAAGAAGGTCTCGCAGGACGCGCGCACCGCCTACAACAAGTCGATCACCGACTACAAGGCCGCGGTCAAGGCGGAGAAGGACACGCTGCCGCCGCGGCCGGCCGACGACTTCACCGACCCCGCCGATCCGCTGTTCAAGGCGGCCGACGACAAGCTCCAGACCGCGCGCACCCAGCGCAACGAGGTGGCCGAGACGGCCCGTACGGCGGTCCGCGCGGCCCGTGACGCGGCCCCGCCCAAGCCCTCGTACGCCGAGCAGCTGAAAGACGGGATGGACTATCTCGACCTCGCCCAGACCCACCTCGCGGGCGGTGTGGTCAAGGGCACGGCGGGCCTCGTCAACTTCGTCCGCTCGGTCAACCCGATGGACCCGTACAACCTGACCCATCCCGCCGAGTACCTGACCAGCCTCAACTCGACGGTCGCCGGACTGGCCGTGGCGGTCAACGACCCCATGGGCGCGGGCAAGCAGATGCTCGACGAGTTCATGAAGGACCCCAGCGAAGGCATCGGCAAACTCCTCCCGGAACTCGTCGGCACGAAGGGCCTCGGCGCCCTGAAGAAGGGCGCGAGCGTCGCCAAGCTGGCGGACGACATCCCCGCGAGCAAGCCCCGCGTCTCCCTGAACAAGGACGGTCCGGGTGCGAGCGACAGGCCGGACGTGCACAAGACGAGCGAGGGCACCGACCCCATCGACCTGGCGACCGGCCGGATGTACCTCCCGCAGACGGATGTGGAGCTGCCCGGCGCCCTTCCGCTGGTCTTCACCCGCAGGGTGGACTCGGGATACCGCTCGGGGCGCTGGTTCGGCCCCTCGTGGTCGAGCACGATCGACCAGCGGCTGGAGATCGACGCCGAGGGCGTGATCCTGGTGACGGAGGACGGGCTCCTCCTGCCGTTCCCGCACCCCGCTCCCGGCGTCCCCGTCGTTCCGGTCTCCGGTGCCCGGATACCCCTGGAGCGGGCCCCGGACGGCGACTACACCATCACCGACCCGGACACCGGCATCGTCCGCCGCTTCACCGGTCCGCCCGACGACTCCGGGTCCGCGACGGCCCCGCTCGCGCAGCTGGAGGACCGCAACGGCAATGTCATCACCTTCGAGTACGACGCGGCCGGCACCCCGCTCGGCATCTCCCACAGCGCCGGCCACGGGCTGCGCTTCGAGACCGCCGACGGGCGGATCACCGCCCTCCATCTGGCCGGTGGCCCGCGCGTCCTGGCGTACGGATACACCGGCGGCAACCTGACGGAGGTCGTCAACTCCTCGGGCCTGCCCTTGCGTTTCGCCTACGACGAGCGCGACCGGGTCACCTCGTGGACGGACACCAACGACCGCCGGTACGAGTACGCCTACGACGATCAGGACCGCTGCATCGCCGAGGGGGGCTCCGGCGGCCATCTGGCGCTCACCCTCACCTACAACGACGTGGACCCCGGCAGCGGCAACCGGATCACCACCGTGACCACGGCCGCCGGGCACACACGCCGCTACCTGGTCGACGACCGGTACCGGATCGTCGCCTGCACCGACGAGCTGGGCGCGCTCACGAGTCTCACGTACGACCGGTACGGGCGCCTGCTGACCGAGACCGACCCGCTGGGCCTGTCCACGCACCGCACCTACGACGACGCCGGAAGGCTCCTCTCGGTCGTCCGCCAGGACGGCCGCGCCTGGAGTGCCGAGTACAACGAGCTCGGGCTGCCGGTGAAGGTGGTGAATCCGGACGGCACGGTCGTCCGCCAGACGTATGACGAACGCGGTAACCGCACCTCGGTGACGGGCCCTTCGGGTGCGACCACGCTCTTCACGCACAACAGCCGCGGCCAGCTGTCCTCGGTGACCGATCCGCTCGGCCGCACCTCGCGCATCCGCTTCGACGCGGCCGGCCGGGTCGTGTCGGCCACGGAGCCGCTGGGCGCGACCACCTCGTGGCAACGGGACGCCTTCGGCCGTCCGGCCTCGGTCACCGACGCGCTGGGCCACACGACCCGCTTCACGTGGAGCGTGGAGGGCCTGATCCTGCACCGGGCGAACCCGGACGGCAGCGAGGAGTCGTGGACGTACGACGGGGAGGGGAACTGCCTGACCCACCGGGACGCCGCGGGCGGGGTGACCGTCAGCGAGTACGGCGACTTCGACCTGCTGACCGCCCGGACCCGGCCGGACGGGATCCGCTACGCCTTCGCCTACGACGCGGAACTACGGCTCACCGAGGTCACCGATCCCCGCGGCAGGAGCTGGAACTACACCTACGACGGCGCGGGCCGGCTGGTCGAGGAGAACGACTTCGACTCCCGGTCCATCAGCTACCGCTACGACGCGGCGGGCCGGCTGATCTCCCGCACCGGCGCACTGGGCACGACCGTCGCCTTCGAGCGCAACGTGCTCGGGCAGGTGGTCCGCAAGGACGCGGCCGGCGCGGTCACGACCTTCGAGTACGACGTGTCCGACCACCTGGTGGCGGCGACCTGCCAGGATTCCACCATCACCTGGCGTCGTGACCGTTCCGGGCTGGTCCGCTCCGAGACGGTCGACGGCCGCACCGTCGGCTTCGAGTACGACGTACTCGGCCGCCGGACCCACCGCACCACCCCCACGGGGGCCCGGTCCGCGTGGACGTACGACGAGACGGGCCGGCGCAGCGCACTCACCGCCTCGGGGCGCACGCTCACCTTCGAACGGGACGCGGTGGGCCGCGAGTTGACCCGGCGTGTCGGCGGCCTGACCCTCTCCCAGGTCTATGACGAGGCGGGTCGCCTCACCGGACAGCACCTGGCGGGCCCGGACGGGGGCACTGCGCGCAGGCGTGCCTTCTCCTACCGGGCGGACGGCCTGCTGACCGGGATCGAGGACTCGCACACCGGCAGCCGGACCTTCGCCCTGGACGCCGTCGGCCGCATCACCGGTGTCGACGCGGCGGGCTGGAGCGAGCGCTACGCCTACGACGAGACGGGCAACCAGAGCACGGCCTCCTGGCCCGAGGACCATCCCGGGGCCGCGGCCCGCGGGGAACGCGTCTACGACGGCACGCGCGTCACGCGCGCGGGGGCGATGCGCTACGAGTACGACGCGCTTGGCCGCATGGTCCTGCGGCAGAAGGCCCGTCCTTCCCGGAAGCCCGACACATGGCACTACGCCTGGGACACCGAGGACCGGCTCACCGGGGTCACCACGCCGGACGGGACGGTCTGGCGCTACCGGTACGACGCCTTGGGCCGGCGCAGCGCCAAGCAGCGGCTCGGGACAGACGGCGAGACGGTGGCCGAGCAGGTGGACTTCGTCTGGGACGGCACCACGCTGTGCGAGCAGATCTCGCGCACCGCCGGCTCCCGGCACCTGATGGTCCTGACCTGGGAGCACAACGGTCTGCGGCCCCTCACGCAGACCGAGCGAATCCTGGCGGCCGACGCGCCGCAGGAAGCGGTCGACGAGCGGTTCTTCTCCATGGTGACCGACATGGTGGGCACGCCGACGGAGCTCGTCGACGAGTCGGGCGCCCTGGCCTGGCAGAGCCGCAGCACCGTGTGGGGCGCCACGGCGTGGCCCGCGGCCAGCACCGCCGCGACCCCGCTGCGCTTCCCGGGCCAGTACCACGACCCGGAGTCGGGCCTCCACTACAACGTCCATCGGCACTACGACCCGGAGACGGCCCGCTACGCCAGCCCGGACCCGCTGGGGCTGAAGGCGGCGCCCAACCCGGTCGCGTACGTGGTCAACCCGTACCGGGAACTCGACCCGCTCGGTCTGACCCCGTACAAGGTCCTGTACCACGGCACGCAGGAGTGGAAGGGAACCCATTTCTCGCTCGATCCCGACGTCAACGTCAAACGCGAGTACACGCCCGACGCGGGCGTCTACCTCACGGACGACTTCCAGCGGGCGGCGCAGCAGTACGCGGGTCCTGGCGGAACCGTGGTCCGGGTGGAAGTGCCCGCCGATTTCGCGGAGTCCGTGTACCGGCTGCACTCCGGCCCCGGCGGCAACCTGCCGGAGTACTTCGTGAACACAGCGGAGGGAATCGAACTGCTCAACAAGCACCTGCGGGCGCTCCCACAGGCAAAGGCGTTCGTGGAAAATGTGATGGGAACATTCTGAAGGAGTGGCGAGATGGCGGACCAAGGGGCTGCGGTACCGGTGGCATCGGAGACGACGCTCGTACGCGAGGTCTTCGGTCCGCTCGGCGCGCTCGTCGAGTGCGGCGCGGCGCTGGGATCGGTGTCGGTGGGCGCGTTCGTCGCGCGTCACCGCGGCGAGCTGGACCGGGTGCTGGACGTGGTGCGGCGGCTGGGTGACTTCCACGCCGAATCGATGGAGATCATGGACGGGCTCGGCTACCTGCGGGAGCACGACGTCCCGCCGGTCACCCTGCTGATGTGGTCGGGATGCATCGAGGAGTACACCCCGGACCTCGGCGCGCCGGAAACGGTGCGCCGCATGGCCCGGATGGGCGCCGACCTCCAGCTGGCGCACCTCCTCCAGGCGCTGGTGGGGGTGGCGGCCCTGCGCGGAGGCGACGACGTGGAGTCCCGGGCCCGGGAGATCGCGGAGGTGATCGGCACGGCGTGCACGTGGGGCGGGGCCGGCCGTGGGCGGTCGCTCCACGAGGTGTTCCTGATGTGGCGGGTCGCGTTCCTTCCCGGGCTCCTGATGCCCTCGTCGGGCTCGGCGGAGCCCTTCAAGCGGCGCCTGCGGGAGTACGCCCACGCGCTGGAAGGGATCGTGGGACAGGGGGAGTGACCGGGCTGCGGGGCGAAACCCCTGGTCGGAGCGGCGACCCCGTGTGATCATCCCTTAATGATCTTTCGTGCCGCCACCGCGGACCCCGTGGACCTCGACCGTGCCGTCGCCCACCCCGCCGACGGCCCCGTGCCCGCCCTGACCGCCGAGCGGATCCGTGAGGAGCTCGCGGAGAACCAGATCCGGCCCGAATGGATCTGGCTCGCCGAGGACGAGGACGGGCGGATCCTCGCCCGCGCCCTGTGGTGGGGGCGCGCCGACAGCGAGCGGCCCGTCGCGCTCGACTGCCTTCAGGTGCGCAGGGACGTGGCCGACCCGGCCGGGGTCGCCGCCGGGCTGCTGGAGGCCGGGCACGCCGCCTTCGGCAAGCGGCCGGGCTACAACATCTCCCTGCCCCGCGACTGGCGGGCCGACCCGGAGCTGGCCGCGGCGGTCGCCTGGCGCCAGGAGGCCGCGTACAAGTCGGGCCTGACGCGCGAGATCGAGCGGCTGCGCTACGAGTGGACCCCCGTCGCAGGGACGGCCGAGCCCACCGGCCGGCTCGTCTTCCGCGACGGCACCGACGAGGAGTTCCTGGACGCCTTCACCCGGCTGTCCGCCGGCAGCCTCGACCTGCACACGCAGACCGAGCTCCAGTCGATGGACGCGGAACAACTGGCCCGCGAGGACGTCGAGTTCTACCTCGACTGCCCCGGCGAGCGCTCCTGGTGGCGCCTCGCCCACCTCCCGGACGGCACGCTCGCCGGCATGGCCATCCCGTCGGCGACCCCGTACCACCGCAACGTCGGCTACCTGGGTGTCGTACCGGAACAGCGTGGCCAGGGCCTGATCGACGAGATCCTGGGCGAGATCACCCGCTTCCACGCCGCCGAAGGTGCCGAGCGCATCACCGCGACCACCGACACCGTCAACACCCCGATGGCCGCCGCCTTCGACCGCGCGGGCTACGAGGTCACCGAGATCCGGCTGGTGTTGGAGGAACCGGCCGGGGTCTGAGGGACGTTTCTCCCTTCGGGCCACCGCTCGCACGGGAGGGGGCGCGGGCGGAAGACGAGGTGAAACCGGAGAGGTACCTGCGGGGCCATCTGCAATCGCCGGCCAACTACGTCGACAGCGAGACGGGGGCGCGGATCGGCAAGGACGTGGCGAAGTGGCGGACCCCGAAGGACGAAGAAGTGAATGAGTAGCCGCAGCGGTACCCCCCGCAATCCCGCACCCGGCTGGCCGGGCTACCGCGCCGAGCCGTCCTGCGACCCCGAGCCGGGTCTTCCCGGCCCCGGTGCCGGCGGAGCTGCGGGCGCTCGGCAACGACGTCCGGGCGGCCGACTGGCCGGTGCGGCTCGCCTTCCGCAGCTCCCGGACCGCGCTGCTCGACACGCTCTGCCGCTGGCAGACCCTGCGCGCGCTGGCGTACGTGCACCTGCTGGCCGCCCGCACGGGGGACGAGCGGCTGCCGGTCGACCTGAGGGTGGTTCCCGACCCGGAGGCGGCCGGCGATCCGGGCCTGCCCGAGCTGCTGGCGAGGCTGGAGAAGGCCGCCGCCGGCCTCCCGGCGGACCTGCTGGACACGGTCGTCTGCGACAGCGGCGGACTGCTCGCCGACAATCGGTTCGCGGCATCGGTGCTGGCCGCCGGGCTCACCGCCGATTCCCGGCCGGGGGACCCGGACGAGGCGGTCTCCCGCGCCGTGGTGCTCACCAGCTACTGGTACGAGGTCCCCGGGCTGCGCGGCGCGCTGGCCCTGGCGTGGAGCGCGAACCTGTTCGTCCGCTCCTGGCTGGGGTGGTCCCAGCGGTTCGTGTACGGCGACCCGGCGGGAGGCATCGGCATCACCTCCGACCCCCGCCCGCCCCGCCCGGCGGCGTCCGCCCTCCCGGAGTGGGCGGCGCCCCTGCTGGACCGCATCGAGCAGGGTCCGGGGGCAGCTTCGTGACCTGGGCCGACTTCGTCGTGAACGACAAGCCCTTCGGGCCGTACGACGACGAGGTGCCAGAGCTGACCGGCGTCCTGCTGCCCTCCTCCGGCTCCCCGGAGGGGATCCGGCGCGGATTCAGGGCCTACGCGCACGCCCTGGAAGGGCAGGGGGACGGCCCCGGGAGGTAATCTCCCGCCCGGGGAAGGGGGCGCGGGTGTCCATCGCCGAATTGCAGGTGTACTCCGTCGAGGAGGCCGACGTCACGGGCGGCGTGTGCGTGGTCCGGTGCGTCGGCGGGGTGGCACGGGCCGGACAGGTCTACGCCGTCGGGGAATCCAGGATCGGCCTGCGCCGCATCGAGCGCCACGGGCGGGCCGTCGGCTCCTTCACCGCCGGGCACATCGCGAAGGTCCACCTCGCGGGCGCCATGGTCGCGCTGCTCACCCGGGGACAGGTGCTGACCTCGGTGCCGCCCGACGGGCACGCGCTGGAGGAACTGGAGGCCTGGCTGGCCACCGACCCGCCGCTGCGGGACGAACCGCACCCGCGGACCCTGCGCGTCCTGGCCGGGGTGCGGATGCGGGACGAGCGGCTGCCGGACGGGATCCGGCTGCGCTGGGGCCGGATCGCGCTGACCGCCACCCACCGCTGCGCGCGGGCCGAGGGCGGGCCCGACCTGCTCCGGGCGCCCGAACTGGCCTCCGTACAGGTCTACCTGATCCAGCGGTTCGGTCCGGGCGAGGGCGGTGATCCGGCCGTCCTGTGCCGCGGGCTGCTGGCGCTGATGGACCTGACCCCGGAGCAGGCCGCGGCGCAGGGCCGGGTCTGGCGGGACCTCCCGTACCACCGGATCCGGCACCTGCGCCGGATCAAGAGCCTGATCCCGTGGCTGGTGGTCGTGCGGCCCCACCTCGCGGACGCCGACCCTTCGGCGCAGGCGGTCGACGCCTGGGCGGCGGTCCGGCCCGAGCTCCCCTAGGTTGTCTGCCGGCGGGCCTACCGGGCCGCGTTGCCGAGGACCTTGGTCGGGGTGATGCGGACGACCACCCGGACGTCCTCGGCCGGGGCCTGCGCGTACTCCTTGCCGGCGCCCGGGCCCATGTACTCCTCGGCGATACGGACGGCCACCGCCCGGCCGATGTCCTCGGTGACGGTGGCCGTGCCGCGGATCTCGGCGTAGAGGAAGGGGTTGGCCAGGTCGAAGACGGTGATGCCGACCCGTCCGTCCCGGACGATGTTGCGCTCCTTGCGGCGGCCCTGCTCGGTGGAGACCAGCAGGTCGCCGCCGTCGCGGGTCACCCAGATCACCGAACTCTGCGGGCTTCCGTCGGGGTTGATGGTCGACAGGACGGCGGGGTGCGGTGCGTCGAGCAGCCCCCGCACGGTCTCGTTCAGCTCAACAGTCATGCCGGCGAGGCTAGTCGGGGGACCCGGTGGCCCGCCGCCGGTTTCCGGCCGCGGCCACCGACTACCCGAGGTCGGACACCGTGCGGACTTGCCTAGTTCCAGGGGATGTTGAGCCAGGGGCTCGCCGGGTCGGTCGTCAGCGCGAGGTGCGCGGCGAGGGCGGTCGTGTACCAGGTGCCGAACTCCTCCTCGTCGAAGTGCAGGCACCGGCCGAGGACGTACCCGGCGGAGAACTCCGCCCACGAGCGGTACGTGTCGCGTGCGGCCTCCCCGGCGCGCAGTACGGCCTGCTCGGCCTCGGCGACGGTCCCGTAGCGGCAGCCGACGCCCCAGCGGGCCATCTGCGAGGCCCGGCCGATGTCCCAGCCCTCCACGGAGCGGACCCAGCCGTCCTCGGGGAGCAGTCCGTCGGCCCGGAAGCGCTGCTCGTAGCGGGTGATCCGGCCGATGAGGCGTTTGACGCCGGCTATCTCCCCCTCGACCTCGGCGACCGGCCGCGGCCGGGCGACGGTGACCCCGTCGGGGGTGAGCTGCGGTTCGGCGGCGCGTTCGGCGCTGCGGCGCAGACTCGCCTCGGCGGTGTGCCGCCAGTGCTCGATGTCCACCGGCCCGGCGAAGTCGGAGGCGAGGGCGCGGCGGACGCGGAGCGCGTACTCCCAGACCGGGCTGACCATCCCGCGGTCCAGCAGCGTCTCCAGGGTGGAGAGCCAGTCGGGCCGGTCGGTGATGCTCCAGCTCTTCGCGACGCGGCGGCGCTCGTACTGGTAGCCGCTGCCGTGGTAGGCGAGGGAGTTCCAGAACTCGCCGTTCGTCACGGCGAGATGGCTGCCGACGGCGAGGCCGTGGGCGACGGGTCCGTGCAGCGGGCCGCCGGTGAACAGGGCATGGACCTTGCCCTCGGGCAGGCCGTAATGGGGGGCGGCCTCCGCGTGGGCGTGCCAGCGGGCCAGGTCGGCGGGGGCGGTGGTGAGGTAGGCCTCGGAGGGGGAGCCCGGGTTCACGGCGAGGAAGGCGGGGTCGTCGGCGTTCCAGACCTTGGCGAACCAGCGCAGGCTCCGCGACTCGTAGACCGTCTCGGGGGTGGGGGCGGGCAGCATGCCGGCGGTGTGGACGACGAGCATCCGGTCCGGGGTGGCGTGGAAGAACACCGAGTCGGGATGCGTGTCGGACCGCGCTCGGGACTGCGCCACGTACAACGGCGTACGGGCCAGTACGTCGAAGTACGCGGCCCAGTCGTCGGCGGTCTTGGCCTCGTACAGCTCTCTCTCGATGGCGCTCGGCGCGATCCACGTCCCCATACGGCCCGAGCCTATACGGGCCCCGGCCGGTGCCCGAGGGAGTGTCCCCGGCCTTCGACGACGGGGGTCAGGCCGTCCAGGAGGGCCCCCAGGCCGATGTCGAAGAGCGCGTCGAGCCGCAGGTCGTAGCCGTCCTCGAAGGATCCGACCACTTTGGCGAAGGTCGGGAAGCGGCCGGACTCCACCAGTTCCCGGAGGACGGGGGCGCGGCTGTCCATCCACTGGTCCTCCGACTGACCCGTGGCGGCTTCGGCGTCGGCCTCCAGCTCCAGATGGACCGCCAGGCCGTGCACATGGCTGTAGAGCAGGACGTGGATGTCGAAGAGGGTGGTCGGGTCGAGTCCGTGGCCGTCGAGGGCGTCCAGCATCCACTCGCCGTGGACCAGCAGGTTGGGCACCAGCAACGGGCGGGTGAGCGAGCCGATCCGGGCCAGCCACGGGTGCTTGCGGTACAGCCGCCACAGGGTCCGGGCGCCCGCCTCGACGCGCGCCCGCCAGTCCTCGGGGGCGTCGGCGTAGGCGTCGGCGGGGTAGGCCTCGCCGAACGCGGCGTCGGCCATGAGCAGGACCAGGTCCTCCTTGCTCGGCACGTACCGGTAGGTCGACATCGCCGCGACGCCGAGCCGGGCCGCGACACCGCGCATGGAGAGCGCCGCGAGTCCTTCGGCGTCGGCGATCTCGACGGCGGCGCGGACGATCCGCTCGACGCTCAGCTCCGGCTCGGTGTCCGGGGCGGGCGAGGGGCGCCTGCGGGCCGCCGGTGCGGCGGGGGCGCTCCCGGCGACGACCGTGCCGATCCGGGGGCGGGCCTCGACCAGGCCCTCCAGGCGCAGGGTGGTCAGCGCCTTGGTGGCGGTGGCGAGCGCGACGCCCCATTGCGCGGCGATCTGCCGGGTGGAGGGGACGCGGTCCCCGGGGGCGAGTTCGCCGTCCGCGATGCGCCGCCGGATCGCGGCGACGATGCGCAGGTAGGGCGGATCACCGGCTGCGCCTGTCGCGCCTGTGGTCTGCGTCACGTTCTCCCGCCTTTCTGTCCTGTACTAGTGCAGAGGGTAGCAGCGGAGATCTCCCCAGGGGCTGGTCTGAGCTAGTACAGGCGCGCCGTTATGCCAGTTGAGAGGCATGAATGTACGTCGTACATTCAGATTGCGTACAGCGTACAAATCATCGAAGGAGCTTCTCATGCGGACCGTACTCATCTCCGGCGGCGGCATCGCGGGTCCCGTCCTCGCCCACCTCCTGCACCGCCACGGCTTCGAGTCCACCGTCGTCGAACGCGCCCCGGGCGTGCGCGGCGGCGGGCAGGCCGTGGACATCCGCGGCGTCGCGCTCGACGTGGTGCAGCGCATGGGGCTGCTGGAGCGGGCGAGCCGCGTACGCACCCGGATGCGCGGCATGTCGGTCCTCGGCCCCGACGGCAGCGAGGTCGGCCGCTCCACCGAGGCGACCTTCAGCAGCGGCCGGCTCGACGGCGAGGACATCGAGGTGCTGCGCGAGGACCTGGTGCGCATGGTCCACGAGCACACCCGCGCGGACGTCGAGTACCTCTTCGGCGACACCGTCACCGGGCTGGAGGAGGACGGGAGCGGAGTGCGGGTGGAGTTCGCGCACGCGGCGCCCCGCACGTTCGACCTCGTCGTCGGGGCGGACGGCCTGCACTCCACCGTGCGGCGCCTGGCCTTCGGCCCCGAGGAGGGCTACGCCCACCACCTGGGCAGCTACCTCTCGGTGTTCGGCGCGGACAACTTCCTCGGCCTGGAGGACTGGCAGATGTGGCTGCGGGACGGGGACATGGGCTTCGGCATCATGCCCGTACGCGACAACACCGAACTGCGCATCGCCTTCGGCTTCGCGTCCGCCCCCCTCGCCCCGGAACTGCGCACCGCCGAGGCCCTGCGGCGGACCGTCGTCGACAGGCTGGAGTCCGTGCGGTGGGAAGGGGCCCGCCTCGCGGAGGCCGCCCGGAAGGCGCCCGACTTCTACTGCGACGCCATGGCCCAGATCCGCATGGACCAGTGGTCGCGGGGCCGGGTCGCCCTGCTCGGGGACGCCGGCTACTGCCCCTCCCCCCTCTCGGGGCAGGGCACCAGCCTGGCCCTGGTGGGCGCCCACGTGCTGGCCGACTCCCTCGCCCGGGCCGGCGGCGACCACCTCGCCGCGTACGCCCGCTACGAGGAGCGGATGCGGCCCTTCGCCGACCTCAACCAGGCGCTGGCGACGGAGAATCCGGGCGGACCCGCGTCCGAGGAATCGGTGGCCCGCGCCAAGAACGCGATCTCGCTGGACGGCTGACGATCGCGTCGTTCCCGGCCGGTTCCGGCGGCCCCGCGCCACGGCACGCCCCCTCGTGCCCCCGCGCGACCGTGCGGCCCCCCTTGACGCCCCCGGGCGCCGGGGAGACGCTCCCGGGTCTTGGATCCGAACGGTTGCAGCTGGGGGGCCGCCATGCCGGAGGAATCTGTCCAGTCGGTGGGGGAGCTGCGCGCGCAGCTCGTCGCGCAGGGGGCGCGCTGGTCGGTCCTGGAGCACCTCGCCGACGAGGAGCCCGTGCCGCGGCCCTCGCTCGGTCTGGAGCCCGGGGCGAATCTGACCACCGCCGAGGACGCAGGGGTGATCGATCTCCCGGGGATCATCGGCCACGCGAGCGGCAATCCGCATCTGACCCGGCGCCGCGCCGCCCACGGGCTGCTGCCCGGGGTCCGGGGGACCGCGGCCCCGGCCCGGCCCGCCGCCGTGGACTGGCGCAGCCGCTGGGGATGGCCGTGGATCACCAAGGTGAAGGACCAGAACCCGTGCGGTTCCTGCTGGGCCTTCGGCGCCGCCGGACTGGTGGAGTCCATGGCGCGGATCGAGCACGACGTATGGGCGGAGCGTTCCGAGGGGGACGTCCACGACGGCCTGCGCTTCACCTGCGGCCAGGGCAGCAATCCCGAGACCGCCCTCGACTGGATCAAGGCGAACGGCGGGCTCGCCGACCCGGACTGCTGGCCGTACAGCACCCCGCCCGCCGGTCTGCCGGCCGCCCGCCGCGACGCCTGGCGCGCCGAGTACACGCCCAGCTGGGACCGGTCCGGCCGGACCGTCCGGATCACCGACTACGTCCGGCTCGGCGACGTGGAGCAGCAGAAGGTCTGGCTGGACACGGTCGGCCCGCTGACCGCCTGCTTCGACGTCTACGACGACTTCTTCGGTCTCGGCTCCGGCGTGTACCACCGTACGAGCGACCATCTCGCGGGCGGCCACTGCGTGTTGATCGTCGGCTACGACGACGCGGCCGGCTGCTGGCTGTTCAAGAACTCCTGGGGGACGGGCTACCACGTCGGCGGTTACGGCCGGATCGCCTACGGCGAGGTCAACATCGACCACTGGGCCAAGTGCGGCCTGCGCGGCACCAACATCGACCCGTGGACCAAGCGCCGCCTGCACACCGGCAACGTCTACGAGAGCGGCAACGGCCGCGCCCACCGCAACTTCGAGCTGCTCGCCACCGCCCCCGGCGGCCGCCTCCGGCACTGGTGGCGCGAGGGCGACTCCCCGTTCGCCTGGGCCCGCGCGGGCACCTTCGCCACCGACGCCTCCGGGCAGCCCGCCTTCACCGGCACCACCTACAACCGCAACATGGAGTCCCTGCACGTGACCACCGGCGGCCGGCTGCGCCACTGGTACTACGAGCAGTCCGGCGGGGCCTGGCGCGACGGCGGCCTCTTCGGGCCGGGCGACGCGGCCGTCGGTTCGACCCCGGCGTTCATCCAGAGCGACTACGGCAAGCCGGGCAACTTCGAGGTGGTCGTCCGGACCGCCGACGGACGGCTGGGCCACTGGTGGCGGATCAACGGCGCCCCCTGGACCTGGAACGACGGCGGCCGGTTCGCCTCCGGCATCGCCCACTACGGGCCCGCCCTCGTCCAGACCCGCGGCCGCCACCTCGACCTCGTCGCCGCCCTCACCGACGGCCGCATGCAGCTGTGGTGGCGCGACGATCCGAACGGCTTCACCTGGCGGGCCGGGGAGATCTTCGGCAGCGGTACGGCGGCCGTCTCCGCGCCCTGCCTGATCGAGGGGCAGTTCGGGGCCGCGGACGAGGACACCGCCGGGAACTACGAGCTGTGCGTGGCCGTCGCCGGCGGACAGGTCGAGCACTGGTGGCGCGGCAACGCGGGCGGCTCGCCCTGGCGGCGCAGCGCGGTCTTCGGGCACGACGTCGCCTCCGTCACCGGGATGCTCCAGGGCAGTTTCGGGTTCAACCTGGAAGTCATCGTCCTGCGCACCGACCGCAGCCTCCAGCACTACTGGCGCGACGGCGCGGGCTGGCACGAGGGGTCGGTGATCGGCCCCGTCTGAGAGGACCGGGCGGGCGTGGAGGTACGGAGCATCGTGCTGGGCCCGGACGCGTCGTACGAGCTGCGGCTCACCGGGCGCGGCGCGCGCGGGTACGTGTGGACCTGGCAGGTCACCGGGGACGCGGACGCGGTGACGGTGGCGGAGGCCCCCGAGGCCCCGGCCGCCGGCGGGGCGGCCCCGCCGCCGGGGGCCCCGGTGGAGCGGACCTACGTGGTCCGGGCGCGGCCCCCGGGCGGGGGCCGGGCCCGGATCCGCTTCGCGCAGGTCCGGCCGCCCTACCCGGACGAGGCCCCCTACGACGAGTTCGTCCTGGACGTGGAGGTGGCGGCGGTCAGCGGCGGGACCTGAGGACCGTGCGCTGTACGGCCTCCAGGGGGCCGTGGTCGAAGCGGCGCAGCCACAGCCGCGATCCGGCGGCCAGGGTCAGGCTCACACCGGCCCACAGGCCCATCACCCACCAGGGGCCGCTGCCGCCGAGCCGCTCGGCGAGGCCCAGCCCGATGCCGTAGCAGAGCAGCATGCAGAGCAGGTTCTGGGCGACGTAGCAGGACAGGGCGGTGCGGCCGACGGAGCCGAAGGCGCGGCTCACCGGGGCCGGGATCCACCGCCGGTCGAGGGCGATGCCGATCAGGCCGATGTAGCCGAGGGCGAGCAGCGGCGCGGCGCCGTAGCGGCCCAGGAGGTAGAAGTCGGAGCCGCCGAGGGTGGTCGCGGCGTTCAGCGGCAGCCCGAGGCCCAGCCCCCAGGCGGCCAGCCGGGTCCGGATCCGGCGGCCTTCGGCCGTGGCCGTGAAGGCGCCCGCGCGGTGCAGCCGCACTCCGAGGAGGAAGAGGAACGCGAGCAGCCCGAAGGAGAAGACCGGCTCGATGCGCAGCGCGAGGAAGTGTTCCAGGCGGAAGGCGATCTGGGCCGGATGGCCGCCGTGGGCGTACAGCTCGACGGCGTCCGGGTCCGGGCTCTTCGGGGCGCCGGGGGGCCGGCTCAGCGCGTCGAGGGTCACCAGGGACACCAGCGCCAGGTGCAGCGCTCCGGCCGTCCACATCGCCCCCTTGCGCACCTTCTCGGAGCGGGCCAGCAGCCAGGCGACGAGGAGGGCGGTGACGGCGTACCCCATGAGCACGTCCCAGGCGAAGACGAGCACGAAGTGGACGGTGCCCTCGACGAAGAGGAAGGCGGCGCGGCGCGGGTAGCGGCCGGGCCAGGGGTCGCCGCGGCGGGCGGCGGAGTCGAACTGGATGGCCAGGCCCACCCCGAACAGGACCGTCAGCAGGGCCAGGAACTTGCCGTCGGCGAGGAAGCGGAAGACGCTCTCGGCGAGGTGGGCGGCGGAGGGGTCGGCGATCGGGTCGGGCAGCTTCAGACCGCCCTCTAGCACTCCCCACTCCGAGCCGGGAGAGGTGAAGATCCAGACGTTGGTCATGAGCGTGCCGAGGATCGCGGCGCCGCGCAGGACGTCCAGGAGCGGGAGCCGGGCGGTCTTGTGTGCCGCCGGGGCGAGCAGGGTGTCGGCCATGACTTCAGCGTCCCGGCGAGCGGGGCCCCGTACGTCCTGCGGGCGGACGAAGACGCGGTACATCCTTCGGTGCAGCGGGAGACCCGCGGACCACACCCGGGACCCCCGTCCGGGGCCGGGTCCACATCCTGGACCCGGCAGGGCTTGCACCCCTGTTGTATCTATCCTGTGCGCATGCCCGCCCCCACCACTGCCGTGACCGCCGCCGACCGCGTCTACCAGCACGTCAAGCAAGGGGTGCTCGACCGCCGCTACGAAGGCGGCACCCTCCTGACCGAGGGCGAACTGGCCGCGGCCGTCGGGGTGTCCCGTACGCCGGTCCGCGAGGCACTGCTGCGGCTGGAGACCGAGGGGCTGCTGAAGCTGTACCCGAAGAAGGGCGCGCTGGTCCTGCAGGTCTCCGTGCAGGAGATCACCGACGTCCTCGAAACCCGGCTGCTGGTCGAGGAGTTCACCGTACGCAGGGCCGTGCCGGCCCCACCGGGCCTGCTGGACCGGCTCGCCGCCCTGCTCGACGAACAGCGCCGGCACGCCGGCGCGGGCGACCTCGCCGCGATGATGGCCGCCGACCGCGGCTTCCACGCCGAGATCGTGCGCAGCGCCGGGAACCAGATCCTGTGCCGCCTCTACGACCAGCTCCGCGACCGGCAGCTGCGGATGGGCGTGGCCCTGCTGCACGCCCACCCGGAGCGGCTGGACCGGACGCTCGCCGAGCACGCGGAGATCCTGGACGCGCTGCGCGCCGGGGACGCGGACACGGCGGCCGCGGCGGTCCGCGGCCATATCGGCCGGGTCGAGGCCCTGGTGCGGGGGCCGGGCCGGTGAGCGGGTCGCTGAGCGGGCCGGTGAACGGGCCGGTGAACTCCTCCCCCGCCCGGGACGGCATACCCGCCGACCCGCCGGGCGGCCGGACGGCCGTCGCCGTGTGGGGCATCGGCGTCGCCGTCTACTTCGTTGCGGTGATCTTCCGTACCAGCCTGGGCGTGGCCGGCCTGGACGCCGCCGACCGCTTCCACGTCAACGCCTCGGCGCTGGCCGCCTTCTCCCTCCTCCAGCTGCTGGTCTACGCGGGCATGCAGATACCGGTGGGCCTGATGGTCGACCGGCTCGGCACCAAGAAGGTGCTGACCCTGGGCGCGGTGCTCTTCACCGCCGGCCAGCTCGGCTTCGCGCTGTCGCCCTCGTACGGGATGGCGCTCGCCGCGCGGGCGCTGCTGGGCTGCGGCGACGCGATGACCTTCATATCGGTGCTGCGGCTCGGCACCCGGTGGTTCCCGGCCCGGCGCGGGCCGCTGATGGCACAGCTGGCCGGGCTGGTCGGCATGGCGGGCAACCTCGTCTCCACCCTCGTCCTCGCCCCGGTCCTGCACGAGATCGGCTGGACCGCCGCCTTCGCGGGCAGCGCGGTGGCCGGGCTGGTGGTCCTGGTGCCGCTGACGCTGTTCCTGCGGGACCACCCGGACGGGTACGGACCCGCGCCGCGCGCCGCCGGGGCCTCGGGTGCTCCGGGTGCTCCGGGTGCTCCGGGGGGCTTCGTACGCCGCCAGATCCGGGAGTCCTGGGCCGAACCCGGCACCCGGCTCGGCCTGTGGGTGCACTTCACCACGCAGTTCCCCGCGATGGTCTTCCTGCTGTTGTGGGGCATGCCCTTCCTGGTCGAGGCGCAGGGGCTGTCGCGGACCACCGCGGGCGGGCTGCTGACGCTGGTCGTCGCCTCGAACATGGCGCTCGGGCTGGTCTACGGCCAGATCGTCGGCCGCCGCCAGTCCGCCCGGATCCCGCTCGCCCTGGGCACCGTCGGCCTCACCGCCCTGCTGTGGGCGGCCGTCCTCGTCTACCCGGGCGACCGGGCCCCGATGTGGCTGCTGGTCACCCTGTGCCTGGTGCTCGGCAGCTGCGGACCGGCGTCGATGATCGGCTTCGACTTCGCCCGCCCGGCCAACCCGGCGGAGCGCCAGGGCACCGCCTCCGGCATCACGAACATGGGCGGCTTCATCGCGTCCATGACCACCCTGCTGACGGTCGGCATCCTGCTGGACGCCACCGGCGACAGCTACCGCATCGCCTTCTCCACGGTCTTCGTCCTCGAAGCGCTGGGCGTGATCAGCATCCTGCGCCTGCGTCCCCTCGCCCTGGCCCGCGAGGCAGCCCGGGGCCGCGTCACCGTCCCCGCGCAGGAACCGGAGCCGGTGTCCCGTGCGGGTCCCCTCCCGGAAACAGCAGGGCGCGAGGCGCCGTAGGTCCGCCGTCCCCCGGGGGAGCGGTGTCGGGAGGGGTGATCCGCCGGAGACGTGGACGAAACTGTCCGCGGGTGCCGTGCCGACCGTGGAGCGGTTCGACTGGTTCACGGACGCCGTCTCCGGCTCGCCGGTGCCCACCGCGCTCAGGAGCGAACGCTCCGCCGGCTTCCAGGCGGAGGCGGCCGTCCTGGACCTGGCCCGCCCCGAGCCGGCCGGACGGCCCGTCCACGAGATCGGCGCCCGCTGGTGCTTCACCCATGCCGCGGCCTTCAGCCGCGCCTTCCGGGAGGCGTACGCGATCAGCCCCACCGAGTTCCGCCGCACGGCCGCCCGGGCCGCACGGCTGGGCCGTGCGGCCCCGTCGGCCCTACGGGGTCACGGAGAACTGCGTGAGGATGGCGTCCGCCAGCTCCACGTCGCCCTCCACCTTCACCCGGTCCGCGACGGTGTGCGCCCGTACCCGGCCCGCCGCGAGGCGGACGTAGGTCTCCCAGTCCAGCGTCAGGGTCACCGCCGGGCCCAGCGACGGCGACTTGTCCACCGTGCCGCGGCCGTCCGCGTCCACCCGTACCGTCCGCATGAACTCCAGTTGACCGTGCACGTCGATCACCACGGCCGAGTTCGCCGGCGCGCCCGCCCGCTTGGCCACCACCTTCGGCAGCCCGGCCAGCAGGAGGTCCCGCGCCACGTACGCGCCCGGCGAGTCCCAGTTCCCCGGTACCCCCAGCGCCGCCCGCAGGTCCTGCTCGTGGATCCACACGTCGAAGGCCCGCAGCCGCAGCGCCTGCTCCAGCGTCACCTGGTCGCCGAGCGGCCCGCGGACCATCGTGGCCGGATCCCGCTTCTCGTTCCGCAGCTGCCGGGAGCGCCGGATCACCGTGTACTCCAGCTCCGAGGTCATCTCCGGCGCGGTGTGGTGACGCCGCACGTCGACCTGCACCTCCATGTACCGGCTGAACTCGTCCACCACGTGCCGCAGGTCCCGCGCCACGGTGTGGATCGGCCGCGGGTCCCCGAGCTGCTCGCACTCAATGCCGATGATGTGTGACACGACATCACGGACCGACCAGCCGGGACACGGCGTCGCCCGGTTCCACTCGCCCTCCGTCAGCGGGAGGACCAACTCGGATATCGCCTCGATGGAGTGTGTCCAGGCGTCGGCATAGGGCTGGAGGGCGGGATGCGGCTGGACGGTCAACGGGACCCCTCGCGGTGCTGTTCAATGGCGCGTTTCGGAAGCGGTGGACTCAGTTTCCAAAACTACGCTGCCGGTGAGCACCCCGGCAGTGCTTTCGTGTGACGATCGTAGGCCCGAGTTGACGGCTTGAACGCCAGGACGGTGGTAGTGTGCGCGCCTCGCTGATCCAAATCGCAGTGAACGAGGGCGAGTCGGTGTCTTCCCGACGTGTCCGCGTGGCCGAACTCGTACGGGAGCAGGCGGGCTCCGATCTCGTCGTCCTGCCGGAGCTGTGGCCGGTCGGCGCGTTCGCCTACGAGCAGTTCGAGACCGAGGCCGAACCGCTGGACGGCCCGACCTACGAGGCCATGTCCAAGGCGGCCCGCGACGCCGGCGTCTGGCTGCACGCGGGGTCGGTCGTGGAGCGCGCGGGCGACGGCTCCCTCTACAACACCGCCCTCGTCCTCTCCCCGGCGGGCGAGCTCGCCGCCACCTACCGGAAGATCCACCGCTTCGGCTTCGACCAGGGCGAGGCGGTGCTGATGTCGGCCGGGGACTCCCTGACCACGGTGACCCTGCCGGAGCAGACCCTCGGTATCGCCACCTGCTACGACCTGCGCTTCCCGGAGCTGTTCCGCGGCCTGGTCGACGCCGGGGCCACCACGATGGTCGTCGCCGCGGGCTGGCCCGCCCGCCGCCGCTCGCACTGGACCCTGCTCAGCCGGGCGCGCGCCGTGGAGGACCAGTCCTACGTCCTGGCCTGCGGGACGGCCGGCACCCACGCGGGCGTGGAGCAGGCCGGGCACAGCCTGGTGGTGGACCCCTGGGGCGAGGTCCTGGCGGAGGCCGGCCCCGGCGAGGAGGTCCTCACCGTGGACCTGGACCCGGCCAAGGTCGCCGACACCCGCTCCCAGTTCCCGGCCCTGAAGGACCGCCGGCTGGGCCGCTGACGCCGGCCCGGAACCCTGGTTGGCGCCGGGGTTCCCGGGCAGGCGAAGGGGACGGGCGGCGCCGGCCGCCGGGTCCACGAGGAGGGGGCGGGAACGCCGTGACGGGTGACGCAGAGGCCGCGCTGGAGGCCGCCCTGGAGCCGCACGAGCCCGCCGCCGCGGAGATCGCAGCCCGTCGGCGCGTACGGGACCGGGCCACCGGCATGACCCACCACGAGGCACAGGCCGTCCTGGAGGCGGTGCTGGCGGACGCCGGCGACCTGGAGCGTGCCGGCGCGGCCGTCCGCGCCGAAGCCGCCGAGTGGCAGCGCATCACCGACCTCCTGTTCGACCACGGAGGCCCGTACGAGCCGGAGACCGACGCCTACGTCCAGGGGCAGCTCACGGCCCGGGAACACCATCGGGGCTGACCCCGCCCTCCCGCTCCTTCTCCGCCATCCGGATCACGCACACCGCGACCGCGATCAGCAGCGCTGCGTCCGCGTCCTCCCGGACCACGTCCACCGCGTACGTCTCGCGGAGCCGGTACCACTGCCGCGAGACCAGCGCGAGCAGTTCCCCGTCGTACTCGACCTTGAACTCGCGGTCCAGGATCCGCCCGCTGACATCGAGCTCGGTGCCCTCGGCCAGGGTCACGCGGAAGTGGCCCCGCACCAGCGAGAGCCGTTTGCGGCGGATCACCGCGAGCCGCCGCTCGTCCCGCTCCAGGGTCATCGCGTCCCGCAGGGTGAACAGTTTCTCCCGCAGGGTGATCAGGATCAGCCCGTCCGGATCCTTCAGCTCCAGTGTGTCCCGGAAGCGCAGCGCCTTCCCGTCGACGAGGAAGGCGTGCCGGCCGTCCTCGTCCTCGATCCAGTAGTCGTCCCCGATGGCCAGCAATTTGTCCCGAACGAGGTATTTCATGCGCTGATCCGTGCCCGCGATAGGTTGCCCCCATGCCCCTGCTCTACGTGACCGACCTGGCGTACCCCGCACGCGGCCGCCGCTACTGCGACGAGGACATATTCCTCACGTCCCGGCTGCGTGCCGAATTCGGCCTGGCGCTGTGCCATCCCGCGGAGGCGGAGGCCATGCTGCCGCTCGGCTTCGACGCGGTGATCGTCCGCAACAGCGGCCCGGTCCTGCACTACCAGGAGGCCTACGACTCCTTCCGCGCGGCCGCCCTCGCCGCCGGGGCCCGCGTCTACAACCCGCTCACCGGCCGCGCCGACATGGCGGGCAAGCAGTACCTCCTCGACCTGACGGCCGCCGGCTACCCGGTCATCCCGACGATCGACGACCCCGCCCGGCTGGCGGAACTGCCGCAGGTGCCGCAGTACGCGGTCAAGCCGAAGCAGGGCGCCGACTCCATCGGCCTCACCTTCACCGCGGCACCGGACGGCCCGGCCGGGGCCGTGCTGATCCAGCCGCGCATCGACTTCACGTACGAGGTGTCCTTCTACTTCGTCGACGACGCCTTCCAGTACGCGCTGTACGCCCCCGATCCGGACCGCCGCTGGGAGCTGGAGCGCTACTCCCCGACCGAGGCGGACCTGGCCTTCGCCCGCTCCTTCGTCGACTGGAACACCCTCGACCACGGCATCCAGCGCGTCGACGCCTGCCGGGCGCCGTCCGGCGAACTGCTCCTCGTCGAGCTGGAGGACCTGAACCCGTACCTCTCCCTGGACCTCGTCCCGGCACCGGTACAGGACGCCTTCGTCGGCGCTCTCACAAGATCCCTCCACACCTTCCTCAGCACCACCGCCTGATGTCAGACCCGGCTGCCAGGCTTTCCCCATGGACAAGCAGACGTTCTGGAAGCTGATCGAGACGGCCCGCGCCGATGCGGAACCGCAGGAGGTGGCCTCGCGCGCGGCGCAGCTCCTCGCGGACAGGGAGGCGGTGGAGATAGCCGCGTCCCAGCAGGTGCTGTGGGACCTGCTGGCGGAGTCCTACCGGGCGCCGCTCTGGGCCGCGGCCTACGTGATCAACGGAGGCTGCTCGGACGACGGCTTCGACTACTTCCGCGGCTGGCTCCTCACCCAGGGCCGGGAGGCCTTCGAGACGGCCCTCGCCGACCCCGACTCCCTGGCCGCGCACCCCGCGGTCCGCGAGGCCGCGGAGCAGGGCCTGGAACTGTGGGACGAGTCCGCCCTCTCGATCGCCTGGACCGCCTACGAGGCCGGCACCGGCCGCGAACTGCCCGCGGACTCCTTCACGATCAGCTACCCGGCCCTGGACCCGTCCTGGGACTTCGACTTCGACGACACCGACGAGATATCGGCCCGACTGCCCCGGCTGAGCGCCCTCTTCGACTACTCGTAGCGGTAGAGGAGGGACTCGCGCTCCTGCTGCCGGATCTCCTCGATCGTCAGACCGGGGAGATCCAGGTGGGAGAGGGTGATCTCGGCGGAGCTCGGGACGGCGTCCTCGGCGAGCCACTGCTCGGGCTGCCACGCGTGGCTGCGCAGGAACGCCTTCGGGCAGTGCTGGTAGGCCTCCTCGACCTCCACCACGATCGCGCTCCGCGGCGGCTTGCCGACGGCGGTCAGCTGTTCCAGCAACCGCGGATCGGCGGACACGCAGGCCCGCCCGTTCACCCGCAGGGTGGTGGTCCGCCCGGGGATGACGAAGATCAGCCCGGCCCGGCCCGTCTCCACGATGTTGTGGGCGGTGTCGAGCCGCTTGTTGCCGGTGGCGTCGGGCAGCGCGAGGGTGAACTCGTCCAGCACGGCCACGAATCCGGGCGGCCCGCCCCGGGGCGTCACATCGCAGCTCCCGTCGGCCCCGGCACTGGCGACGAACACCAACGACGACCGCCCGATGACCGCCCGCGCGGCCTCGTGGATCCGGTCCACGGCCTTGCGCCGGGCCATGTCGCCTGGGTGTTCGTAGAGCTCGCGCAACCCGTCGGTGCTCCGGACGGCGGTGGCGCTCACGGCATCGAATATCCGCCCGCTCGGCGGCGTGCTGACTGTCACGTCCCGCACGCTACCCGGCGCCGGCTAGAGCCCGCTGGTGTCTAGCTCGATCCCGAACGGCTCGGGCAGCCGCACCGGCGTCCCGAAGGGGTGCGGCCCGTCCACCTTGGTGTACCCGAGCCGCCCGGGCAGCGCGAACAGCGTGACGGTCGCCTCCACCCGGTCGACCAGCAGGTACAGCGGTGCCCCGTACTCGGCGTACCGCTTGCGCTTGACGACACGGTCGGACTCGGCGTTGGACTCGGACGTGATCTCGACGACGAGCAGTACCTGGTCCGGCAGGAGAGCGCTGCCCCCCTTCGCCAGCGCCTTGGGAACGACGGCAAGGTCGGGTACGTACCAGTTCGGCGAGCCTGGGAGGTCCAGGTTGCCCGAGCCGGTGACGCAGTCCAGCTCCTTGACCCGAGGTCGGATCTGATCGCGGATCTCTTCGGCCGCGTTCTCGTGGTCCCAGCTAGGTGTCACGTTGCTGATGACCCCTTCGACGATCTCGGTGCGGTCCCCGCTGAAGTGCTGGATGGCGTACTTCAGCGCGCGCTCGGGATCGACGCCTTCGCTGTAGTCGTGCGCGGTGGTCATTCCGGACGCCTCCCTTGCTTCCTGGGACCAGGCTCCCACGGGGTCCCGCCGCCCGTCGTCACCCCTGCGAGTGCACTTCGCGCAGCGGACCTCAGTCGCCGACCTGGTGCTCCACCCGGTGGCGGATGTACTCGTCCGGGTGGGAGCGGGCGATCGCGACCGCCTCGTCCACCAAGTCGTGCAGCTCCGGCGGGTACGAGGACTTCCGCAGCGGCAGCAGCGGGAGGACGCAGCGCCGGACGTCCAGGTGCTCGTTGTGCACGAACTCGCGCAGCGCGGCCTCGTACCACTCCTTCACCACGGATCTGCCGTCGTCGGCCGGAGCCGGGTGCTCCGCCCGTACGAGCGGCATCCGCAGGCCCAGGGCCGACCAGTACCAGGCCCGCGCGGCGCCCGCCCGCTCGGGATTCGTGCCGGTGAGCAGGTACGCGAGCAGCGCGGCCTGGACGCGCCGGTGGCCGAAGGCGTTCAGGGCCGGCTCGACGAACTGACGGTTGAAACTCGGGTTGGGGTCGTGGACCGCCGCCCTGAGCAGTGCGTCGAATGCCTCGTCGGAAAGGACCGCACCGTGCTGCCAGGCCCTGCGTAACGCCGCCCGGGCGCGGTGTTCCCAGGTGAGTCCGCCGGCGGACTCCGGCTCGGCGGGTACGTCGAGCCCGAGGACCCGTACGACGTCCGCCAGGGACCGGGCGAACACCTCCCGCCGGTCCTCCGTGTTCCCCGGCAGTGCCATGAACCCTGCTGTCCTGGCGTCCTCGGTCATCCGTCGCTCCCCTGTCGTGGACCTTGCCGCATACGCGTGATCCGATGTTCATACCCTGATGGCAAGCTTGAAGGATGAACGATGCTGCCCCGGCGCCCACCCCTGCGCCCGCGCCCCGCCGACGTGCCCGTGTCCGTGCCCCCGAGCTGATCGGCAAGGGCGGCTGGCTGAACACCGGTGGTAAAGAGCTCACCCTCGCCGACCTGCGAGGTAAGTGCGTTGTTGTAGATTTCTGGACCTTCTGCTGCATCAACTGCCTGCACGTCCTCGACGAGCTGCGCGAGCTGGAGGAGAAGCACCGCGACACCGTCGTGATCATCGGTGTGCACTCCCCGAAGTTCGTGCACGAGGCCGAGCACGCCGCCGTCGTCGATGCCGTCGAGCGGTATCAGGTGCACCACCCAGTGCTGGACGATCCCGAGCTCGCGACCTGGAAGCAGTACGCCGTACGCGCCTGGCCCACGCTCGTCGTGATCGACCCCGAGGGGTACATCGTCGCCCAGCACGCCGGTGAGGGGCACGCGCACGCCCTCGCCCGCCTGGTCGAGGAGCTGGAGGCCGAGCACGAGGCCAAGGGCACGCTGCGGCGCGGCGACGGGCCGTACGTGGCGCCCGAGCCGGTGGCCGGCGCCCTGCGGTTCCCCGGGAAGGCGCTGCTGCTGCCGTCCGGGAACCTGCTGGTCTCCGACTCCACCCGGCACCAGCTCGTGGAGCTGGCCGCCGACGGCGAGAGCGTCGTACGCCGCATCGGCACCGGCGAGCGCGGCTTCGCCGGGGACAGCTTCAGCGAGCCGCAGGGGCTGGCACTGCTGCCCGACGGCAAGGTCGTCGTCGCCGACACCGTCAACCACGCGCTGCGCACCTACGACCCGGCCACCGGCCACGTGGAGACCGTCGCCGGGACCGGCCGGCAGTGGTGGCAGGGGTCGCCGACCTCCGGGCCGGCGCTGGAGGTGGACCTGTCCTCGCCGTGGGACGTGGCCTGGTGGCAGGGCCGGGTCTGGATCGCCATGGCCGGTGTGCACCAGCTGTGGACCTGGGACCCGGAGGCCGGGACGGTCGAGGTCGCGGCCGGTACGACCAACGAGGGGCTGCTCGACGGGCCGGCCGCCGAGGCCTGGTTCGCCCAGCCCTCGGGGCTCGCGGCCGCCGGGGACCGGCTGTGGATCGCCGACTCCGAGACCAGCGCCCTGCGGTACGCGGAAGCCGGTGACGGCGGGTACGTGGTCAAGTCCGCGGTCGGCACCGGGCTGTTCGACTTCGGGCACCGGGACGGCGACGCCGCCCAGGCCCTGCTCCAGCACCCGCTCGGCGTGACCGCCCTGCCCGACGGCTCGGTCGCGGTGTGCGACACGTACAACCACGCGCTGCGCCGCTACGACCCGGCCACCGGCCAGGTCTCGACCCTGGCGACCGATCTGCGCGAGCCCAGCGACGCCGTGCTGGTGGGCGAGGACATCGTGGTCGTCGAGTCGGCCCGGCACCGGCTGACCCGTCTGCGCCTCCCGGAGGAGGCGGTCCGGGTGGACGCGGTCGCCCACCGTACGCAGCGGGCCGCCACCGAGGTGGCGCCCGGCACGCTCCGCCTCGACATCGTCTTCCAGGCGCCGAGCGGGCAGAAGCTCGACACCCGCTACGGGCCCTCCACCCGGCTGCTCGTCTCCTCGACCCCGCCCGGGCTGCTGGCGGACGGCGAGGGTGCCGGGACCGACCTGTTCCGGGAGCTCGGGCTGAACCCGGACGTCACCGAGGGCGTCCTGCACGTCTCGGCGTTGGCGGCGTCCTGCGACGACGACCCCGCCAACGAGTACCCGGCCTGCCACGTCCACCAGCAGGACTGGGGCGTGCCGGTCCGCGTCACGGCCGACGGCGCCTCCCGGCTGCCCCTCGTCCTCGCGGGGATGGACGCCGAGGGGTAGCCGGCAGCGGCCTTCCTGGGGGGCTCAGCCCTCCAGGAAGGCCACCAGGGCGTTCGCCAGCAGGAACGGGTCGTCCGCGCCGCACAGTTCGCGGGCGCTGTGCATCGAGAGGATCGCGACGCCGATGTCCACGGTCTGGATGCCGTGGCGGGCGGCGGTGATCGGGCCGATCGTGGTGCCGCACGGCATCGAGTTGTTGGAGACGAAGGTCTGCCACGGCACGCCGGCCCGCTCGCACGCGGCGGCGAACACGGCGCGCCCGCTGCCGTCGGTGGCGTACCGCTGGTTGACGTTGACCTTCAGGATCGGTCCGCCGTTGGCGCGCGGGTGGTGCGTCGGGTCGTGCCGCTCACCGTAGTTGGGGTGTACGGCGTGCCCGGTGTCCGAGGACAGGCAGATGGTGCCCGCGAAGGCCCGCGCGCGGTCCTCGTACGAGCCCCCGCGGGCGAAGACTGAACGTTCCAGCACGTTGCCCAGCAGCGGGCCGTCCGCGCCCGTGTCGGACTGCGAGCCGTTCTCCTCGTGGTCGAAGGCGGCCAGCACCGGGATGTGGTCGAGCTTGCCGGTGGCGGAGACCGCGGCCAGCGCCGCCACGCCCGCGTGCACCGACAGCAGGTTGTCCATGCGCGGGCCGGCCACCAGCTCGCGGTCACGGCCCAGGTACGACGGCGGCTCGATGGAGTGGACCATCAGGTCCCAGCCGGCCACCGACCCCTGGTCCAGGCCCTCTTCCTCCTCCAGGAAGGAGATCAGGTCGCCCTCCTGGACGTCGCCCAGACCCCAGATCGGCTGCATGTGGCGCTGCTTGTCGAGCTTGAGGCCTTCGCTGTTCACCGACCGGTCCAGGTGCACGGCGAGTTGGGGTACGCGCAGCAGTGCGCGGTCGACGTTCACCAGGCGCTCGGTGCCGTCGCGCAGGGTCAGCCGCCCGGCCAGTCCCAGGTCGCGGTCCAGCCAGGTGTTGAGCAGGGTGCCGCCGTAGATCTCGACGGCGATCTGCCGCCAGCCCTGCGAGCCCGTGTCCGGCAGCGGCTTGACCCGCAGGTTCGGGGAGTCGGTGTGTGCGCCGACGATCCGGAACGGGGTGTGTGCGGCCGCGCCTTCGGGGACGAACCAGGCGATGAGCGCACCGCCGCGGAGCACGAACTTGCCCCCGGTGCCCGCATCCCAGGCGTCCGTTTCCGACAACTGCCTGAAGCCTGCCTTCTCCAGCCGCTCCGCCGCGTTGGCCACGGCGTGGTACGGCGACGGACTGGCCGTCAGGAAGGTCATCAGATCGTCGGTGTGGCCGCGGTCGAAGCGGGCGGGAGAGCTCATCGTATTTCCCTTGTGTGGAAGCCCCCGGCTTCAGCCGGGTGAGGAAACGCAGTTCCGGCTCGGAGCCTCGCTGCGGCGAAGTGCCGCAACGTGAGGCTGTGACCTGTGCTGGTGTTCGGATCGTGACCGACCGTGGCCTCCGCGGTGTGGGGTTTCCTTCCGTGGAGCGGCCGTTCAAGTACCGTTTCTATCCGACGGACGCGCAGGCCGTGGAACTGTCGCGGACGTTCGGGTGTGTGCGGAAGGTCTGCAGCCTGGCTCTCGCCGCCCGTGCCGAGGCCTGGAAGGCGGGAGGCGGGGCTCACGCCCGTGTGGCGCGGATCCATGGCCGGATCGCCGACCGGCGCCGGGACCTCCTGCACCAGCTGACGACTCGTCTCGTGCGCGAGGACCACACGCTCGTGAGCGAGGATCCGGCGGTCGCCGGCATGCTGCGGAACATCGCCGACGCGATGCCCCTGAGTGTCCGCGAGTGGACCTGTGAGAGCTGCGGGACCGCTCACGGCCGGGACGGGAACGCCGCGGTCGGTCTTCTGGCCGCCGGGCCGGCGGCAGCTGCCTGTGGAGCGGATGTGAGACCTCATCGGGAGTCCTCCTCTCGGTCGGGGCGGTCCGTGGCGAAACAGGATCCCCACCCGTGAGTGTGGGAATCCCCTCCTGCTGGGGAGGGGAGGAAGCCAAGTGGTTCACCTTAACGAGGGTCGGGTTCGTGTTCGTCATGGCCGGACCGTGCGACAGCCGGGAGAGCTGGTTCCGCGCCCGTTGCCTCTGCGGTCCCGTCGGTTCTCAGCCCGGCGGACGCTCGAATCGGCGCTGCAGTTGCCTGCGCTCGCCCCGTCGGATGCGCGGGAGCATCTCCGGGGTCTGCGGGGAGCGCTGCGCGCGTCTTTTGCGTCCGGCGCAGAAGATACAGGCCTCGCCGGGAGGAGCGTCGGGGTCGATCGGCGCGCCGGGATGTTCGGCGCATCCCGAGGCGTTGCGCGGCCGGGAAAGTTCGCGGGCGACGATGAAGGCGCGGTGGAGGTCGTCGGCGATGCGGACGAAGTCCTCCGCGGGCGAGGACAGGCCCAGGTGGAACCGCTGGTCCTCGACGGTGCGCACGTACGTGCGCAGCCGCTGGAGCGTGTACGGGGGGTCCGGTACGGGGTAGCCCAGGCGGCGCTGCTCTCCGGCGGGGGCGGCGGGCGGGCCGCCGTGCCGGCGCGCTCCGAGGCGCCGCCGGTCGTTGCAGATGAGGCAGCGGCCCCAGCCTTCGGGTGCCTCGGGGTCGAGGGCGCCGTTGGGGTGCTCGGGGCAGCCGGTGTAGCTCTTGGCGGGAGCCAGTCCGGTGGCCGTCTGGAAGGCCACGTACAGCGCGTCGGCGATGGTGTCGTACTCGGCGGGGTGGGCGCCGTCGTACAGCTCGCGCAGGTGGTCGCCGAGGCTGCCCAGGCTCGCCTGCAGCTCCTTGAGGGCGTACGGACGCCCGGTGGGGACGGAGTACCCCCTGCTGCCGTGCTGATCCTGTGGACTCATGTGTACGAGCGTCCCATGAACGACTGACATCGGGGAAAGCCGCAGGACAGGGGCCTGGGGCCGGGTACGCGGCAGCGGCCGGGCCCCTGTGCGGGGGGCCCGGCCGCTGGTGTGTGTGCGCGGTGGTGGCGCGACCGGCCTAGAAGGCGGCCTCGTCGAGCTCCATGAGGGAGTTGTCGACGACCTCGGCCAGCTGGCGCTGGACCGAGACGTTCGGCAGGACCTGCGACGCGAAGAACTTCGCGGCGGCGATCTTGCCCGTGTAGAAGGGGACGTCCTTCGGGGCGGCGGTCGCCAGCTTCTCGGCGGCCACGGCGGCGCCCTTGAGCAGCAGGTAACCGACGACCACGTCACCCGAGGCCATCAGCAGGCGGGTGGTGTTCTGGCCGACCTTGTAGATGTTCTTGACGTCCTCGCCGGTGGCGGTGAGGTCGACGATCATCTGGCCGACGATGGCCTCCAGGTCGACGGCGGCCTTGGCGAGCGCGTCGCGGGCGCCGGCCAGCTCCTCGCCGCCGACGGCCTCGGCCAGGAACTTCTTCATCGTCTCGCTGAGGATGTTCAGCGAGGCGCCCTGGTCGCGGACGATCTTCCGGAAGAAGAAGTCCTGGCCCTGGATGGCCGTGGTGCCCTCGTAGAGGGTGTCGATCTTGGCGTCGCGGATGTACTGCTCGATCGGGTACTCCTGCAGGTAGCCGGAGCCACCGAAGGTCTGCAGGGACTGGGCGAGCTGCTCGTAGGACTTCTCCGAGCCGTAGCCCTTCACGATCGGCAGGAGCAGGTCGTTGAGGCCGATCTCGGCGGAGGCGTCCTCGCCGGCGGCCTGCTTGATCTGGATCTCGTCCTGCACGGAGGCCGTGTAGAGGACCAGGGCGCGCATGCCCTCGGCGTAGGCCTTCTGCGTCATGAGCGAGCGGCGCACGTCGGGGTGGTGCGTGATGGTGACCTTGGGCGCGGTCTTGTCCATGAAGTTCGCGAGGTCCGGGCCCTGCACGCGCTCCTTGGCGTACTCCAGCGCGTTCAGGTAGCCGGTGGAGAGGGTGGCGATGGCCTTCGTGCCGACCATCATCCGGGCGAACTCGATGATCATGAACATCTGGCGGATGCCGTCGTGCTTGTCACCGATCAGCCAGCCCTTGGCGGGGTGCTGGTCGCCGAAGGTCATCTCGCACGTGTTGGAGGCCTTGAGGCCCATCTTGTGCTCGACGTTGGTGGCGTAGACGCCGTTGCGCTCGCCCAGCTCGCCGGTCTCCCAGTCGAAGTGGAACTTCGGGACGAGGAAGAGGGACAGGCCCTTGGTGCCGGGGCCGTGGCCCTCGGGGCGCGCGAGGACGTAGTGGAGGATGTTCTCCTCCATGTCGTGCTCACCGGACGTGATGAAGCGCTTCACGCCCTCGATGTGCCAGGAGCCGTCGGCCTGCTGGATCGCCTTGGTGCGGCCGGCGCCCACGTCCGAGCCGGCGTCCGGCTCGGTGAGGACCATGGTGGAGCCCCAGCGCTTCTCGACGGCTATCTCGGCGACCTTCTTCTGCGCCTCGTTGCCCTCTTCGAAGAGGATGCCGGCGAACGCCGGGCCGGAGGAGTACATCCAGATGGCCGGGTTCGAGCCGAGCAGCAGCTCCGCGTAGGCCCAGATCAGGGAGCGGGGCGAGGTGGTGCCGCCGATCTCCTCGGGCAGGCCCAGGCGCCAGTACTCCGAGTCCATGAAGGCTTCGTAGCTCTTCTTGAAGGAGGCGGGGACGGGCGCGGTGTTGGTGGCCGGGTCGAAGACCGGCGGGTTGCGGTCGGCGTCCTCGAAGGAGGCGGCCAGCTCGTTCTCGGCGAGACGCGCGATCTCGGACAGGACGCTCTTGGCGGTCTCGGTGTCCATCTCCTCGAACGGACCGGTGCCGTACTGCTTGTCGCGGCCGAGCACCTCGAAGAGGTTGAACTCGATGTCGCGGAGATTCGACTTGTAGTGCCCCATGGCGACGGCTCCGTTAAGGCTCGGGGAGACAGGGTTCCTCGTACATACCAATCGGTAACGTAATGATGCTACCCGTCGGTAATAAGACGCAACCCCTGACGACTGTGACCAGCGTCAAGCCTGGCGGGAAATACGTGTCCGACGGCGAGTGGCCGGTCGGTAGGCTTCGCCCCATGTACGGCTACGACCAGAACGTGAGCGCGGGGCACGCGGGGCAGCAGCAGTACGCCGCCCCGCAGCAGATGGCCGGCGGTTACGCCGAGCAGCCGCTCTACCCCGAGCCCTCGCCACCGTCGCTCGCCGACGCCGTGCGGGCCTTCACCACGGGGTCCCTCTCCGCCGAGGACTTCCAGCAGATCTTCGCCACCTCGAAGGTCTACTGCCCGCGCGGCGACACCCCCGGATTCCTGGCGCTGCACAACACGCAGCATCCGGTCATCCCCATGTTCACCACGCTCAAGGAGCTGCGCCGGTACGCCGGCAAGGAGTCCAAGTACTTCGTGATCACCGGCGCCGAGGTGATCGATCTGCTGCCGACCGGGTACGGCTTCGTCCTCGACATGGAGGGCGACCACCGGATGGTCTTCGACGCGAAGGCGGTCGAGCAGATGGTCGACTTCGCGATGCGCCGGATGTACGGCTAGCCGTAGACGTACCGGCTGACGCCTGACGGGGGGCGGATCGTGCTGCGCGTGCATTTCACGGCGGAGGACCTGCTCAACGTCGCCTTCGCGAGCGAGCCGCTGCCTCTGGTGGAGCTGGGCATGGCGATGGTCGCCTGGCAGCGCACCGACGAACAGGCGGTTTTCGGCCGCTGGCGCAACCGTGTCGGCCGGGAGCTGCCCGGCCGCGCCCGCCCGCTGCTCGACCTCCTGCGCCCCGACGGCGACAACCCCCAGTTCGTCGAGCCGTACGCGCGCACCCTGGAGGAGGGGCTGGCCGTCGTACGGGACGCCGGCCCGCTCCTGACCCCCGGCGAGCTGCACCGCGTCGCCGCCCGGGCCCCCGGCTCCGCGTCCTGGCTGCGCGCCCTGTGGGCCCAGGACCGCGAGGCGTGGGACCAGCTCGGCGGCGCGCTGCGGTCCGCCCACGAGGTGGTCGTCGCCCCGCACTGGCCGCGGATCCGGCAGTCGTTCCAGGCGGACGTGGCCTGGCGCAGCCGGCTGCTGGCCGCCCACGGCATCAAGGCGTGCCTGGCCGGCACGCATCCGCTGGCCGCCTGGGCGGGCACGGTGCTGGAGGTGGACGGCCCGCCGCACTACGAGGTCCGCCTCGGTGGGCGCGGCCTGCTGCTGATGCCCTCGCCGTTCTGGACGGGCCGACCGCTGCTCGCCGAGGGCCCGGACGGCCCGGACGGCAGGTGCGTGCTGCTCTACCCGGCGCTGACGCCCCTGCCCCTGGTCGGCCCGGGCCCGGCGCAGGGGGCGCTGGACGCCCTGCTGGGCCGGACCCGGGCGGCCGTGCTCCAGTCGCTGATCGAGCAGCGCACGACGAGCGAGCTGGCCCGGGACCTCGACATCAGCCTCCCCTCGGCCTCCGAACACGCCCGCACCCTGCGCGCGGCCGGCCTGATCACCACGGAGCGCGACGGCAAGGCGGTCCTGCACTCGGTGACGGGCCTGGGCGTGGACCTGCTCCACAGCGGCGGCTGAGGCCCATGGGGCTGCCGGGGCCTCCCGGGCTTCCCGGGCTGCCCGGACTTTCCGGGCTGCCCGGACTTTCCGGGCTCAGGGCGCCGGGGTGAGCAGGACCGGCGTCGTCGTGACCTCGACCGTCCGGTCGGAGGGGAGGGCCGACACGGTCCCGTCGAGTCGGCGCACGGCGCCGGTCTTCCGGGGCGCCGGGATGCGGGCGGTGCCCGTCTCGTGCCAGACGATCACCTGCTCGGCGCCGTCCCGGTCGAAGCGGCACTGCCAGACGCCGACCGGCAGCCCGGCCGCCACCCCGTTCCCGCACGAGTGGATCCGCGTCCCGTGCACCCAGCGGCGCAGCTCCTCGACGTCCAGGGCGGCCCGGGTCGGCGGCTGCCCCTCGGGCTGCATCACGATCGGGACCTTGGTGCCGCCCCAGTTGTAGTAGTACATGCGCGGGTAGCGGGCGTAGAGGCCGACGAGGAAGAAGCGGACGGCGTGGGCCGATGCGGTGGCCTCGTCCAGCGGCTTCTGCAGGGCGATCTCGTACGAGGCGCCGGTGCTCCACAGCCGGGGGTGCGCGCCGCCCCGGTGGAAGGCGCGGTCGATCTCCTGGATCATGCCGTGCAACTGCTCGGGCGGGTCCGAGGCGCTGCGCTGGTACAGCTTGACTCCTGCGACGTCGCAGGAGTCGTAGGCGCGGAGCTCGGCGAACCGTTCCAGCGCGCGCAGGGCGTCCGGCTCCCAGAGCCGGCCCATGGACGGGCAGACGACGGTCGCGTCCGGGTCCACGGCGTCGAGCACGGCCTTCGCGGTGCGGGTCATCTCGGCCAGGGTCTCCAGGCTTCCGCTGAAGTAGCGCGTGTCGTTGCCCATGACCCACAGCTCGTACGCGTCGATGCGGCCCCGGTAGCGGTCGGCCACGGCGGTGACGAACGCCTTCCAGTCGGCCGGATCGTCGGGCGGGCTCGTGCGGGAGCCGTCGTCGTACGCGGCGCGGGGGCCGTGCGGGCTCGCCCAGTCGGGGGTGCCGCCCATGGTGAAGACCACGGGCAGGCCGGCCTGGTTCGCGGCCGTGACGAGCCGGTCGAGGACGGACCAGTCGTAGACGCCGCGCCGCGGCTGGATGTTCGCCCATCTCGTACGGGTGTCCCAGAGCCGGACGGTGTCCACCTGGAAGGTGGGCATGGCGCCGGTGTTGGAGTTGAGGGTCATGCCGAACAGGCCGTCGGACACCGGGGTCGGGGCCTGGGCCCAGGACGGCACCGCGGCCCCGGACCCGGCCCCGGAGGCCGGCCCGGCGCCGTCGGTGGCGAGGGGGCGGGTCGGGGCCCACCGGGTCGCGGCGGGCGCGGAGCCGCTCAGCGAGGCCACGCACAGCAGGATGAAGGCCACGGAGGCGAGGGCCAGCCGGGCGCCGCCGCGGGGCCGTGACACCGTACGCGCGCCGGCCGGGACCGGGCCCGCCTCCTGGGGCCCTGCCGCTGCCCGCGGCCTCTCTTCCGCCGCCGTCCCCGCCTCCGCGGCCTCGACGGCCTGCCCCGTCCCCGGCTCCGCCGCGGACGGGGGTAACGGGTCCTCCGCGTCCGGGCCGGGTGCGGAGGCCGCCGCCCAGCAGCGGTAGAGGGCGGCCAGCTCGCGCGGGGTCGCGCCGCATATCCGGGCGATTCTCTCTGCCGTTCCGAACTCCACGGGAATGACGATTCCCCGGCAATAGCGGTGCACGGAAGAGCGGCTCATATGGGCCTTTCGGGCCAATGTTTCGTAGCTGTGGCCGCGGCGGTCCTTCAGGTCGGTCAACAGATCCGCGAATTGCTGTCTGTGCTGTGCGGGGCGATCGCCGTCCGATGGCTCGCCCTCCGTCTTCCCCTCGACGGAAACGCTCACGAAAGATCCCCCCTCCGCGCGGGACATCCGTCCCAGAGCGCGGAATCTCCGCAGGTCAGAGTGGATGTTCCATCCCCGCATCCCAGATTAGTCCAATCCGTTGCCGCACCGCAGGGCACTCTCGCAGGCTGTGTCGCAGCGGGGGTCGGGAACCGCCGCGGACAAAAGGCCACAACGGAGGAATGAGAGACATGTCTCTGCTCGGTATGCGCCGCCCGGCGAAATCTCTGACGGTCACGGCCGCCGCCGTCGCCGCCCTTTTCATGGCGGGAATTTCGCCCGCCGCAGCGGCCGCCGATGGCGCCACGGGTCAGTCCTGCTCCTGGAATTGCGGGAGGCTGACGAATTCGACCGCGATCGGTCTCAGCGCCACGCTGGAATGGGGGGACGGGTCCTCCGACGAAGCGCGCTGGCGCTGGGAGCGCTGGGTGCCGTCCGGCACCTCCCTGGGCGGCAACGCCAGCCGGATCGACGTCGACGGCGTGTACATCCCGGGCGGATGCGTGGCGACCGGAGTGGTGTTCGGCGTGGTCTACAACCACCCCGTGGTGTGGGGCGCCGGCTGGCACAAGATCTCGGGCAACGAGAACGCGGCGCTCACCGGCATCGTCTGTTAGCCGTCGCCGCGCCCGGTCCTTTCGGTCAGGAACGAAACCATCGCGGCGCACCCGCGCCGCGCCGGAACATCAGTGCCGCGGGGGAAACCACGGGGGCCCCGCACCTTCGGAAGAGGAGACAGCAATGAGGGATACGACGGTCCGCACGAAGATCGCCGCTCTGGCGGCGGCCGGGGTCATGGCGTTGGGTACGGGGGTCCTGGCGGCGTCGCCCGCGCATGCCGCGGGCACCTGGCACGGCTGCCCGTCCGGCGCCGTCTGCATCTACCCGCGGGACGCCGGCTGGAACAACGACCGGCCGTCCAACGTGTACTGGGAGGGCGTCTACAGGCTCTACAACCAGGAGGGGACGCACTTCATCGTCAACAACCAGACCGACGGCTGGGTCGACCGCCTCTGCTACGACTCCTACGGGAGCAACTGCGACTCGTACGTCCAGCCGCCCGGCACCACCTGGCAGGAGAACCTCTCCCCGATGAACTCGATCAAGCTCAGCAGGTACTAGTCGGACCAGCTCGGCAGGTAGTGGTCTGACCCGAAGGCCCCGGGGGAATTTCCTCCGGGGCCTTCTCCGTTTGCGGGGTGTGGCAGAAAGTTCGAGTTTCAACTAAACTCGACGCAGAAGGAGGTCCTGACCATGCCCGCAGTGACTGTTGAGAACCCGTTGACCCTTCCGCGCGTGGCCGAGCCGCAGGCCGCCGTCCCGCGCAAGGTGCTGGCCGTCGTCTCCGCTCCCGGTGGGTTCGAGGGTGAGGGATTCCCGGTGCGCCGCGCGTTCGCCGGGATCAACTACCAGTACCTCGACCCGTTCATCATGATGGACCAGATGGGTGAGGTGGAGTACGCGCCCGGTGAGCCCAAGGGCACGCCCTGGCACCCGCACCGCGGCTTCGAGACCGTCACGTACCTGATCGACGGAACCTTCGTCCACCAGGACAGCAACGGCGGCGGCGGCGTCATCAACGGCGGCGACACCCAGTGGATGACCGCCGGTTCGGGCCTCCTGCACATCGAGGCCCCGCCGGAGTCCCTCGTCGTGTCCGGCGGGCTGTTCCACGGCCTCCAGCTGTGGGTGAACCTCCCGGCCTCCGACAAGATGATGCCCCCGCGCTACCAGGACATCGGCGGCGGCCAGGTCCAGCTGCTGACCACCCCGGACGGCGGCTCCCTGCTCCGCGTCATCGCCGGTGAGCTGGACGGCCACCAGGGCCCGGGCATCACCCACACCCCGATCACGATGATCCACACGACCGTGTCGCCGGGCGCGCAGATCACCCTGCCGTGGCGCGAGGACTTCAACGCCCTGGCGTACGTCATGGCCGGGCGCGGGTCCGTCGGTGAGGACCGCCGGCCCGTGCAGACGGGGCAGACGGCCGTCTTCGGCGAGGGCGGCTCGCTCACGGTGCGGGCGGACGCGTCCCAGGACTCCAACGCCCCGGACCTGGAGGTCGTGCTCCTCGGCGGACGTCCGATCCGGGAGCCGATGGCGCACTACGGGCCGTTCGTGATGAACAGCAAGCACGAGCTGCAGCAGGCCTTCGACGACTTCCAGGCGGGCCGGCTGGGCCGCATCCCCACCACCGCGCGCACCGGCCTCGGCCACCGCGGCACGGGTGGGGCCGACCAGGACTGACCCGGAGCTCCGCCGGGCCGTCGGAACGCCCGAGTAGGTCTAGTACTCGGGCGCCCCTCCACCCGGGGACCTGCGGTCACAGCACTAGCGGTAGAAGGTCCGGCCGGCGGAGCCGGAGGAGACGGACCACACCTCGCTGATCAAACCGTTGGTGATCCGCAGGGTGTCGGTCCCGCTCCTGGCGACGGTTCGGGCGTCTTCGCCCGTGACGGAAGCGAGATAGGGGCGGGCGACCAGGCCGGTCGGTGCGCCGTCGACAAGTGCGAGGTCCACGACCGGCGCGCCCTCGGCCACGAAGCGAAGCCCACGGCGCTCCCGATGCCAGGCCGCGATGATGTCGGCGAGCTGCTGCGGAGTGCGGACATCGTCGAAGGCTTCGGTGCCTGCCTGGGCATAACGCAGGACGAATTCCGGCGCCATGATCTTCGCGGCAAGGTCCAGATCACCGTTCCACATCGCCGTCCACCGGTCGTAGGCGTGGATGCCGAATTGCCGCACGTCGTTGCCGCTCATCAAGACCACCCTCGATCGTTTCGGGTTCGCGAGGTTCGTGACAGTAACAAGAGGGTCTGACAACGGTGTTCGCCCGCAGGGCCCGGCCGACTCCACGAGCTGCTGCAGCGGACCGCCACGAGTGACGCAGCGTCACGAACCGGCTCTGCTCCCGCCTGCTAGGACCCGGGCGCCGCACCGTCGGCGTACCGGGCCCGCAGTTCCGAGATCACCCCGAAGACGGCGGCGGTCATCGGCACCGCCAGCAGCATCCCCAGGATCCCGGCGACGCTCGCGCCCGCGGTGATGGCCAGCATCACCACGGCCGGGTGCATCTGCACGGTGCGGCTCTGCACCACGGGCTGCAGTACATAGCCCTCGATCATCTGGACCAGCAGCACCAGGCCCAGCGCCCACAGGCCGATGATCCAGCCCCGGTCGGCGAAGGCCACGAGAACGGCCACGGCGCCCGACAGGATCGCCCCGAGGTACGGGATGTAGGCCGTCACGAAGACCAGAGCGGCCAGCCCCAGCGCACCCGGCACATCGAGGATCAGCAGACCCACGCCGATCAGCACGGCGTCCACCAGGGCCACGAACGTGGTCCCGCGCATGAACCCCTCGACGGCTTCGAAGGCGCGCCGCCCCATGGCCTCCATCAGGTCGCCCGAGCGGCTCGGGACGATCGAGCGCAGCGTCACCACGGCCCGGTCGGAGTCGCGCAGGAAGAAGAAGATCAGCACCAGCGCGAGCAGCACCATCGCGATCATCGAGCCCACCACGCTGAGCCCCGAGACCACACCCGAGGCGGCCGTGCCGCCGAACTTCGCGAGCAGGTCCTTGGAGTTCGCGGCGATGTCCTCCAGCGAGGTGCCCACCGCCCCGAAGTGCTCGGCGACCATCTCGCCGGCCCGACGCAGCGATTCGAGGATCTCGCCGCCGGTCTCGATGAGCGCGAGGACGACGACGTACGTGGCCCCGCCGACGACGGCGACCACGGCGAGGCAGGTCAGGGCGGCCGCCAGCGAGCGGTTCATCTTCATGCGGACCAGGCGCCGGTGCATCGGCCCGAGCAGGGCCGTACCGAGCACGGCCAGCAGCACGGGCGTCACGGCGGTCTCGAAGACGGTGCACAGCCATACGCCGACGGCGAGGACCGCGGTGACGAGCAGGACGACGCCGCACCAGGCGGCGAGCCGCCGTACGGGCACGGGCAGGAGGGGTTCGGACACCGCTGCATCCAATCACGCCCCGCCGCGTGCCCCTCGCGGGTCAGAACACCGGGTCGGCGTCCGTCTTCGACTGCTCGTGCAGCTCGAACCAGATCGACTTGCCCTCGCCCCGCGGGTCCACGCCCCACGCGTCGGCCAGCATCTCCATCAGCAGCACCCCGCGGCCGCTGGAGGACATCTCCCCCGGCTGCCGCTTGTGCGGGAGCTCGTCGCTGCCGTCCGCGACCTCGACGCGCAGCCGGCGCACGCCGAGCTCGCCGACCGCCTCCGCGACCAGCAGGGCGTCGCCGTCGGTGTGCGTCAGTACGTTCGTCACCATCTCGGAGACCATCAGCACGGCCGAGTCCACCTGGTCGGGGTCGGCCCAGTCGTGCAGCAGCTCGCGGATCTGCTGGCGCACGCCCGCGATCCGTTCGGGCTCCACCTGGGCCACGGTCAGCACGGTGCGGCGCACGGGCCGGGCCGGGTGCGGCAGCGTGGTGCCCGCGCCGCGGTCCGCGCTCTCGCGGCACAGCAGCACGACGGCTATGTCGTCCTCGCGGCGGTCGGCGAGCGGGCCGGTGGTGTGGTGCGAGGACGGCCCGTGCACGGCCTGGACCAGCAGGTCGGCCAGTCTTTCGAGGTGCGGGGGCGCGACGTGTCCGGCCGCGGCGGTGCGCGCTCCCGGGACCTGTTCGTCGTACGCGCTCTCGTGCACGTCGGACTCCAGGACCGCCCGCAGCCGCGCCCAGCCGGTGTCGAGGTCGTGCCCGCCGGTCTCGATGAGCCCGTCGGTGCAGAGCATCATCGTCTCGCCGGGCTCCAGGGTGAACCGGGTGGTGGGGTAGTCAGTGTCCAGGACGATCCCGAGGGGCAGTCCGCCGGCGGTGGGGCGCATCAGGACGGTGCCGTCGGCCATCCGGATCGCGGGATCGGGGTGGCCGGCGCGGGCCACCTCCAGCATGCCGGTCTTCGGATCGCACTCCACGTACAGGCAGGTCGCGAACCGCGGGCTCTGGAAGTCGGAGTCGGAGTCGGAGTCCCGGCCGCCGTCGTCCCCGTACGGGCCGGACTCCGGCGAGGAGCACAGCCCGGCCAGGAAGCGGGAGGCGCGCGAGAGCACCGCGTCTGGCCGGTGGCCCTCGGACGCGTACGCCCGTACGGCGATCCGCAGCTGGCCCATCAGCCCGGCCGCCCGCACGTCGTGGCCCTGCACGTCGCCGATGACCAGCGCGAACCTGCCCGACGGCAGCGGGATCATGTCGTACCAGTCGCCGCCGACCTGGAGCCCGCCGCCCGTCGGGACGTAGCGGGCCGCGATCCGCATGCCGGGGATCTCCGGGCCGAGCTGCGGCATCATCGACCGCTGCAGGCCGGTGGTGAGTTCCCGCTCGGATTCGGCCACCACGGCGCGCTGGAGCGCCTGGGCCAGCATCCGGGCCACGGTCGTCAGGACGGACCGCTCGTCGGGGGAGAAGGACGCCGGGTGCTTGAAGGCGGCCATCCAGGCGCCCATGGTCCGCCCGGCCACGATCAGCGGCAGGAAGGCCCAGGAGAACCGGTCGAAGCGCTGGGCGAGCGGCCAGGCGGCCGGGAAGCGCCGTTTGTAGTCCTCGGGGGTGGGCAGGTAGATCGCCCGGCCGGTACGGACGACCTCAGCGGCCGGGTAGTCCGTCTCCAGCGGCATGTCGGAGAACGGGCCCTCGTCCCCCGGATCGTGCCCGTGGTGCCCGATGATCGACAGCCGGTCCCCGGCCACGCCGAAGACGGCCAGCCCGTCCGGGCTGAAACCGGGCATGGACAGCGAGGCGGCGACCCGCAGCACCTCGGCCGTGGACCGCGCCTCCGCCAGGGCGCGCCCCGCGTCCAGCAGGAAGGCCTCGCGGGAGCGCCGCCAGTCGCCCGTGATGGGGGTGTGGGCGGCCGTGGTGCCGGGCTGCGGCTCGGCGATCTCCTGGATGGTGCCGATCAGCTCGTAGTCCGTGGTCCCGTCGGGCGCCCGGTTCTCCAGCGGTTTGGAGCGGCTGCGCACGGTCCGCAGCACCCGGCCGTCGACGTCCATGATCCGGAGCCGGGCCTCGGCGAGGGTGCCCTCTGCGACGGCCAGGTTCACGATCCCGTTGATCTCGTTCCAGTCCACCGGGTGGAAGCGGGACCGTACGGCGACCTCCGGCAGCACCACCGGTTCGGCGGGCAGCCCGAGCAGCCGGGCGGCCTCACTGTCGAGGGTGACCGTCCCGGAGGCGTTGTCCCATCGCCACAGGCCGGTCGCGATGGCGGCCAGAACGTCCTCGGTGCGCACCCGGCCATCTTTACAGGTCATATCCGTTACGTGCCTGTTCGCCCGGACCGCGGACGCATTTGCGCAGGCTGGAGGGAGTGCCCGACCCGCCACCTTCCCGGACGGTAACCTTGGGACGGTTGAATCCACCCTGGTATCGCGTAGAACTGGATGACTGATGCATCGGTACAGGTCCCACACCTGCGGCGAGCTCCGCGCTTCTGACGTCGCCGCCGACGTCCGGCTGAGCGGCTGGCTGCACAACCGTCGAGACCTGGGCGGCATCCTCTTCATCGATCTGCGCGACCACTACGGCATCACGCAGCTGGTCGCCCGGCCCGGCACCGCGGCGAACGAGGCGCTGAGCAGCGTCACCAAGGAGACGGTCGTCCGCATCGACGGCAAGGTCGTCTCCCGCGGCGCCGACAACGTCAACCCGGAGCTGCCGACCGGCGAGATCGAGATCGAGGTCTCCTCGGTCGAGGTGCTCGGCGCGGCCGCCCCGCTGCCGTTCACGATCAACACCGACGACGGTGTGAACGAGGAGCGGCGCCTGGAGTACCGCTTCCTCGACCTGCGCCGCGAGCGCATGCACCGCAACATCATGCTGCGCTCGGCCGTCATCGCGTCGATCCGCTCCAAGATGGTGGCCCTCGGCTTCAACGAGATGGCGACGCCGATCCTTACCGCGACCTCCCCCGAGGGCGCCCGTGACTTCGTCGTGCCGTCCCGCCTGAACCCGGGCAAGTTCTACGCCCTGCCGCAGGCGCCGCAGCAGTTCAAGCAGCTGCTGATGATCTCCGGTTTCGACCGCTACTTCCAGATCGCGCCCTGCTTCCGCGACGAGGACGCCCGCGCCGACCGCTCGCCGGGCGAGTTCTACCAGCTCGACGTGGAGATGTCCTTCGTCGAGCAGGAGGACGTCTTCCAGCCGATCGAGCGCCTGATGACCGAGCTCTTCACCGAGTTCGGCAAGGGCCGCGAGGTCACCTCGCCGTTCCCGCGGATCCCGTTCCGCGAGTCGATGCTGAAGTACGGCAACGACAAGCCCGACCTGCGCGCCAAGCTGGAGCTCGTCGACATCACCGACGTGTTCGAGGGCTCGGAGTTCAAGGCGTTCGCCGGCAAGCACGTGCGTGCCCTGGCCGTCCCGGACACCGCCGCGCAGCCGCGCAAGTTCTTCGACGGCCTCGGCGAGTACGCGATCTCGCTGGGCGCCAAGGGCCTGGCCTGGGTGCGCGTGGGCGAGGACGGTGCCCTGACCGGCCCGATCGCCAAGTTCCTCACCGAGGAGAACGTCAAGGTCCTCACCGAGCGCCTGGGCCTGGTCCCCGGCCACGCCGTGTTCTTCGGCGCGGGCGACTTCGACGAGGTCTCCAAGATCATGTCCGGCGTTCGCGTCGAGGCGGCCAAGCGCGCCGGCCACTTCGAGGAGAACGTCTTCCGGTTCTGCTGGATCGTCGACTTCCCGATGTACGAGAAGGACGAGGAGACCGGCAAGATCGACTTCTCCCACAACCCCTTCTCCATGCCGCAGGGCGGGATGAAGGACCTGGAGGAGAAGGACCCGCTGGACATCCTGGCCTGGCAGTACGACATCGTCTGCAACGGCATCGAGCTGTCCTCCGGCGCCATCCGCAACCACGAGCCCGAGGTCATGCTGAAGGCCTTCGAGATCGCCGGTTACGAGGCCGAGACCGTCGAGCGCGAGTTCGCGGGCATGCTCCGCGCGTTCCGCCTGGGCGCCCCGCCGCACGGTGGCATCGCCCCGGGCGTGGACCGCATCGTGATGCTGCTGGCCGACGAGCCGAACATCCGCGAGACCATCGCCTTCCCGCTGAACGGCAACGCGCAGGACCTGATGATGGGCGCGCCGACGGTGCTGGAGGAGGCCCGTCTGCGCGAGCTGAACATCGCGCTGCGCAAGCCGGTCGAGACGAAGGCGGCGGAGCGGCCGGTCTCCGACGCGGTCACCCCGGACGCCGGTTCCCCGCGGGGCTGACCCGGATACGCCGAAGGCGGCGCCCCCCTCCTTGCCGGAGGGGGGCGCCGCCTTCGTGTTCCGCCCGACGTACTAGAACTGCTCCAGGATGCCCTTGACGAGGGCGGCGGAGGTCAGCTCGGTGGGGGCGGGGCCGGCGTGGAAGAAGCCGGCGTTCTCGGCGTCCAGCTTGCGCAGGAAGTCGAAGGCCTTGGCGTCGTGGTCGCCGAAGGCCACGAACTGCCAGTGGATGCCCGGAGCCGTGGTGGCGGCGTCGGCCAAGGCCTGGCGGGCGGGCTGGCGGTTGTCGGGGGCGCCGTCGGTCTGGAAGACGACCAGGGCCGGGCCCTCGCCGCCGTCCTTCTGGTAGCGCTCCACGACGGCCTCGACGGCCACGTGGTAGCTGGTGCGGCCCATCCGGCCGAGCTCGGCGTGGCGGGCCTCGACCCAGGCGGCGTCGTAGCCGTCGAGGGTCAGGTCGGCGGCGCCGTCCACGTCCGTGGAGAAGAACACGGTGTGCACGGTCGCCGCGTCGTCGAGGTGCGCGGCGAGGGCGAGGGCGTGGTCGGCGAGGTACTGGGCGCTGCCGTCCTTGTAGAACCCGCGCATCGACCCGGAGCGGTCCAGCACGAGGTAGACCTTGGCCCGCGCCCCGGCCTTCCCCTTGCCCCGCAGCACCTGCCCGGCGGCCTTGTAGGCCCCGGCGACCTCAGGAGCCCGCCGCTTGACGACGGCCAGCGCCTGCGCGGGAGCCTCCGCCCCGGCCGCGGGCTGCTCGGCCTCGGGCTCGTCCTGCCCGTCCGCCTCCGGCGCGGTGGCTTCGGCGGCAGCCGGCTCCGCCTCGGGCGCGGTCTCGGGCTCCGCCTCGGCGGCAGCCGGTGCCTCGGCCCCGGGCTCGTCCTGCGCCTCCGGCTCCGGTGCGGTGGCTTCGGCGGCTGCCGGCTCCGGCGCGGTCTCGGGCTCCGCCTCGGCGGGGGTGTCCGCCTCCGGCACGGCGGCCTCGGCGGCAGCCGGTGCCTCGGCCTCGGGCTGTTTCGCAGCGGCGGCGACCGGTTCCACGACGGAAGCGTCCTCCGCCTCCGGCTCGGCGGCCTCGGCGGCAGCCGGTGCCTCGGCCTCGGCCTGCTCCGCAGCGGGGGTGGCGTCCGCCTCCGGCGCGGCGGCTTCGGCGGCGGCGGCCGCGGCGACCTCGTCCTGCGCCTGCGGCGCTTCGACCTGGGTCGGCTCCGCCTCGGGCTCGGTGGTTTCGGCGGCGGCCTCGACTACCTCGGCCTCGGCCTGCTCCGCAGCGGGGGCGGTGTCCGCCTCCGGCGCGGTGGCTTCGGCGGCTGCCGGCTCCGCCTCCGGCGCGGTTTCAGGCTTCGCCTCGGCGGCGGCCGGTGCCTCGGCCTCGGGCTCGTCCTGCGCCTGGGGCGCCTCGGCCTCGGCCGGCTCCGCAGCAGCGGCGACCGGTTCCACCACGGAAGCGTCCTCCGCCTTCGGCTCGGCGGCCTCGGCGGCAGCCGGAGTCTCGGCCTCGGCCTCAGCCGCGGGCTCCTGCGCCTGCGGCGCTTCGGCCTCGGCAGTCGCCGGTTCCGCCTCCGGCGCGGTCTCGGCCTCGGCGGCAGCCGGGGTCTCCGTCTCGGCCCCGGGCTGCTTCGCAGCGGGGGCGGCAGCCGGCTCGGGCTGTTCCTGCGCCGGGGGTGCGGGGGTTTCTCCGCCGGGCTTCGCCGCAGGCGCACGGCGGGCTTCCGGGACCGTCGGGTCCGCCGCCGGGGCGGGGGCTGTGAGGACCGTGCCCGGTTCACGGTCGCGCGGGGTGGACTGCGGCGGAACCGTCGGGGTGTCGAAGGACGCCGCCACCAGTTCGGCGGCGACGTCCAGAGGGGTCCGTTCCGCCTGGTTCGGGACAGCGGCCGAAGGGGTGTCCGTAGTCTCCGGAACGGATTCCGCGGACCGTCCGAATACCTTGCGCAACAAGCTCCGAATACCCATGGGCCAGGCCTTTCGCATGTGTGCGTGCGTCATTTGTCCGTGCTGCGCGGATGATCCCTGCCCAGAGTGGACACGTAAGGTTATCGGCCGCCCGGCTGGATCTTCGGCAGGGGCGCCTTTCGTGGCGTCCGGCTCCCACACACCCGCACACGCTCCGTGAACTGCCGCTCCGACGTGCCGGGTTCACCGACCGTTCATCCCCGCGCCGCCGCTTCGGCGCAACCCGGGCCTAGCGTCGCGGCTGGATCGTACCGACGCGTTGTCGGCGCCCACGCAGCTACTCGGAGGACACTCGTGCGCAAGCTTCTGCCGTTCCTCGGCAACCCGCATGGGAGCGGCCGTTCCGCTCTCACCTGTCGTTACCGCTGTGGCGACGCATGCTTCCACGAGGTGCCGAACACAAGCGACAACGAGTACGTCGGCGATGTCATAGCCCGTGCCTACTCCCGTCGCGCGATGCTGCGTTCCGCCGCCGTCGTGACGGTCGCCACCGCGGCCGGTTCCGCCGTGGCGCTCAGCGGCTCCGGGCAGACCGCCAACGCCACCCCTTCCGCCGATGCCGCCGCGGGCAAGGGCGGCGAGGCCGCCCGCGGTCTGCGCTTCAAGGCCGTCGCGCCGAACACCGACGACAAGGTCACCATCCCCGAGGGCCACGAGCAGAACGTGGTGATCCGCTGGGGCGACCCGATCGTCAAGGGCGCCCCGGGCTTCAACCCCGACAAGCAGACGGCCGCCGCGCAGGCCGGTCAGTTCGGCTACAACAACGACTTCCTGAGCCTCCTCCCGCTCGGCGGCGACTACGAGCGCCAGCAGCTGCTCGTGGCCAACCACGAGTACACGGACGAGAACCTCATGTTCAAGGCGTACGACCCGGCCAACCCGACCCGCGAGCAGGTCGAGATCGCCTGGGCCGCGCACGGCCTGTCCGTGGTCGCCGTCCAGGAGGACCACCGCAGCGGCAAGCTGACCGCGATCAGCCGCCACCAGCTCAACCGCCGGCTGACCGCCACCAGCGAGTTCAGGCTGACGGGCCCGGCCGCGGGCAGCAGCCTGCTGAAGACCTCCGTCGACGCCACCGGCACCAAGGTGTTCGGCACGCTCAACAACTGCGCCGGCGGCACCACCCCGTGGGGCACCACCCTCCACGGCGAGGAGAACTTCAACCAGTACTTCGGCAACGCCGGCCAGGTCACCGAGCCCACCCAGGCCGCCCGCCTGAAGCGCTACGGCGTGACCGCCGGTGCCACCGAGCGCAAGTGGGAGCGGTTCGACAAGCGCTTCGACGTGGCGCAGGAGCCCAACGAGTCGCACCGCTTCGGCTGGGTCGTCGAGCTGGACCCGTACGACCCGAACTCGGTCCCGCGCAAGCGCACCGCGCTCGGCCGCTTCAAGCACGAGGCCGCGCAGCCCCGCCTGACCGAGGACGGCCGTCCGGTCGTCTACATGGGCGACGACGAGCGTTTCGACTACTTCTACAAGTTCGTCTCGTCGAAGCGGATGAAGAAGGGCAATTCGCGCGCCGCGAAGGAGCACAACCTCACGCTGCTCGACGAGGGCACCCTCTACGTCGCCAAGCTCACCGGTGACTCCCCGGCCGCCGAGCTCGACGGCACCGGCAAGCTCCCCTCCGACGGCGAGTTCGACGGCTCCGGCGTGTGGATCAAGCTGGCCACCGGCAATGTCTCGCACGTCGAGGGCATGACCGCCGAGGAGGTGTACGTCTTCACGCGCCAGGCCGCCGACAAGGTGGGCGCCACGAAGATGGACCGCCCCGAGGACGTCGAGCCCTCCCCGCGCACCGGTCGCGTCTACATCGCGCTGACCAACAACACCGACCGCGGCAAGCCGGGCAAGGAAGGCGCCACCGAGGCCAACCCGCGCAACCTGAACAAGCACGGCCAGATCCTGGAGCTCGCCGAGAACTTCGACGACCCGGCGGGCGACGGTTTCGCCTGGCGGCTCTTCCTGGTCGCCGGTGACCCGAACGACCCGGCGACCTACTTCGCGGGCTTCCCCAAGGACAAGGTCAGCCCGATCTCCTGCCCGGACAACGTGGCCTTCGACCCGCACGGCAACCTGTGGATCTCCACGGACGGCAACCAGCTCGGCTCCCACGACGGCCTGTTCGGTGTCGCGACGGCCGGTGAGCGCCGCGGTGAGCTGAAGCAGTTCCTGACCGTTCCGCGCGGCGCCGAGACCTGCGGCCCGCTCATCCAGGACAAGCGCGTCCTGGTCTCCGTCCAGCACCCGGGCGAGATCGACGGCGCGTCCGTCGAGAAGCCGCAGTCGGTGTGGCCCGACGGCCCCGGCAAGATCGTCCGCCCGGCGGTCGTGTCCGTCTGGCGCAAGGACGGCCGCAACATCGGCGTCTGACCGGACCAGTTGGCCCAAGGGGCGTGTTTCACGTGAAACACGCCCTTAGGGGACCGCTGAACCCGCTCAAGCCGGTCAATTCCCCTACGGCACCCTGCCGACGGGGAGGCGGAGCGTCGTCACCGCGCCCCCGTCGGGCGCGTTGGCGAAGCCCACCACGATCTCCAGCACGGCCGCCTGTCCCATCACGATCGTGAGTCCCAGGCCGTGACCGCGCCCGCGTCCCGGGTCCCCGGTGCGGAACCGCTGCGGGCCCTGCTCGATCAGCTCGGGCGGGTAGCCCGGCCCGTGGTCGCGGACCACCACCACCGGCCCCTCCACGGTCACCTCGACGGGCGGCCTGCCGTGCTTGCCGGCGTTGACCAGCAGGTTGGCCAGGATCCGGTCCAGCCGCCGCCGGTCGGTGACCACCACCATGTCCTGGACCACCCGTACCGAAGCGGACGGCCCGGCCTCCGGCCCGGCCCCGCCCCCGCCGGCGACCGCGGCGGCCGCCCGCTCCACCGCCCGGCCGAGCTCCACCCGGGCGAGGTCGGCCCGTTCGACGCCCGAGTCCAGCCGGGAGATCTCCAGCAGGTCCTCGGTCAGCAGGTGCAGGGCCTTCAGCCGGTTGTTGATCATTTCCTTGGGGCGGCCCTCGGGCAGCAGCGCCGCCGCGGCCAGCGAACCGGTGAGCGGGGTGCGCAGCTCGTGCGCGACATCCGCCGTGAAGCGCTTCTCCGCCTCCAGCCGGCCCTGGAGCGAGCTCGCCATCGAGTCCAGCGCGTGCGCCACGTCCTGGACCTCGTCGCGGGAGCGGCCCGGTCCCGGATCGTCCCCCTCGGCATGGAGGTTCACCCGGGCGTCCAGGTCGCCGGCGCTGATCCGGCGGGCCACGGCGGCCGTGGCCGCGAGCCGCCGGCTGATCCGGCCGGCGAGGAACAGGCCGGCCAGTGCCACCAGCCCGGCCGCGAGGATCGCGGAGGCGAGGATCGCGGTGTCGATGTGCCGCAGCCGTTCGCGGGTGCTCCCGAAGGGCAGCCAGACCGCGAGGGCCTTGCCGTCGGCGGGTCCGGCCGCCCACATGACGGGCTTTCCCCCCTGTTCGCCGACGATGCTGCCGGTCTGGCCGCTCGCGACGAGCTCGCGCAGTCGCCTGGGAAGGCCGGGCGGGTCGAACACGGCGTTCACGTCGCCGTGCGCGGTGCCGTACTCGTAGTGGCCCAGCGCGTGGTCCAGCTCGCCGGCGGCGGACTTGCGGACCTCCCCGACCATCTGTCGGGCGACCACGTTGTGCACCAGGATGCCCAGCGCGGCGGCGACCATGCAGCACACCATGGTGGTGGTCAGTGCGATCTTCCAGCGCAGGCTGCTCAGCGCGCGCATCGCGACCCGTCCCCGCGCGACGGGTTCCGGGTGAGCCCCGGGCAGTCGTCGAGGGTGAGCTGGGACAGGTTCATGATCCCGGCCTTCGGGTCCCACACGTAGTCGGAGACGGCCACGTAGCCGGGGTTCGTCGTGGGCTCGCGGACCGCCAGGTGCTCGGCGGCCACCTCCACGCCCTCCAGCACCGCGCGCCGGGACAGGATCCGGGCGATGTTCCCGTCGTCCTGGACGGTGTAGACGCGCAGCTCGCTGACCCGGCCGTCGACGTCCAGGGCGGTGATGAGCTCCTCCCGGCCGTTGCCCGTCAGGTCGTGCAGGACCGCGGGGCGCACCGGGCAGTCGGGCCCGCCGTCCACAGCCTGTGTGCAGAGCGCGAGCCGCTGGACGGCGCGCGGGTCGACGAGCCGGCCGGTCCCGCCGTCCTGCTCGGCGGCGGAGGTGATGTCGGCGCGTACGACGGACAGGGCGTCCACCCCGCGCATGCTCAGGGGGGCCACCTTGGGCAGTCCGGGGACCACGGCGGCCGTGCCCGGTTTCTGGTCCGGGGCGGGCGGGTCGGGACGGATGTCCTTCCACAGGGTCTTCGGGGCGTGCACCGTGCCGAGGTCGCCCTCGCTCTGCAGTCCCTCCACATCGGCGCACCCCGCCAGAAGTACGGCGAGGACCATCACGGCAGGGACGACGCGGCGCATGCTCCGATGCTGCCCCGTCCGCCCCCGCCCGGCCCGGGAGGCGACCCATTCGGGGGACACCGGTCCCGGGCGGGGCGGCGGCGGGTCAGGACTCCGGCCGGGCGATGGCCAGGGCCGCCGCGATCTCCTGGTGGACCGGGGCCAGCACGCTCGTGGCCTCGCCCGGCGGCCCCGCGTCGACCCGTACCGGGACGCTGCTGCTGCGGACTCGCACGGCCAGCTCGCGAAGCTGCCGCGCGATCGACTCGACCTCGTCGGCGGGGGGCGGGGCCGCGCCGTGGTTGACCCGGACCCGCGCGGCGGTGGTCGCGTCCACGATCCGTTCGACGGCGACCACCAGCGGCCACCAGGCGGCGGCCCGCGCCCCGGTCGGCGGCGGCTCGGTCAGCGCCCGCTGGAACTCGCTGCGTACGCCCGACAGGTCCCGGTAGATGCGCCGCCGGGCCTGGAGGCGGGCGGTCCGTGCCGCGGCGAACGCTGCCTCGTCGGCGACCGGGGCGAAGGCCCGTTCCACGTAGCGGGCGGCGTCGTCCACGGTGTCGGCGAGCCGGTCCCCGATCCGGGTGTGCCAGCTCTCGGGCCACAGCAGGTACCCGAAGACGAGGGTGATGGCGCAGCCGATCAGGCTGTCCACCAGCCGGGGGCGGATCAGGTCGAAGCCCTGGTGGTTGAGCAGGTCCGAGAGGAGCAGGATCACCGGGGTGATCGCGGCGGTCTGGAAGGCGTACCCCTTGGCGGAGAAGGCCGGGATCAGCCCGGCCAGCACCACCATCACCGGGACGTCCCACCAGCCGCGCGGCACCTCGGAGAGCACGGCTGCCGCGATGACCAGCCCGCCCGCGGTGCCGAGCGCGCGCAGTACGGCCCGGGAGAACACCGAGCCGAAGTCGGGCTTGAGGACGAAGGTGACGGTCAGCGCGACCCAGTAGGACCGCTCGAACTCGATTACCGATACGAGGGACTGTGCGATCCCGATGCACAGCGCGAGCCGCAGCCCGTACCGCCAGGAGGCCCGGGACAGCACCATGTCGCGTACCGCCCGCCGGGCCCGCACCCGCAGGGCGGCGGGCCGGCCGAGCCGGTCGTCCACGTTGTCCAGGTCCGGCCGGGCGATGTACACGATCTTCGCGGCATGGCGCAGGGCCGCGTCGACGGCCCGTTCGGCCGGGGTGTGCGCGGCGGGCAGCTCCAGTACGGGCGTTCCGGTGCGGCCCTCCTCGACGGCGTCGGCCAGTTCCCGTACGGCCGCCGGGATCTCGGGGGGCAGCGGCCGGCCGCGCAGGTGTGCGGCGGGCGCGGCCTCCACCAGCGGGATCACCACGTTGAGCTGGGCCAGCAGCCGCACCAGCGAGGGGCTGCGCCCGTGCACCCGGGCCCGGCGGCCGAGCACGAGGTCGTAGGCGTGGTTGATGGCCTGGGTGACCTGCTGCCGGCGTTCGTCGTAGAGGGCGCCGGGTCCGCCGGCGGCCTCCAGGGCGTCGGCCAGGGCCCGGTAGGTGTCGGCCACGGCGGTGCGCTCCGGCTGCCGGCGGCGCAGCGGCCAGCCCAGCAGGGTCAGCGCGAGGACGAACAGCCCGCCCGCGGTCAGCAGCAGCGGGGCCGTCCACCAGGGCTCGGGCAGCGGCAGTCCGGCGCCGATCACGGCGTTGAGCAGGAGCAGCAGTCCGGACACGGAGGCCACGGTGCCGATGGAGGAGATCATCCCGGAGACGAGGGCGATGAGGGTGAGCGCTCCGACGGCCAGCCAGCCGTGCCCGTAGACCAGGGTGCCCAGCGTCACTCCGACGGCGCCGAAGAGCTGGGGGACGGCGATGTTCAGGATGCGCATCCGGTAGGCGTCGGCGGTGTCGCCTATGACTCCGGCGAGGGCGCCCATGGAGGCGAGCGCGCCGTATTCGGGTTCGTCGAGTGCGAAGCCGACGGCGAGCGGGACGGACATCGCGACCGAGGCCCGGGCCACGGCGGCCCACGGGATCGGTGCGGCACTGGGCTTCAGCCCGTTGAGCAGCCAGGAAGGCGGAGCCAGCGGATGGTGCCGGGCTCGCCGCGACGCTATGTGTTCGGTGCGTTCGGTGCTCATTCCCGCTTCCGTGCCCGCCGCTCGCGAATCGGTTCTTCTGTGATCTTCTGCGTGGTTCTGCGTGTGTTGGTACCTTCCGAGCTTATGGGGTGCGGCGTAGTCGGCCCATCACCCATGCGGCAAGTGCGGCGGTGAGCCCGATCACCAGCACCACCCAGGCGGTGGTGCGCAGGTACGCGGTGAGGGCGTCGTACACCGCCCCGGCGGCGGGCCGGTCGATGTCGGCGGGCAGATCGTCCAGGGTGAGCCGGCGGCACACGTCCACCGCGAGCCACAGCAGCCCGGCCCCGACCGCCAGCCCCACTCCGGTGGCCAGCACGGCGCGCCGCCGGTGGACGGCGACGGCGATGGCCGCCGCGGCCAGGACCACGGTCAGTACGGGGAGCCAGACACCGGCCACTTCGAGCATGTGGAAGCCCTTCCGGAGCGCGCCGAGGTTGTCGTACTCCATGACCTTCACGGTCAGGTGGGTCACCGGGATGCGGTCGGCGAAGGGCACGTCGTCGGCGACGAGGTCGCCCCTGACCTGGGCGATGACGGGTGCGAGGTCGATGGTGAGGGCGTCACCGTGGCCGGTGGTGAGGGCGTCGAGGAACGCGGCGTGGGCGGCGCGGTTGGCCGCGTCCCAGGCGGTCCGGTAGGCGGAGGTGCCGGCGAAGGACTGCAGGGCCTCACCGAGCAGGGTGTCCACGCCGATCTGGAAGGGGCCCGCGTCGATCTGGCCGGCGAGGGCGCGGGTGACCTGGGTGACGACGACCTCCTGCACCTTCGCGTTCTCGGCGAGGGGGGACATGGCGGCGGTGTACCGGTCGGCATTGCCCAGTTCGCGGTCGGCCCAGTACGCGACGGCACTCGCGGGCACCAGAAGGGCCACGAGCACGATGAGTACCGTCGACAGGATGGTGCGCACGTCACCAGGGAAAGCGGACACGGGGCCGGGCGCGAGCGGTGTTGCTGCGGGTGGGTGGTGGGCCGTCGCGCGGCGTGGCACCCTTGCGGCACATATCCTGGACATTTAATATCCAGGATATGAAGATGAGCGAGGGCGTCGAGTGGGCGCTGCACACCTGCGTCAACCTGGCCTGGAGCGGTCCGGACCGGGCCGTGTCGGCGGCGCGTCTGGCCGCGTGGCACGACCTGCCCGCGGCCTACCTCAACAAGCAGCTCCAGGCGCTGGCCCGGGCGGGCATCGTCACGTCCACCCCCGGCCCCCGGGGCGGCTTCCGGCTGGCCCGCCCGCTCGACGCCATCTCGCTCATGGACGTGGTCGCCGCCGTCGAGGGGCCCGAGGAGGCCTTCCGGTGCGCGGAGATCCGGCAGCAGGGGCCCGGCGCCGGCGAACCGGCGGACTCCGCCCCGCAGAGGGACGCCGCCGACTGCGCCATCGCGCACGCCATGACCCGGGCCGAACTGGCCTGGCGCAGGGCGCTGGCGGCCCAGAACCTCGACGAGATCCGGCAGCAGGCCGAACGGCAGGCCCCGCAGGCCCCCGGGCGGTTCCGCGCCTGGCTCGCCGCGCGGTAGCCACACCACGGAGCACCGCACCGCACGTACGGAAACGGAAACGGAAAAAGGGAGCTCGGCATGACGCGCAGCATCATCAACCCGGCAGGACTCCACACCCCGACCGGCTACGGCTACAGCCACATCGTCTCCGCACCCGGCGAGCAGGTGTTCATAGCCGGCCAGTACGGCTCCGACGAGCACGGCCACGTCGTCTCCGAGGACTTCGCCGACCAGGTCGAGCGGGCCTTCGCCAACCTCCGGACCGCCCTCGCGGCCGTCGGCCTCGGTCCCTCCGACGTGGTCCGCATCGGCACCTACATCGTCGGACACGACCAGCGGAAGCTGGAGGTTCTTCTGGGGCAGCTGCACGCCACCTGGGGGACCGAACTGCCCGCCCAGACCCTGATCGGCGTCGCCGCGCTGGCCCTGCCCGACATGCTCTTCGAGATCGACGCGGTGGCCGTGCGCACGCCCTGACCGCTGATCCACTTGCCGCCCGGGGGCGGCGGGTGTGCCCTGGATGATGGGAGAGAGGAGCCCGTCATGGCACATGCGGCACCCACCGCCTTCGGGCGGCAGCGCAGGCAGACGGCGAGCAAGACCCACCTGCACAAGAGCGCGTTCGTGGGGCCTGTGCTCCTCGGACTCGTCTACGGATTCTGGGCCGCTTTCATCGAGCGCCAGGCGGGTCCGGTGACCACGGCCAACGTCTTCTACGGGATCCTGTGCGGCGTGATTTTCGCAGGGATCATGTTCGGCCTGGCCAGGGTCGGTCCCCGGATGATGCGCGAGGTCCACGCCGCCGCCTACGGAGCCTTCGGCGGCATCGCGGCGGGCTATCTGCACAGCCTCACCGGTCAGTCGATCCTCAAGGCCGTGGTGGTGGGCCTCGCCGTCGCCGCGGGCGTCGGTGCGGCGGCGTTCTACCGCTACTACACGCACGAGGACTGAGCCGGTCGCGCGGCCGGGACGGACAGGAGCGCCGGTACCCCCGGCGCTCCTGGCGCGTCCGCGCGGTCCCTACGCGGCCGAATCCGCAGGGGCGGCCGGCTGCGGTTCGCTCTCGGCCTCGACGGCCGTGGCCGTGGCTGCGGCCGTGGTCTTCGGTGACGCGGGCGGCTCGGTCTGCCGGACCGGCGGGGAGAACCGGGTGACCTCGGCGCGGAGCATGGCGTTCAGTGCGGCGTACGGGTCGATGGGCATGGCGGAACCTCACGGTGCTCAGGGGGGTGTGGGGGCTGCGTTCGGACCTCGGTCCGCTCAGCAGCGCAGCACCACACTCCGCACCGCCCGCCGGGGCAGGGCCGGTTCGGCCGTGTCCGTGGCGGGCCCGCACGCCGGGGCGGCCGGGTGTTCCACGTGAAACACCGAGAGGGGTGACCGCCGTACGCCGGGCAGTCCGCGCGTGATCGTCCGTACGGCCGCCCGCGCCTCGGGATCAGGGGCCGGATCGGACTGGCCCTCGCCGGGCTCGGGGGACTCGGCGGGGGCGCCCGGCCCGGCGGGCACGGCGGGCGCGGTGGACGCGGGGCGGATCTCGGCGGCTTCGGCGCCGGCCGGACCGGCGCCGAAGACGCACAGCAGCACGACACAGGCCACGGTCAGAGCCCTGGCCAGTGCCGAACGCGTGTGGTGCCTCCCGCTCATGCGAGGGGTGTGCCCCGCCACGCCGAACGACTCCCGGGCGGACCCCAAGAAGCCCCCGACCGGGGGACGAAGACACCCCCCTCGGCTGACAGGCCGCCGCCCGGCCCGCCCGTCTCAGCGGGTGCGGCGCTGCCCGGTCAGCCGGGCCAGCACGGCGGTCTCGCCGCCGACCAGCCGCAGTTGGGCCCGGCCGGGCGCGCTCTCGTGGCCGGAGGCCCTGCCGGGTGAGATCCGTACGACGGTGAACACGGCCGTACGGCTGTCCGCGCGGGGGATCTCGATGATCCGGCCCCGACGCAACTCGCCGAGGCGAAGCCCTTCCACCGTCATCACCGCGGTCCCGGCCGCACCCGGCGCCGGACCCCCGGTGTCCCAGGCGACCGCCTCCCGGCCGCCGGTCAGCGGTACGTCCACGCCCAGGCTCGGAATGCGCAACCGCAGCGGTCGCGCGGCCCGAAGGGGTCCGGTGACCGCCCGGAGCGGTCCGGGGGCGGTCCTCGGCGACCGGGCCCCCGTGCCGGGGGTGTGCTCGCCGGACTGCTCCAGCTCCCGCACCAGACGGCGATGGCCGGACAGCCCCAACGCCCGCGAGGGCAGCGCGTCGTCGGTGGCCACGGCCGCGGGCCGGGCACCCTCGGTCCGTTGCAACACCGCGATGCCGGTGGACAGCAGAACCACCGTCAGCGAAGCGACGGCCCACTTGGCGCGGGGCATGGGATTCCCTCCTGTCCGGCTCGGACGGCCGGGTCATGTGAGCAGTGGACACCTCCTCTGCCCATCGGTACCCCGTGCAACACGGTGGACTGACATGGCGTCACGGGCGTGTCGTCGCCCGATCGGGGAGTCTTCGCAGTTCGCGAAGGGTCCACCCGCCGGATGCCGGGGGTGGTGCCCATGCGCCCGAACGGGTGAGAGGTGTCCTCTAGCCCCACATGACGAAGGCGGCCGCGCCCGCGCCCATCAGCGCGCCGGCCAGGTGCATGGCCGGGTGGCCGTAGTCGCCGTACCAGAGGTGGCGGGCCAGGCCGCCCAGTGCGGCCAGCGCGGCGATGATCCCGATCTGGCCGAAGAGCGTGACGGCGCAGCAGGGGGCCAGGAGCAGCAGGAACGAGTTCAGCCAGAACGGGGCCGCGCCCGTCCAGCCCCGCCATTGCCTGATCGCCGTCGCCATGTACTACCGGCCCCCTCGTGCTCAACTCGTCGGCTGCACAGCCTCCTTGGGTGCGGAGGCGGGCGCAAGGGCTCGTTCGGCTAGATAATCGAAAGCCAGGCCGAAAGTCGTCCACAGTGCCGTCTGGATGGCCAGGGACGCGAGGCGGAACTCCCAGATCAGCGTGGCGGGGAAGTCCGCCGGGACCTCGTCGATGCCGGGCAGCAGGGCGTACGAGAGGCCGATGACCAGGGCGAAGGCCGCGCCGGCGATGACCGATGCGTTCCAGTTGCCGAGCTTCGGCGCGAGCCGTCGCCCGAGGATCAGCGCGCCGGCCGCCAGCAGCACGCTCAGGGCGATCATCAGGAGGTAGAGGGCGGTCCGCCGGGCGGCGGTCCCGGGATCGCCCACGGCGGGGGGATTGGCGGGGTACTTGAAGAACGGCACCAGTGTCACGGTGACGTACAGACCCCCGGTGACCAGTGCGGCCGTGGCCCGCGGGCCGAAGCGGCCGATGCGGCCCAGGGCGAAGCAGTAGACGAGCGCGGCGATGCCGCCGAGCGCCACCGCGTAGAGCAGGACGCCGGTGCCGAGCCCGGCCGTGGCCTGGAGGGCCCGGCTGACCGGCGCGTCCTCGCCGTGGTCGTGACCGGCCGCGGCGGCTTCTTCGATGGCGATCGCCGCGTCCACCTTGGACTCACCGAGGAGGTAGGCGACGAGGAAGGCGGCCACGCCGGCCAGCAGGCCGGCGAGCATGCCGCGGACGAGCAGGGTGCGGGGGGAGACCCCACCCGGAGAAGTGGAAGTCATCGTTCTGTTCCCTTGCTGGACGTCGGTCGGTGGCAGGGGAATCAGTGGCAGGGGAACCCGAGCAGGTGGCGGCCGTCGTGCAGCCACTCGTGGATGGTCTCCCCTTCGAAGACCGAGGTGGCGCCCTGCTCGGCGCCGACGAAGTACAGCAGGACGAGCATGAGGATGCCGGCGAACACGGCCCAGGGGGCCAGCGCGGACAGCGAGATGGGGGCGATCACGGGTGAGTTCGTCGTGGGCACGGCGGAGTGGGCCATGGCAGAACCTCCAGAGGGAACACGCGTCCCGGTCAGTGGTGCTCGCTACGACGGTGGCGGGTCTGACTTCCCTCCCCCTCCGGGAGGTTTCACAGTGGCGCGACCGTGCCGGATTCTCACCGGTGCTTCCGTCGTTCCGTCGTAAGTCAATTGAACCATTTGCGACCGTACCGCGCTTACGCTCCCCTTATGAAGACCCCGTTGGTACGAGTTCGACTGGTCAGCTTCCCTCTGGACGCAGCCGCCCGCCTGGGCCGCTTCGGTCACGCCCGGCCGTGCCCGGGCCGCGAGGGGCTGCGCGGTCTGGCCACGGGTGAGTGGGCCGGGCGCACCCTGGACGAGGTGGCGGGCCGGGATCCGGCGGCCGTGCACGCCTGGCTGTCGGATCCCGCGTACGCGCCACCGGGCGGGGAGTCCGTGGACGCGCTGATCGCCCGCGTCGGGGCGGAACTGGCGGGCCTGGCCGAGGGTACGCACCGGGTGGTGGTCGAGCAGGCGGTCGTCCGGGCGGCCGTGGTGCACGCCCTGGAGCTGCCCGCGGCGGCCTTCTGGCGGCTCGACGTACGGCCGGAGTCGGTGACCACCCTCACCGGGCGGGCGGGGCGCTGGAACCTCCTGGTCGGACAGCCGCAGGACGAGCCGTAGCCCGTAGCGGGTGGTGAAACGGTTCGGCCCGGACCCCGCGACGCGGTCCGGGCCGAACAGTCACTCACCTGCGTGTCACGCGACGATCCAGTCGGACGTCGCGATCACCGGATGCACGCCGTCGCGGTGGATGGTGCCCTCGATCAGGCCGTACATCCGGTCCGCCGCGAAGTAGACCTCGTTGTCGTTCTTGAGGCCGAAGGGCTCCAGGTCGACGAGGAAGTGGTGCTTGTTGGGGAGGTTGAGGCGCACCTCGTTGACCTTGGCGCAGTTGTCGAGCACCCGCTCGGCCATCTGGTTCAGGGTCTGCTGCAGCGAGTACGAGTACGTCTCCGCGAAGGCTTCCAGCAGGTTCTTGCGGACCTTCTTGTACGCCTGGTCCCAGTCGTACCCGGCGTCGTCGGCGGCCAGCGCCGAGTGCGCCCAGCGCGCGGTGACCTTGGTCGCCAGGATGCGGTCGTACGCCTCCTGCAGGGTCGTGTACTTGTCCTTGATGTAGCCGTGGAACTCGGAGTTCGTCGAGTTCATCACCGTCAGGTCCTTCAGACCCGAGATGACCTGCAGGCCGGTCGTCTCGCTGTAGGTGATCTGAGCGGTGCGCACCTCCTGGCCCTTGCGGACGAAGGAGTGCTGCTCCTTGCGCGTGGGGACCGGGATGCGGTCCCACACGTACTCCTCGATGCGGATCTGGGCTTCGCGGATGGGCTGCTGCGAGGAGACGAAGTGCTTGGCGAGCAGGATGCCGAAGGCCTCGGGGGAGTCGATGCCGTGCTCCTTGCCGAAGGCGTACACCGTGTTCTTGGTGGTGTCGGTCGGCAGGCAGTTGGCGTTGTCGCCGGTGAGGTGGACATCGCGGAATTCACCGCGGAGCGCGACCGAGACGTTGAGGTCGCGGATCTCGTGCCAGGAACCGTCGCCGCCCTTGCGGGTGACCTTCACGATGCGGTTCTCGGCCTTGCCGTACTGGTTCTGGGCCAGGACGTGCTTGCTCATGCTGTCTTCCTTCGGGTACTCGGGAACACGGAGTCCGGTCGTCTGGATCCCGTACGCCCGGCGTCCAGCGCCCGCCCGGATCAAGGACGTCCCGCTCCCCGCCGTTCGGCCCCTCACCGAGGGACCGCCCCGGGCCTGACGTGCATCCCGGTTCGTAGGTGCTTGGCCTGTTGTGTGTCTTACGGCCTGCACGGATTGCAGCATGTGTACGGGGGGTTGATCCCCGTACAAATCCTCCGAACACCAGCACCCACGCCTTGGGCGACCCCACAGATCCGCAGGTCAGGCGGTGTGCGCATCCGCCACCGAGAGGGCCTCGTCGAGGATCTCCAGCCCCTTGGCCACGTCCTGCGGTGAGATGTTGCACGGCGGCGCGATGTGGATGCGGTTACCCGCGATGAGCGGCCAGAGCCCGCCCTTCCTGCACGCGGCCCCGAACTCGGCCATCGGGGCGTTCTCCGCACCCGCCGCGTTGTACGGGACCAGCGGCTCGCGGGTCTCCTTGCTCCGGACGAGCTCCAGGGCCCAGAAGGTGCCGAGTCCGCGGACCTCCCCGACCGAGGGGTGCCGCCCGGCGAGCGCGCGCAGGCCGGGGCCGAGCAGCTCCGCACCCGTACGGGCGGACTGCTCGACGATGCCCTCCTCCTCCATGACGTTGATCGTCGCGACGGCGGCCGCGCAGGCCAGCACGTGCCCGGAGTACGTCAGCCCGCCCGGGTAGGGCCGACGGGCGAAGGTCTCGGCGATGGCGGCCGAGATGGCGACCCCGCCGAGCGGGAGGTATCCGCTGGTCACGCCCTTGGCGAAGCAGATCAGGTCGGGGGTCACGTCCCAGTGCTCGGAGGCGAACCACCGACCGGTGCGCCCGAAGCCGACCATGATCTCGTCCAGGACGAAGACGATGCCGAAGCGGTCGCACAGCGCGCGTACGCCGGCCAGGTAGCCGTCCGGGTGCACGAGCACACCCGGCGCGCCGCCGACGGTCTCCAGGATGATCGCGGCGATGGACTGCGGCCCCTCGAAGACGATGGTGTCCTCCAGGTGGCGCAGGGCCCGCTCGCACTCCTCGGCCTCGGTGGCCGCGTAGAAGGGCGAGCGGTAGGCGAACGGCCCCCAGAAGTGCACGACACCGGCGGTCGCGGAGTCGTTGCCGAAGCGGCGGGCGTCGCCCGTCAGGTTGATCGCGGTGGAGGTGGCGCCGTGGTACGAGCGGTACGCGGACAGCACCTTGGGCCGGCCGGTGTGCAGCCGGGCCATGCGGACGGCGTTCTCCACGGCCTCGGCACCGGCATTGGTGAAGAAGATCTTGTCGAGGTCGCCGGGGGTGCGCTCGGCGATCAGCCGGGCCGCCTCGGAGCGCACGTCGACGGCGAAGCCGGGCGCGACGGTGCACAGCTTGGCCGCCTGCTCCTGGATGGCCGCGGTGACCTTCGGGTGCTGGTAGCCGATGTTCGTGTAGACGAGGGCGCTGGAGAAGTCGAGGAAGCGGTTGCCCTGGTAGTCCCAGAAGTACGAGCCCTCCGCGCCGGCCACGGCGAGCGGGTCGATGAGCTCCTGCGCCGACCAGGAGTGGAAGACATGCTTCCGGTCAGCGTCTTTCACGGCGGCGAGGGCGTCGGCTTCTGCGTTCATGAAACGAGCGTAGTTGTCCAGGATGTGGACCGGGCGGGGGCCGGTCCACAGGCCCCCGCCCGCCGGGTCAGGCCAGGGCCTCGCCGTACAGGCGGAACAGCCGGGGCCCCGGGGCCGGAGCGGCGGCCTCCAGCCGGGCCCAGGCGTCGGTCGCCGCCGCCCGGGCCGTCGTGCCCGGCCATGGCTGCGGCAGCAGCTCCGGCGGCAGCAGCGGATCGGGGAGCATCGCGGCGGAGAAGGCGGCGGCCAGGGTCACGGCGTGCGCCAGCCCGTCGGCCCGGCCGGGCCCGGCGGGCTGCTCCGCGAGCGCGCGGAGTTCCCCGTACCGCGCCGCGATCTCCGGCAGCGGCCACAGATGCTCCGCCAGGGCCCGCGGGTCGTCGGTGCCGCCCACCGCCAGGTCCCGGGTGCTCAGGCAGGTCAGCGCCGCCGAGAGGCCCAGCTCCGCCGCGTGCGCCCGCACGTACGGGCCGATCGCGTTCGGCGTGACGTACAGACCTCCCTGGACCGGCGCCGCCCCCAGCCCGGTCAGCGCGTCCCGCAGGGAGTCCCGGGCGGCCCGCGCGGATTCCGGTACGGCGAAGGCGAAGGCGTGCCAGAGCCCGTCCCACGGCTCCAGCCCCCGGTCCTGCCGGTAGGCGTGCCGGACGAACTCCACCTCCGGTACGAGCGGCAGCCCGGCCCCCGGCTCCGCCCCCGCCAGACGCAGCACGGCCCGCCGGCCGCGCCCCTCCACCGCGAACCGGCCCTCGGTCACCAGCCGCTTCACGCACAGCCGCACCTGCTGGTCGGTCATCCCGAGCAGGGCGGCGACCTCGTACAGCTCCTCGCCCGCGACCGTCCCGTCCTCCCGGACCAGCGCGTGCACCACCATCCGTGTGGGGATCCCGCTCATCGCGCCGCCACCTCCTTGTGCATCGTCGTCACGCCCCCGAATCCCAGCACGTCCCGGAGCCAGGGCGTGCGCTGCACCCGTACCGCCCGGAACCCGTGCTTTTCGTAGAGCTTCCGGGCCCGCGGGTTCTCCGCGACCACGTCCAGCCGGATCCTCCGGCACCGCTGCTCCACGGCGATCGCCTCGATCTCCGTCAGCAGCAGCCCGCCGATGCCCCGGCTCCGCTCGGCGGGGTCCACGGCGATGCCGTCCATGACCAGCTCGCCGCGGGCCGGGGTGCGTTCCAGCAGGGCCAGCAGGAGCACCCGGTACAGGCCCCGGACCCGCCCGTACTCGGCCCTGACCGCGGCCGCGTCGCCGCCGACCAGGCCGCGCCCGGCCAGCTGGTAGCCCGCCACGCCGACCACCCGGCCGCCCTCACCGCCCTCACCGCCGGACAGTGCGGTCACCGCCCGGTCCGGGTGCAGGTGCCCGGCGATGAACCGCCGCCCGGCCTCCGCGGGGCCGAGCGCGCGGCCCAGCTTTCCCCCGAAGGCCTCCCAGTACAGCTCGGCGACGCGGGCGGCGGCCCCTTCGGGCAGCCCGCGCCGTACCTCCACGCTCTCCGTCGTCATACGCACAAGCGTAATACGTTCATCAACGCTACGATCGTTCTAGATGTGAGCGAACGTATGAACGAGTGAACGAGTGAACGAATCAGGAGCCGCAGATGACCGAGACCCGCCCGCCCCGCACATCCGGCCCGCCCCGCACACCCGGCAGGGCTCGCGCACCCGGCAGGGCCCGCAGAGCCCGCCGGGCACTCCTGACCGCCTTCCTCCCGGCCCTCGCCGCCGCCCTGCTCCTCGCCGGAGTCGTCGTGTGGCAGCACGACTACGGCCTCCACGAGGAGCGCGTCACCGTGCCCGCCGCCGGCCACGAACTCCCCGGCGTGCTCGCCACCCCCGCCGGCAAGGGCCCCGGCCCCTTCCCGCTCGTCGTGTTCGTGCACGGCGACGGCGAGGTCGACGCCACCCACGACGGCTTCTACCGCCCCTACTGGGAGGCCTTCGCCCGGGCCGGATACGCCTCGCTCTCCCTCGACAAGCCCGCCGACTGGCTCGGCCAGACCATGGACGACCGGGCCCGCGAGACCGTCGACGCCCTCACCTGGGCGGCCCGCACCCGGCCCGAGGTCGACCCCGCCCGCATCGGCCTGTGGGGCGCCAGCCAGGCCGGCTGGGTCATGCCCAAGGTGGTGGCGCGGGCGCCCGCCCCCGGGGTGCGCTTCGTCATCGCGGTCGGCACCGCGGTCAACTGGGAGCGCCAGGGGGAGTACAACACCCGGGCCGAGCTGCGCGCGGCCGGAGCCGGCGCCGAGCGCACGGCGGCCGCCCTGCGCACCCGGGAGGCCACCCTGGCGCTGCTGCGGCGCGGGGCGACGTACGAGGAGTACCGCGCGAGTCCTGGCGCCGACCGGGAACTCACGCCGGAGCGCTGGACGTTCATCAGCCGCAACCACACCGCGGACGTGACCGCGGACCTGCGGGCGATGCCGCCCGTTCCGGTGCTGCTGATCTCCGGCGCCGACGACCTGAACGTGGACGGCGCCGAGACCGAGGCGCTCCACCGGAGCGTGCCGGCGCCCGGCACCCTCACGGTCCGCCGGTATCCGGGAGCGACCCACGCCCTGCTGCGCACCGAGGTCGAGCGCTCCTCCTGGCGGCTGACCCTGACGGCCGTGTTCGCCCCGCGCTCCCTCTTCCCGCCCGGCCTGCTCGCCGATCAACAGCACTTCCTGGAGGGGCTCAGCCGGCCAGCGTGACCCGTGCGAGCTCCGGTACGGAAGCCGGCCCCGACACGCCGCCGCCGGCCGCGCACTCCCCGTACGCGTCGCCGAGCGCGTCCCGCGCCGCGTCCTCCACCCGGGCCGCGTCGGGGCGCGAGTGGTCCGGCCCGCCGCGCACGGCGAGGGCCGTGGCCAGCAGCCGGGTCTTTCCGGCGCCGCCGGGGCCGATGAGCGTCGTGAGCCGGAACCGGCCCATGAGGGAATCCACTTGGCCGGGTCCTCGTCCCGGCCCACGAAACTGGCCAGTGCGGCCCGGAGGTTGGTCGGTGGTGACGGCGGCGTCGGCGGCGCGTCGGGGCCGGGCGGCCGTCCGGCGGTCGCGGGCGGCGGCCCCGCGGGGATCTCGGCCTGGCCGCGCAGTACGGCGGTGTGCAGGGCGGACAGTTCCGGGGAGGGGTCCGCATGGCGACATTGTCTGGCGCTGTTCGGCGGTACTGCCATTGGGTTGTCCGGCACGGGTTCGTCGAGGACGGCCCCCGCGGGTGAATTGCGGTCGGCCGTCCTCCGCGGTGCCGGGGCGGTGGGTTATTTGTCGGAGTAGCTGAAGTCACCGACGGTCCAGGCACTGACGTCCTTGACCGCGATCCGGTACATTCCGCCGGTCTCGGGGATGCCCAGGGTGCCCTGGAGGATGCGTGCCACGTGGAAATGAAGGTGTGAGGGTGCCCCGGCCTGCTGTCTGTCGCCGCGTCCGGGAGAGCTGAAGATCTCGGCGAACGGGGCCAGCTGGTCGGAGTCCCGCAGGACCTCGGCCACCCGCTGACGCCAGACGCTCTCGGGGGCGAGGCGGCCTGTGATGACGGCGCCGTGGACCACGACGGTCAGGGACATCTGATTGGTCTGCTCCGACTCGACCATGGCGGCGAGACCGAGGAGCAGGTCGTCAGGGATCGACATGGGCACGGACTCTAGCAAGCGTGCTCGCGTACCGGCCGGGCTTCCGGGGAGTGGCCTGTTCGGCGCGCTCCGGGAAAACGCGGACGGCCGAGGCCCGCACCCCAGGGTGCGGGCCTCGGCCGCGTCTGCGCGCCGACGCGGGCGCCGGCGTGGACCTGGACCGTCAGGCGTCAGGCGGGAACGATGTTCTCGGCCTGCGGGCCCTTCTGGCCCTGCGTGACGTCGAAGGTCACCTTCTGGCCTTCCTGAAGCTCACGGAAGCCGGAAGAGGCGATGTTCGAGTAGTGGGCGAAGACGTCCGCGCCGCCACCCTCCTGCTCGATGAAGCCGAAGCCCTTTTCCGCGTTGAACCACTTCACGGTGCCAGATGCCATATGAATTCTCCTTTGGGGCAGTGCCCGGATCCGCACTGTGCGGGCCCGGTGTCGCCGTGATGATTGCCCCGACCGGAACGAGTAGATTTCACTGCATGCACCGGAAATAAAAAGTGCACCCACCGAAAATCCGGTGAGAGCACTTGTAAGTTTTTTGGGAACCACAACTGCAACGAACGTCACCGTAGCACAGCGGGTGTCGGCGGCCATGAAAATTCCGGCGTGCCCCACTCTTAATTCCGCGCCCGAGTAGCAGAAATCCGAGCCGGAAAATCATATGAACGGCGGAATGTTTCGACGGTCCGTGCCCTCCTCCCTCCTGAGAGCCTGTCACGAAGGAGGAAGCCCGATGAGCGCGACCACGGGCGCGGCCGGCGTCGCGGGCACGGACGGGCGGGCCGACCTGGCCCCGCTCGTCCGCGCCGCCCAGCGCGGCGACAGCCTGGCCGTCCAGGAGCTGCTGGACCTGCTGACCCCGTACGTCGGGCGGCTGTGCGGCCCGATCGCCCTGCAGGACGGTCCGGACGCCACCCAGGAGGCGCTGATCGTGATCTTCCGCGGCATCGGCCGGCTCCGGGAACCGGCCGCCCTGTTCGGCTGGGCACGGGTGATCGCCGTACGGGAGGCCGTACGGGTCGCCCGCGCGGCGGCCCGGTCCGTACCGGACCCGCTCGACGACGTGCCCGCGCCGGGCGATCCGCAGCTCGCCGCCGACGTGCGCGACGTACTGGAGCGGTTCTCCCCGGCGCACCGCGCCGTTCTGGTCCTGCGCGACCTCGAAGGCCTGGACGAACACTCCGTCAGCGCGCTCCTCGGCGTGCCCGAACCCACCGTGCGGACCCGGCTCTTCCGGGCCCGCCGAAACTTCCGGAAGGTGTGGGAACGTTGAACGAATCCTGGCCGGTCGTCGCCGAACTCGACGCCGTCCGCAGGCTGCGGGTGATCGCCCGCAGCGCCCCGGGCACCAGCTTCGCGGAGCACCTGGTCGACGCTCCCTTCGACCGGGTCTGGGGGCTCGTCTCCGACCTGGAGAACCAGATGCCCCTGATGATCGGCGACATCCGCTCCTTCACCGTGACGTCCGCCGTCGGGGAGCGCCTGGAAGCCAGGGCCCGCAGCCCGCTCGGCATGCGGGCGCGCTTCGACGTCGTGCTGCGGCCGGGCTGGTGCCTCATGCGGAGCCGGTTCGTACACGGCGGCATGGCCGCCGTGGCGGAGCGGGACGGCACCCGGCTCGCCTTCTTCGGCGGCCTGCGCCTGCCGGGCGTCCGGCTGGCCGAACCGGTGCTGCGCCCGCTGATGGCTCCGCTGGGAGCGAGGGCGCTGGGGCGGCTGATCGACCAGGTGGAGGGGCCCGGAAGGTGATGTCCGGGACACCACCCCTGGCGGGGCGGGCTCGATTACCGTCGCTCAGGTACCCGCCGGCCGGCGCGGGACCGGGGCCCGTCGCCCCGCATCCGTTGAGCAGGGAGTGACCCCGTGCCCCACGCAGTCGTCGACTACTCGGACTCGCTGACCGGTGCCTTCGACCGGCGGGCGTTCGCGCTCGAACTGCACGCGCTGGTGGTCGAGATCCTCGACACCGCGATCGGCAACTGCAAGACGCGCTTCCACCGGCTGGAGGAATCCGTCGTCGGGGAAGGCACCGACGCCCGGGCGGTGGTCGTGCACGTCGAGCTGGCCATCGCCCGGGGCCGCACGGCGCAGACCAAGTCGCGCCTGACCCGTGCCGTGCTGGAGCTGGTCGAGCGCCACACGGCGAAGGCCGCCGGCCTGGAGGTCCACGCCTCCGTGGACGTACGGGACCTGGGCGAGGCCTACACCAAGAGCGTGGCGACCCCCTGATGCGCCCCGGCATGCCCTGATGCCGTCTACGCGTCTACGCGTCTACGCGCCGATGCGCAGCAGCGCGAGGGTGATGTTGTCGGGGCCCCCGGCGTCGATGGCGGCCCGCCACAGTTCGAACGCGGCCCGGCCGTCGTCGTGCACCCGCAGCAGCCCCTCGATCTCCTCGGGCGGCACCGGGTCGGTCAGCCCGTCGCTGCACACCAGGTAGCGATCGCCCTCGGTCACCGGGAAGGCCTCGATGTGGGGGGTGATCTCGTTGTACCCGCGGGTGCCGCCGAGGACCTGGGTGACCGCCGAGGTGGTGCGGTGCCCGGGGACCGGCGGCGGGCTGTCGTCCACGCTGACCTGGCGCAGCCCGTCCTGCGCCGCGTGGAACACCTTGCTGTCGCCGACGTTGAACATCAGCAGCGAATCCGCCAGGACGAGGGCGCCCGCGACCGTGGTCCCCATGGTGGCCAGCTCCGGCCGTCCCTCGGTCGCCGAGTACACGGCGCGGTTGCACAGGCTCAGCGCGTCACCGACGGCTTCCGGGCCGTCCAGCGTGGGCCCGAGCGAGGAGAGCTGGCGCACCACCAGCTCGCTGGCGACCTCGCCGGCCGGCTGGCCGCCGAGGCCGTCGGCGACGGCGACGACGAGCGGTCTGCCGAAGGGGAAGACCAGGGTCTGCGGATTCTGGGTCACGGTCCCGCACAGGGTCCACGGTCCGATGACGAGGCTGTCCTCGTTGTGCTCGCGCACCAGCCCGACATGACTCAGGGCGGTCACAGCTATGTACGGCACCTCGGCGTCCCGCCTCTCGGCAACGGCTAGGGCGACGGCAGCGCAACGGCACACGCGTCCGTCCTCACCATTGTCGCGCCGCTCCGGCATGCGGGCTCCGGCGCGCCGGAGCACCCTGGTCGTGGAGCCGCCTGTTCCCCGACCGGCGGCCCTGCGAGGAAGGACTGCCGCAGATGTTCGCGAGGCTGAGCACCTACCAGGGTTCACCGGTCCCCGCGGAGGGAGACGTGAGCGGGAATTCGCAGGCGATTGTCAGGCAGGTCCAGGACGTTCCCGGATTCCGGGGCGTCTACTACCTCGTCGACCGGGCCACGGGCGTGGCCAAGTCGCTGACCTTGTGGGACGACGAACGGACCATGATGGACAGCGAGGAGCAGGCCGCCCGGATCCGCGAGCAGACCGCGCAGCGGGAGGGCCAGCGGATCGTCTCGGTCGAACGCTTCGAGGTGGGCTTCAGCCACCTGCAGCCGTAGTACGACGCAGCGTGGAACGACGTGACGTACGAGGAGCGACAGCCATGGTCAAGCTCTCGATCGACCAGTTGCGAGAACGGGTACGCGGGGCGGTCGTCACCCCGGACGACGAGTCCTACGACGAGGCGCGCAAGGTCCACAACGCCATGATCGACCGGAGGCCGGCGGCCGTCGTGCGCTGCGCCAACGCGGGGGACGTCATGGCCGCGGTCGACTTCGCCCGCGAGAACGGGCTCGACCTGGCGGTGCGGGGCGGCGGACACAGCGTGCCCGGCTTCGGTACCTGCGACGGCGGCGTGGTGGCCGACCTGTCCGGGATGCGCGGCGTACGCGTCGACGCCGCGGGGCGCACGGCCCGCGCGGAGGGCGGGGCCACCTGGGGCGACTTCAACGCGGCCACGTACGCCTTCGGGCTGGCCGCGACCGGCGGGATCATCTCCACCACCGGCATCGGCGGCCTCACCCTCGGCGGCGGCATCGGCTACCTGGCCCGTGGACTGGGCCTGAGCTGCGACAACCTGGTCTCGGCCGACGTGGTGACCGCGGACGGACGGCTGGTCGTGGCGAGCGAGGAGGAGAACGCCGACCTCTTCTGGGCGCTGCGCGGCGGTGGCGGCAACTTCGGCGCGGTGACCTCGTTCGAGTTCCGGCTGAGCCCCGTCAAGGACATCTACGGCGGACCGATGCTCTTCGAGCTGGCGGACGCTGCCACCGTGCTGCGCTCCTTCGCCGACCACATCGCCGACGCGCCGGAGGAACTGGGCGGCTTCCCGGCCTTCCAGATAGCCCCGCCGCTCCCGTTCATCCCGGAGGACCGGCACGGTGACACCTTCGCGCTGATCGTGGCGTGCTGGACCGGGCCGCTCGACGAGGGGGAGCGTGCCCTCCAGGCCTTCCACGACTTCGCGCCGGTGGTAGCCGAGCATGTGGGCCCGATGCCCTACCCGGCGCTCAACAGCGCCTTCGACGCGCTCGTACCGCCCGGCCTCCAGCACTACTGGAAGGCCAATTTCGTGACCGAGCTCAGCGACGACGCGATCGACGCGCACCTGCGGCACGCGCCGGGCCTGCCCGCCGTGAACTCGACGGTCCACATCTACCCGATCAACGGCGCCTGCCACCGGGTCGCACCGGACGCGACGGCCTTCGCCTACCGGGACGCCTCGTTCGCCACGGTGATCGCCGGCATGTGGCCCGACCCCGCCATCAACGAGTCCGCGACCGCCTGGGTGCGCGACTACTACGAGGCGACCGCCCCGCACTCGGAGGAGGGCGGCTACATCAACTTCATGGCCGACGACGACCAGGACCGGATCCGGGCCAACTACAAGGGCAACTACGACCGGCTGGTCGCGGTCAAGCGCGCCTACGACCCGGGGAACCTGTTCCACCTGAACCAGAACATCCGGCCCTAGGGGGGTGTGGGCACCCCCTGGCAGGGCGTAGCGGTGCGGATGCGGAATGTCCCTTCATCTGCATATTTTTGTCGGGTGTACCGGAAGATCCGGTACACCCGATTTGTCAGATCGAGGAAGGTCCCCATGAAGCGTTTCCCGGTGATCGGTGTGCTCTGCGTCGGCGCGATTCTCGGTCTCTCCGCGTGCTCCGACGACAGCTCGCCCGCGGAGGAGGCCAGCCAGGCCGCCGCGGACCTCTGCACCGACCTGAACGCCCTCAAGGCCGACAACGCCAAACTGAAGGCACTCAATCCCGCCAACGCGACCAAGGACCAGGTCAAGGACGCCTACGAGGCCGTCCAGAAGGACTGGGAGGGGGTCAAGGAGAACGCGGCCCAGCTGAAGGACGCGGAGCGCGCCGCGGTCCAGTCGGCCGCCGAGGACCTCAAGAAGAGCTACCAGGACCTGCCCGGCGACACGACCGGCAAGGACGCGCGCACCCAGTTGCAGCCGCAGATCGAGAGTCTGGACCAGGCAGCCACGGCCGCCGCCACCGGCCTGCGCTGCTGACCCGATCGGCCGACCCCACGGAGAGGACCCCGCCCGGCTTCCCGGGCGGGGTCCTCTCCGTCTGCTTCGCGCTACTTCGCCGCGGGCTCGGCGGGCGCGGCAGGCTTCGCGGGTACGGCCGGCAGGTCGGGGATCGGGGGTCCCACGGGCAGCAACTCGGTGACCACGAAGGCGACCACGGTCGCGATGATCACCACCGGGATCATGGCGGTGCCGCCGAGCATCAGGACCACCAGCACCACGCTGCTCACCGGCAGCCGCAGCGCGCTGGCGGTGGTCGCCGCCATGCCCGCTCCCATCGCGGGCACGATGCCGAGACCGGGCAGCGGCCCGAGCAGGACGCCCGCCACGGCGCCGAGGCAGAGCGACGGGAAGACGGGGCCGCCGCGCAGGCTGCCGAGGCAGATGGCGAAGCCGGCGCCCTTGAAGACGAGTACGCCGATCAGCGCGCCCACGCCCCAGGCGTGCGGGTCGGCGGCCAGCCTGCCGATCAGCGCCTGGCCCGACCCGGTGACATCGGCGGGCGTGAGGCCGGTGATGAGCGCGTAGAGGCTGGCGCAGGCCGCGGCGGCCAGCGCGCACTGGACGGTCCGCAGGAGGGGCCGTGCGAGGACGTACGCGGCGATCACCCGGGCGCCGGTCAGCACCGGGTGCAGGGCGAGGGCCAGGGCCGCGGCGATGAGCACGGCCCAGAGCACGTCGGGCACGTCCAGGTGGGGCACGGGTACGCCCAGTTCGAGTTTCAGGCTCCCGATCGGCAGTCCGGTCCAGCGCCCGAGGCCCGTGAAGACCAGGTCCCCGACCCCGGCGGACAGCAGGGACGGCAGCATCACGGCGAACAGCTGCGGTCCGCCCACGCCCGCCACCTCGATCAGCATCACCGCGGCGATCAGCGGATTCCCGAAGATCGTGGAGATGGCCGCCGCGGCTCCCGCCGCGCCGATGAGCGCGGTGCCCTGGGGGGTCACCGGTACCTGCGCGAGGTTGCGGAACAGCAGGGCCAGCCCGCCGCCGAGGGCGATCAGCGGGGCCTCGGGACCCAGGACCGCGCCGAGCGTCAGACTGGCCACCGCCGCGATCACGACGCCGGGCAGGACGCCGGCCGAGGCCCCGCCGGTGTTCAGGCCGGCCGCGGGGAGGTGACCGCCGTTGCCGCGCATGTGCGGGACGACCAGGCCGACCACGACACCGGCGACGAGCAGCAGGGGCAGTGGCCACCACCAGGGCGGGACGTTCCAGCCCAGGGCCGCGGGGAGTTCCGCCCACATCGCGTGTTCCATCTTGTGCAGTGCGGCGAGGAACCAGAACGACGCGAGGGACACCGGGATGCTGATGAGGGCGCAGAAGACCAGCAGCTTGAGGTATCCGGGGCTGCGGAGGGTCTGCCTGAGGACGTCGGCCTCCTGCGGCTGCGTTCCGCCGGGGTGCGGTTCGGATCGAGGGCGCGACTGCGGCATGGCTCACTTCCTTTCCGCTTCCTCGATGGTCCACCCCGGGGGCACACTTCGCCGCTCAGGGTTCGTCCTCCAGGCCGGGAGCCTCCGAACCGCGCCTGTGTATGCCGATTTTGATCGCCCCGACCAGTGCTTTGGCGATCACCCCGATGAGGATCAGGTCGGCGATCATCTGGAAGGTGACCAGCACCCGGCCGCCCTCGGTGGTGGCGACGATGTCCCCGAATCCCACGGTGGCGAACACGGTGATCGTGAAGTAGAGGGCGTCCGTGCGGGTCAGCGGCTCCGAGAACGAAGCGGGGTCCTGCGTGGCGAGCAGGTAGTACGTGGCGGAGAACAGCACCAGGAACAGCGGCACGCCGGTGGCCAGCGCCTCCAGGGCGCGCATCCGGGGGAACTGCGCGTGGGAGACGGCGGTGATCTGCCAGGCCGTCAGCAGCCCGAAGACCACCAGGCCGATCGCCAGCGTCAGGACGGTGGTGATGCCGAACCCGCCCTCCAGGGGCACCACGTAGTAGAGCCACGTGAGGAGGGCGGCCGAGAGCACAGAGCGCAGGAGGTGGCCCACCAGGACGCGCCGGCGCTGTTCGGCTGCGTTGCGTTCCATGGCTTCAGGAGAACGGCCGGGAGCCCGTCGCGCGACCGGAGCCGGCGCTCCGCATGCGGACCGCCGGGGTCGCCTGTATGAATGAAGGACCTTGTGCACGATCGGAGTCGGGCATGGACGATTACCCGCTGCTCAACGTCTTCTGGACGATGATGTGGTTCTTCCTGTGGGTCATGTGGTTCTTCCTCCTCTTCAAGGTCATCACGGACATCTTCCGTGACCACACCCTGGGCGGCTGGGGGAAGGCGGGCTGGCTCATCTTCGTGCTGGTGGTGCCGTTCCTCGGCATCCTCGTGTACCTGATCGCGCGCGGGCACAGCATGCGCGAACGCGACCAGAAGCAGGCCGAGGAGCAGCAGGCGGCCTTCCGCACGTACGTGCAGCAGACGGCCGGGGCCGGATCGGGCTCGGCGGACGAGCTGCACAAACTCTCCGCCCTCAAGGACAAGGGCGACATCACCCAGGAGGAATTCGACCGGGCCAAGGCCAAGCTCCTGGCCTGAGCGGTAGTCCGGTTGCCGATAATCCGCGACGGATCGATTCACGGGTTCCGATCGCCGCCCGGTTCCTGCAGGGGCGCGGGCACGTCCTGCGGGGCCCGAAGAGCTCCGCGCGGCCGGTCACGGCCGAGCCGCAGACCCGTCTCGCGGCTCGGTGAGGTTGCGGGTCATGCGCTCCAGGACGGTGACGGCGGTGACGTACTCCTCGCGGGTGATCCCCGTCGCCGACAGCTCGCGGAAGGCGTCGACGCGACGGGCGACCTCGGCGAGGCGGGCGCGGCCGTCGTCGGTCAGGGCGAGGCGGTCCGGCTGCGGGCGGGTCGCCCAGCCGCCGGTGAGCACCGATGCGACGGCCGAGGCCAGCGCCGCGGCGTCGGCGCCCGCGGCCAGGGCGGTCAGGACGGCGGTGTCGGTGGCCCGCGGGTCGTCCTTGACGACGTTGAGGACCTGCCAGCCGAGCCGGGTGAGGCCGAAGTCGGCCAGCAGGGCGTCCATGGAGGCGGTGAGGGCCTGGTCCGTGCGGTTGAGCCAGTAGCCGATGGGCTTCATGTCCTGCTCCTTCGGAAGGTCGGAAGGCCGGGGGGCCGGAAGGCCGGGGGGCCGGGGCCGGTGGGTCAGCGGGTCAGCGGCCGGTGAAGGCGTCCGCGTTCTCGCGGGCCCACTGCCGGTAGGTGCGGGCGGGTACGCCGAGCAGGGACCCGGTGGTCTCGCCGATGGCGGCGGGACCGCGGTCGGCGGCCTCCCACAGGTCGAGCAGCGAGGACACCATCGGGGCGGGCATGTGCCGGCCCATCTGCTCTTCCGCCTCGGCTCGGGTGATGTGTTCGACCGGGATCGCGCGGCCGAGGGTCTCCGAGAGGACGGCGAGCTGCTCGCGGAAGGAGAGCGGCTCGGAGCCGGTCAGGGTGAGCGCGCGGCCGGTGAGGGAGTCCCCGGTCAGGGCCAGGGCGGCGATGTCCGCGATGTCCTCGGGGTGGATGGGCGCGATCTGCGCGTCCGGGTAGGCGAGCTGGACCGGCAGGGACCGGCCGACGGGCCAGGCCCAGCCCAGCGCGTTGCTGGCGAAGGCGTCGGGACGTAGGAACGTGCAGGTCAGACCGGAGTCGGCGAGGGCGCGCTCGACCCTCAGGCTGTGGCTCGCGAGCGGGTCGGTCTCGGCGTCCGGGGCGAGCACCGAGGACGAGGACAGCAGGACGACGTGCTCGACCCCGGCGGCCTCGGCGGCCTTGATCAGGTCGTGGATGCCGGCGGGCTGCGGGTAGAGGAAGACCTGGCGGACGCCGCGGAGCGCGGCGGCGAAGGTCTCGGGCCGGTCCAGGACGAGCTCGGCGGTCTCGACGCCGGCCGGGACGGACAGTTCGGCGGGGCGGGCGCTGGCGGCCCGGACGGGGAGACCGGCGGAGTGCAGGCGGTCGACGACGGCCCGGCCGACCTTGCCGCGCGCGCCGGTGATGAGGATGGTCACGAGAGCTCCATTCGTTCGTGATGACATATGCATGCTCGCATGCACACGTTTTCGCGTCAACACATGCTTGTGTGAGCTCACGTATGTACGATGAGGGGCATGACGAAGCACGAGCCGGCGACCGACGAGGAACTGCTGGACGCCGTGGGCCCGGCGTTCGGGAAACTGCGGCGCTCCTCGCTCCTGGAGGTCGAGAACCCGATCTCCCCGAAGGACCTCAGCCGCACCCTGGTCCTCAACATCGTCCTGGAGGCCGAACAGGGCGACGGCCGTGAGATCACCGTCGGCGGCGTGGCCGAGCACCTGGGCGTCGACCCCTCGGTGGCCAGCCGCATGGTGTCCGACGGCATCTCGGCCGGCTACCTCGTACGCGCCGCCTCCCAGCAGGACGGCCGCCGAACGATCCTGCACCTCAGCCCTGAGGGCCGGGACATGATGGACCGCTTCCGGCGGCACCAGCGCGCGGCCTTCGAGTACGTGACGGCCGACTGGAGCGAGCGTGACCGCCTCGACTTCGCCCGCCTCATGCTGAAGTACGTCGACTCCCAGAACGCGCTGCGCCACCGCTGACGACCGCCGGCCGGCCGCGGGCGGCGACACCGCACAGCCCCAGGCGCATCGCCTGGGGCTGTGTCGTGGGGCGGGAGGCCCGGCGGATTACCCGGCGGGCTACCGGAAGGAGACCCACTTGGCCGCGCTCGGCACCCCGTTCTCGTCCAGCAGGAAGAGCATGTAGTAGCCGGGCGGGACGTCATTGGCCGAGGGCGGTGCCTGCAGGCGCAGGCTGTTCCCCTGGCGCTTGACGATGCCCAGTTCCAGGTGGCGCTGGCTGGTGTTGAGCGCGTGCGTCGCCGTGGTCGGGGCCAGCAGGACGGCCTTCTTGACCTGGTCGGGCGTGGAGGTCCCCACGTTGAAGGCGGTGTTGTACCCCAGCGGTCCTTCGGGGGCGCGGTCGAGGGCCGGGCGGCTGCCCCGGTGGAGGTAGGCCGGCTCGAAGATCTCGATGCTGCCGTTCATGTCGTCGTCGATCTTCGGGTCGTTGGCGAGCTGCTGCAGCTCGTCACCGGTGACCATGACCCGGCCGTCCGGGAGCACGAGGGCGTTGGAGTGGTAGCCGCGCGGCAGCCGCTGCGCCGGTCCCAGCTTCCACTCGCCCAGCGCGTTGCGGGTCTCGATCTGCCGGTACTTCAGATCGGACTTGGGGTTGTAGTCGCCGTTGCCGTAGTCCCGGATGCCGTAGGCGCCGTTGACGGTCAGCAGGCTCGCGTCCGGGAGCAGCAGCGTGTCGTCCTGCGTCCGGCCGAAGGCGCGGGGCTGCTGCTTCTCCCAGGCGCCGCCGCTCGTGAGCCGGTAGGTGTTGGGGTCGTCCCGGTCGCCGCCGAGGACCAGTACGGAGTCCGGGCCGCGCAGTCCGGCGGGCAGCGCCACGGCGGAGCCGTAGCCGCGGTGCACGCCGTCGGGGCGCGCGGGCAGGTCCGTACGGGTCTCCGCGACCGGGTCGAAGGCCCACTGCTTGGCGGCGTGCCGGCCCAGGCCGTACACCTTGCCGTCGCGCAGGGTGAACAGGTGCGGGTAGTCGCTGTCGGTACCGAAGGGCGCGTCCACGCGCAGGGTGTCCGTCGGGACGTCCCTCGGGATCAGGGTCTTCTCGAAGGGGACGGGGTGGCTCTTGGCGGGGAAGCGCTCGATGACGGAGGTGGAGGTGCCCCAGCCCTGGTCGGTGTGGCCGGACATGATCAGCAGGCGGCCGTCGGGGGCGGTGGCCACGGAGGGGTACCAGCGGCCGACCTCCATGTCCTTGTTCACGGACCAGCTCTCGGTCCACGGGTCGAAGACCAGCGACAGCTTGGCGCCGGCGCCGCCGCCGTAGCCGAGGTTGCCGCCGAAGACGCCGACCATGCCGTTGGGCAGGAAGGCGTGTCCGGCGCAGAAGAAGGGCGCCGGGCGCTTCTCGCCGGTGCCGTCGGGCACGACCAGCTCGGGCGGGGTGACCTTCTTGAAGGCGTCCGCTCCGGTGCCGCGGCGCGGGTCCCACAGGAAGGCGCGGCCCGCGTTGGCCGCGCCGAGGGTGTTGGTCGGTGCGGGCTCCTCGGTCGGGTCGGTCTCCATGCGCTCGAAGGAGAAGAGCAGCACCTTGCCGGTCGGGAGCATGGCGATGTGGGCGGCGAAGTCCGGGGACTGGAAGTACTCGGCGAACTGCCCGAACGCCTTGGGGTGGAAGCGCGCGTTCACGTCCGCCTGGGACCGGGTCAGTGAGTTCAGGCTGTCGATCCGGGCGAGCTGGGAGTACCCGCCCAGCTTGAGGAGCTGCTCGCGGACCTTCGTATGCTCCTGGGCGTGTTCGGCGCCGAGGGCCGCCTTCTCCTCGGGGCGGGCCGAACCGTCGTGCGCGGCTGCCGGGACGGCGGTGACCAGGGCGGCGGTGGCCGCGAGGACGGAGATCGCGGCCCTGCGGGCAGCTCGGCGAGCGGCGCGAGGGGCGGATCGACGCTTGATACGTGACATGTGACTCCTCACCAGAGGGGGCTGGAGCGGCGGGTGCCCGTGCGGGGGCAGAGGGCGTCTGCGACGCCTACGAACACAGACCTATGCCGACGCGTCGGGCGCCGCACACCGGGAAGATCGCCCGGGCTTCGGGCCGCCCGGGTGAAGACACCGCCCTGAGCTGCGCCGACGGCGGCCCGAGAGCCCGTCCCCCGGTCCCCCGCCCGGCCGCAACCCGTGGTGATCACGGACACCGGGTCGGCCCCCCGCGGACCGGGTCGCGTCGGGGGCGGCGCGGGCGAGGTTCCCCGTGGCCCCGGCCGGACGATTCCCGCCCCGGCAGGGGTCAGGACAGGGGCCCGGAGGAGAGCCTGCAGGAGGAGCCGCAGGAGGGGCCGGAATCGGTCAGGATTCGAGAAGCGCCCTTGGTCCAGGCGCAGTTACCGTGACGGACATGGACATCAGCATTCACATGAGCACCCTCCCGCAGGACGACCCGGACGCCGCCGTGGCCTTTTACCGCGACGTCCTCGGCTTCGAGGTCCGCAGCGACGTCGGCCAGGGCAAGATGCGCTGGATCACGGTCGGCCCCGCCGACCAGCCCGGCACGTCGATCCTCCTCGCCCCGCCGGCCGTCGACCCCGGTGTCACCGAGGCGGAGCGCCGCACCATCGCCGAGATGATGGCGAAGGGCACCTACGGCTGGATCCTCCTCGCCACCAAGAACCTCGACAGCACCTTCGAGAAGATCCAGGCCGGCGACGCCGAGGTCGTCCAGGAGCCGACCGAGCAGCCGTACGGCGTCCGCGACTGCGCCTTCCGCGACCCCGCGGGCAACCTGATCCGCATCCAAGAACTCCGCTGATCCCGTACACCGACGAAGGGGGGTCCGCCATGTGTGGTCCCGCGTGGAGACAGGCACTGATCGAGGCTTCGCACCTGAAGGACCTGGCACGGCTGCGCCGCGTCCGGGACCGGATCGACCGGGAGTACGCCCGTCCGCTCGACGTCGAGGAGCTCGCCCGCGCCGCGGACATGGCGGCCGGGCACCTCGGCCGCCAGTTCCGGCTCGCCTACGGCGCGTCCCCGTACGCCTACCTGACGGCGCGCCGCATCCAGCGCGCGACGGCCCTGCTGCGGGGTGGCGACCTCGGCCTCGCCGAGGTCCGCCGCGCCGTCGGCTGCCCGACGCCGGGCATCTTCAGCGCCCGCTTCACCGAGCTGGTCGGCATGGCGCCCGACGCGTATCCGCGCGCCGCCCGACGGCCGACCGGACCGGCCGGACCGGCCGGACCGGTCAGGATTCGAGAAGCGTCCGCCCCGGCGCCCCAACTAGCGTGATGTTCATGGCCTCCATCGAAACCCTCACCCTTGAGGTGGCCGACACCACGGCCGCCCACCGCTTCTACACCGCCTTCGCTCCGGGCGTGCAGGTCCGCCTGCGTGCCTCGGAAGCACCGACGACCGGCTTCCGCGGGTTCGTGCTCTCGCTCACCGTCCCCCGGCCGGCCGACGTGGACGCCCTGGCCGGCGCCGCCGTCGAAGCCGGTGCCACCGTGCTGAAGCCCGCCTCGAAGTCGTTCTGGGGCTACGCCGCGGTCGTACAGGCCCCGGACGGGACGATCTGGAAGCTCGCGACGTCGGCGAAGCGGGACACCGGCCCGGTCACCGGGCGGATCGACGACATCGTGCTCCTGCTGGGGGCCGCCGACGTGTCCGCGAGCAAGCAGTTCTACGTCGACCGCGGCCTCGCCGTGGCCAAGAGCTTCGGCAGCAAGTACGTCGAGTTCGCCACCCCGTCGAGTCCCTTCAAGGTGGCGCTGTACGGGCGCCGCGCCCTCGCCAAGGACGCCGGCGTCCCGATCGACGGCTCCGGCTCCCACCGGCTCGTGATCGGCGGCGCCGGCGGGCCCTTCACCGACCCCGACGGCTTCGCGTGGGAGGCCGCGGTGCCGGCCCCGGCCCCCACGGCCTGATTCCTGCACCGACCCTGACCCGCACCACCCGATCGAGCTTCGTGAGAGAGGAACCCGCAGATGAAGGGCACGCAGACGCCGACGAGGAACACCGGCGCGGCCGAGGAGAAGGCCGACGGCTTCACGGATGCGGAACGGGATGCGATCAAGGAGCGTGCCCAGGAGCTGCGGGCCGCCGGGCGGCGCGGGGCGCGCGCCGCCAAGCCGGATCCGGAGGTCGAGGTCCTGGCGAAGATCGCCGAGATGGAGGACGCGGACCGCGTCCTCGCCGAACGGCTCCACGCCATCATCAGGGCCGCCGCCCCGGACCTCGCCCCGAAGCTCTGGTACGGGATGCCCGCGTACGCCAAGGCCGGCAAGGTGCTCTGCTTCTTCCAGAGCGCGCAGAAGTTCAAGACCCGCTACGCCACCCTCGGTTTCAGCGACCCGGCCCACCTGGACGAGGGCACGATGTGGCCCACCTCGTACGCCCTGACGAAGCTGACCCCGGCCGACGAGACGCTGATCGCCGAGCTCATCAAGAAGGCCGTCGGCTGATCCACCCGGCCACCCGGCCACCCGGCCACCCGGCCACCCGGCCGTCGCCCCCCGGTATGGCAGCAGCCCCAGGTCATCGGCCTGGGGCTTTGCCGTGTGGCCGCGCCGTACCGGCCGCTCCGGCGCACCGCGAGGGGACGTGCGGCAGGCTCCGCGTCCCGTCGGACGGACGCCGGCCGCGGACCGGGCCTCAGGCGGTCTCCTTGATGAAACGGCGCAGCTCCGCGCAGAGGGCACCGGGATTGTCCAGCTGGACGAGTGTGCCCGCACCGGGGATCTCCACATACCGCCCATGCGGCAGCAGTTCGGCGAGCCGCCGGCCCGTGGCGGGCGGCATCATGCGGTCCTGGGCTCCCCAGGCGACCAGCGCGGGCCGGTCGAATTCCGCGAGCTTCTCCGCGGCCTGGAGGTAGGTGTCCTTCCGGGTGCTGCGGCAGAACTTGGCGAGATCCCGACGGATCGCGCGCCGGCTGAGCAGGGGCCCGTACCAGCGCCGGACCAGCGCGTACGGGATCGGCCGCTGCGCCATCCCGCCCAGCGAGCTCCCCATCCGTACGAGGAAGGGGACGCGGAAGGACTGCAGCAGCAGGAACAGGCCGCCCGGGATCCGGGAGGCCGCGTGCAGGGTCCTGCCCTGGATGCCCGGCGGGTAGTTCTCCAGCGCCTCGCACGAGGTGAGCACCAGGCGGCCGACGCGTTCGTCGCGCACGCCCACCAGGAGCTGGGCCGTGCCCGCGTCGTTCTGGACCAGGGTGACGCCGTGCAGGCCGAGGCGCTCCAGGAACTCGGCCAGGAGCGCGGCGACCCCGTGCGCCGAAAGGTCCGCGTCCGGCCGCATGGGCCTGCGATGGCTGCCGATCGGCAGTACGGGCACCACCACCCGGAAATCGGCCCGCAGTTCCCGCACCACCTCGTCCCAGACCGACTCGTCGAACCCGAGCCCGTGGACGAGCACCACGACCTCTCCGTCCCCGCCCGTGTCCGTGAAGTCGATGACGCCTGCGCTGAGTTCGATCTCGGGCAAGGTGCTACCTCCGACTAGATAGACCGATCTAGTGAGAGACTAGCGAGTGTGAGAACCACGGGCGACACCAGAGCGCGCATCGTCACCGCCGCGACCGAGCTGTTCCGGCGTCAGGGCTACGCCGCCAGCGGTATGAAGCAGATCGTCGCGGCGGCCGACGCCCCGTACGGCTCGGCCTACCACTTCTTCCCCGGGGGCAAGACGCAGCTCGGCGAGGAGGTGATCCGTACGTCGGGTGCGGCCTACCTGGAACTGATCGCCGGCCTCTTCCCCCCGGCGGAGGCCGCGGACATGGCCACCGTCACCCGCGACGCGTTCACGGCCGCGGCGCAGACCTTGAGCGAGCTCGACTTCACCGACCCGTGCCCCATCGCCACCGTTGCGCTGGAGGTGGCCGGCACCCATGAACCGCTGCGCCTGGCCACCGCCGAGGTCTTCGCGAGCTGGACGGACGGCCTCGCCGCCTTCTACCTCGCCGGCGGTATCGCCGAGCCCGCCGCGCACGAGACCGCGAGCTCGGTGATCGCCCTGCTGGAGGGCGCCTTCATGCTCGGCCGTGCTGCGCGGAGCACCGGTCCGGTACTGGCCGCGTCCCGGGCCGCGGCGGCCATCGTCCGCGCGGCGCAGTCCGGTGCCGCCGCGGCGCCGGCCGGCTCGTAGGGCGCGGCCGGCGCGCGCGGGCCCGGTGCGGCGTCGTCAGTCGCGGGCCGGCGCTCTCAGGGCGGAGAAGACCAGAAGCGCGAACGCGACCACGGCGGCGGCGGTGCGGATGTCGTTGAACATCTCCCAGTGCCGAAGGACCTCCGTGTGATCGGCCGGGGCCGAGGTGTGCGCCCAGTCCTTGATCCGGCTGTTGATCGGGACGTTGCCGAACCGGGTGACCAGGAGGGACGTGAGGGCCAGCAGGCCGGCCCCGCCCGCGAGCAGCCGCGTACGGCCGCGCGTCACGGCGGCGAGGGTCAGCGAGCTGATGATCGACACGCCCATCGCCGTCTGCATGGTGATGCCGTTCATCTTCATCAGTTCGGTGTGGAACGACAGCCGTATGTCGAGTGGTACCGCGTTGAAGGTGGGTACGAGGTTGGCCGCCCCGTAACCGAACGCTCCGGCGAGGAGTCCGGTGGAGAGGAGGGCCAGGCCCAGCAGAAGGCGTGTGCGCATGTTCGTCGGCTCCTGTGCGTCGGTGCTCGCGGGGGGTGGGTGCGCGGGCGGGCGGGGGGATGTCCGCCGACGACTGCGAGGGGCGCCGGCGCCTGCATGCCTGTGCACAAGGGTCCGGGCTGTTCCGCGACAAGTCCAAGAGAAAGTCCTTCTCGCAACGAGAAGGTTCGGTGATCGGGGGCGGCCCCCCCGGAACTGCTTCAGGGGTTCGGCCCCGGGATCGCTCGTGCCTCGGCAAGACGGGGCCGCGCACGTGTCCGCCGAGGTCCGAGTGGCCGCCGGAAGGAAGCCGAAGCCGCCCATGTCACCCATGCTCCCCAAAGGCGGTAACGCGCCTCTGCCCACGGGGCGTTGCGCGGTCACCGTGACCGCCACCGCGCCCGGAGCCGCGTCCGGCGTCTGCGCCGTGCTCCTGGCGAAGGACGGCAAGGTGCGCGGCGACGACGGCCTGGTCAGCCGGCCGCGCACTCGGGCGCGGACCTCTACGGCCACCTCATGAAGGAATTCCCGGACTGGCTCAGGGCCGCCCGCGCGGCCGGGGTCATCCGGTAGGGCCACGGAGGAGCCGCGTCACTTTCCGTCGGAGAAGTTGTGCACGCCCCACCAGCCCGAGGAGTCGTGGTACAGGCCCACGCCGACCTCGGTGAAGTCCGGGTTGACCTGCGCCTTGTAGTGCCCGGAGCTGTGTCGCCACATCGACTGGAACTTCTCGGCGGCTTCCTGGGCGGTCATCGAGGCATCGCTGTACCAGACGATGTTCTCGCCGGTCCAGGTGCGCGAGCCCGTCTTCAGGTAGGCACGGTCCGCGGACGAGGAGTGGGCGAATCCGTTGTTCTTCATGTGCTCGGCCCACTTGCGGGCGAAGTCGCTGAGGTCCTGCTTGAGCGCGAGCGGAGGCCGGCCGACGGCGGCTCGTTCGTTGTTGAGCAGTTGCAGGGACAGCGACTGGGCCGTTGCGGCGTCCTGCGTCGAGGTGCGCGGGCCGGGCACCTTGGGGTCCGGTCCCGTCGGACCGCTCCCCGAGGTACCGCGGGTCGGGGGCGCGGTGGGCTTGGCCGTGCGTTCCGTGGCCGGCGCTCCGGAGCGCTGCTCTCCGTCCTTCGCCTGCGGGGCGGGCGCGGATGCGGATGCCGATGCCGGTGCGGACGCGGCGGCGCCCGGGCTCGCCGTCCCCTCGGTCGCCGACGGGCCGGCGCCGGCGGCCGGAGATGCGGTGGCGGCCGGCAGGCCGTCCACCGCGTCCGGCCGGCCGGCGAGTGCGGAGGGGGAGCCGGCCGCGGCGGTGCGTTCCGGAGCCTCGTCGGATATGAGGGCGTAGGCACTCCCGACCCCGGCCAGCAGGACCACGGCGGCCGCCGCCATCAGGGGAGTCCGGCGACGGCTCCTGCGGTGGCCGCCGGCCGCTCGGCGCGCGGCGCGCGACCGACCGCGCCGGTCCGACCCGGCACCGGCACCGGCACCGGCACCGTTCACGTCCGCGTCCGCGTCCGCGCCGTACGTGAACTCATCGTCGTGATACCGCATCGCATCTCCTCGAAGGTGACGGCCCACCTGGCCTGACACTGAAGGAGACCCGTGAGCCGCGCGGCGATAACACCTTTCTCACAGGAATGTGCGGCCGGTGCCTCGCCCGGTCCTCATCCGCCGTCCCGGCCGAACCATCGCGACAGTGCGCTGGCGAGCCCGTCCCCGTCATCTGCTGCCCAGGCGACGATTCCGTCGGGGCGTACGAGCAGCCCGGCCGGCTCCGGTCGGCCGGGGCAGGCGGCGGTGACGACGCGCACGCGCTCGCCGTACCCCTGCGCGTGTGCCCTGAGCCGCGCGTCGTCGGCGAGATCGAGCAGCAGCGCCCGCCCGTCGTGGAGCAGGTCCGCGAGGCGCGTCCCGTCGGTGAATGCGAGATCCGGGGCGCTGCGGCCGACCAGCGGATGACTGCCGGGAAGGTCGTACCGGTGCGAGACGCCGGAGATCTTCTTGGCGAAATACGTGGTGCCGGCGACGGACCCGGCGAGCTCGGCGACGACGTCGCGCAGAGCGCGGGCCTGTGGTTCCGGCCGCATCAACGCGATCTGCGCCCGGGTCCAGTCGAGCACCCATGCCCCGATCGGGTGCCGTTCTGCCGTGTACGAGTCCAGCAGCCCTTCCGGTGCCCGGCCGCGTACGACCGCGGCGAGCTTCCAGCCGAGGTTCATCGCATCCCCGATGCCGAGGTTCAGGCCCTGGCCGCCGAACGGGGAGTGGACGTGCGCGGCGTCGCCCGCCAGGAGGACCCGGCCCGCGCGGTAGCCGGCCGCCTGGCGCGCGTTGTCGGTGAAGCGGGTGGCGGTGCGCACCCCGGTGATCGTGACCTCGGCCCCGGAGACGTGTCGCAGACTCGCCTGCAACTCCTCCGCGGTGACCGCCGCTTCCCGGTCGGCCGGCGGGCCGTCGAACTCGACCGTGAGGATACGACCGGGCATCGGCCCGTGCACGTACATCCCGGTGTCCGTGTGGTTCCAGCCGGGCCGCAGGGCTTGGGATCCGGCCATCTCGACGAGCGCCTGGTGCCCGGTGATCTGCGGATCCGTACCGGGGAAGGCGAACCCGGCGAGCTTGCGGACCGTGCTGCGGCCGCCGTCGCAGCCCACGAGCCAGTCCGCGCGCACCACCTCCCCCAGCCCGTCGGCCACCCGGGCCACGCGGACCTCCACTCCTCCGTCGTCCGCGTCGAACCCCGTCAACTCGGTGCCGCTGCGCACCTCGACGCCGAGCTCACGGGCGCGCTCGGCGAGCAGCCGCTCGATCTCCTGCTGCGGTACGAGGCTGACGTCCCGAGCGGGACCGGCGTTCACGAAGTCCGGGTCGGTCGCGTCCAGCAGCCCGCCGCTCAGCATGATCCCGGCGAAGTGCCCGGCGAACGTGGCCGGCGTGCGAGGAGGCTGGCCGGCCGCCCGGGTGGTCGTCCCCGGCCGTTGTTCGCGTACGAACGCCTGGAACCGCTCGACGGAGCGCTGCTGAACGCCGGCCAGCGCGGGCAGCATGCCGCGCCGGTAGAAGGCCTCGGCGGTCGATGTGTTGATCGACCCTGCCTTGATGGTCCGGTCCACTTCGGTGCGGCGCTCGACGACCACCACGCTTGCGCCACCGAGCCGGAGCTCGCAGGCAAGCAGCAGTCCGACCGGGCCGCCTCCGGCCACCACTACGTCAAAGTCCGAGTTCATGACGTTCACTGTAGTCACTAAAACTTTAGAGTCGCTATAGTGTTATCCGTGATCGAGGAAACTGAGAGGCGTGGCTCCGCAGAGCACGTGGCCGACCGGGCGCTGACCTTGCGCGAGCGCAAGAAGCGCGAGACCCGGCAGCGGATCTCCGACGAGGCGACGATGCTGTTCGCGGCGCGCGGCTTCGACCAGGTGACCGTGGCGGAGGTCGCCAAGGCCGCCCATGTCTCCACGATGACGGTCTTCAACCACTTCCCCCGCAAGGAAGACCTCTTCCTGGACCGGATCCCCGAAGCCGTCGAACTCTTCACGGCCGCGGTACGAAACCGCCCGGCCGGCGAGTCCCCGCTGGCCGCTCTGCGCGCTCTGCTGCTCCAACTCCTCGACCAGCGCCATCCGCTGGCGGCGGTGAGTGACAACTTCCCGTACTTCTGGCGTATCGTGCTGGACTCGCCCGCCCTGCGGGCGCGGGCGCGCGAAGGGGTGGAGGAGGTGGAGAAGGCGCTGGGGGACGCGATGGCCGAGACCGCCCCCGGGGGTGACGGCCCCGGCCCCCGCCTCGCGGCAGCACTGACCGTCGCCGCGTACCGGGCCGTCTACGTCGCCACAGCCAGACGCCTGCTCGCGGGCGAGCGTGCGGCCGACGTGGCGGACGATCACCGGTCGCGCGTGCACGATGCGTTCGACGCCCTGGAGCGCGCACTTCTCGCCACGCACTGACGGTTCTTCTCGGGGAAACCGGGAAACCGGGAAACCGGGAAACGGGGAAACGGGGAAACGGATGACCGCGATCGAACGCCTCTGGGCAGATTTCGAGCTTCCCATCAGGGACGCGCTCCACTACGCCGGAGGGCGTTCGTACGATGTCGCCCTCGACGCCGCCGCGCCGAGGGGTTTCACGGTGCTCGCCCCCTTCGACCTCGATGAGCTGCGGGAAGGCGATCCGTCCTGGGTGTCTTCCGTCGATGGGCTTGCCGCGGTGGACCTGGGAGAGAAGGGGCTGCTGTGGGGCGGCGAGGGTTCGTACGGGTCGGACGGGTTCATCGCACGCTTGACTGTTGACCGCGCGCTGATGTGGGCGATGTTCTTCACGGAATCCAATCCGTTCGATCGGATTCGGCTGTCCCGGAACGTCGCTGGCTTCAGCTCGACCTCGGGGTTCGAGATCGAGGTCGACATCGACGATCCACGCACCCCGGTTCCCCGGCCGTAGGAGAGCGCGGCGTGAGCAAGAGGCGCCGTACCCACGGCTTCTCGGCAGCCTGGCGGCGGAGCAGGGCGGGCCGGGTTCGCGAGCCACGGTGGGGCGTCCCGGACGTGCTCACGGCCGGGGCACGCGGGCCCTGGCGCGCGCGTCCCGCGCACATCGGCTGATGATGGGGGTACGGCCGAACACGCGGAGCTGATCATGACGGGTTGGCGTGTCAGGGACTACGCCCAGGACGATCTCGAAGCGGTGATCCGAGTCGATGCGGAGAGCAGCCGGGCGGAAGAGCCGCCTCTTTTCCCGCTCTCGGACGCCGTGGGGGCCCTCCAGGCCCTCCACCCGGCGGTGGTGGCCACGGCGGACGACGTGGTGGTCGGTGCCGCGGTGAGCAGGGTGGACGGTGACCGGGCGTGGATCCTGCGCATCAGCATGGCGCCTGCCTGGCGGCACCAGGGTCTGGGCAGCGACCTGATCACGGCCTTGGAGCACCGGCTGTTCGCCGGTGGCGTCCGAACGGTGCACGCGGTCCTGCCCGACGGCGAGACCGGTGCCGCCGCCCTGTACAACTGCGGCTTCCAGGCCCGTCCGGGCCTGGTCTTCTTCGAGAAGCGTGGGCGGGTGACCCCTCAGGCGGTCAGCATGCTCGCGTCGCTGGGAGCGGAGCTGCCGCCCGGGGGACTGTGGCAGAAGGTCGCGGGCATGCACCGGGAGAAGGAGCTCATCGAGCGGCGCCTGGTCCTGCCGCTGGCCCATCCCGAAATGGCCTCCCAGCACGGCGTGGAGCTGCCGCGGGCCGTGATGCTCTTCGGGCCGCCCGGGACGGGAAAGAGCACGTTCGCGCACGCGATCGCCAGCCGCCTGGGATGGCCGTTCCTCGAACTGTTCCCCGCCCGGCTGGCCGCCGAATACGGGCTGGCCAGCGGGCTGAACCGGCGCTTCGACGAGATCGCCCGGCTCGATCACGTCCTGGTCTTCATCGACGAGGTCGAGGAGATCGCGGGGACCCGGAGCGGCGCCGACGCGACCGCGGTCGGCGTCGTCAACGAACTGCTCAAGGCGATCGTCCGGTTCCGGGGCCAGGACGGGCGGCTGCTCGTCTGCGCCACGAACGACGTGACCACGCTCGACTCCGCGTTCCTGCGGCACGGCCGTTTCGACTACGTGCTGCCGATCGGCCCGCCCGACGACCGCGCGCGGACCGCGCTGTGGGAGAGCTACCTGGCCCGTGCGGGCGCGGAGGCCGACAGCGCGGTCCTGGCGACCGCCAGCGAGGGGTTCACCCCTGCCGACATCGCCCATGTGGCGCGCACCGTCTCCCAAGTCCAGTTCGAGCGCACCTTCGACACCGGAGCCCGGGCCCGCCCGACCACCGAGGACTACCTGCGCACGATCGGCGAGACCAGGCCCACGGTCAGCGCGGCCATGGCCCAGGCGTTCGCCCAGCAGACCGAGAAGTTCGCCCGCATATAGGCAGGCCGTCTCTCCCGGATCAGGCGGGCCCGTGGCCGTGCTCTTCCTCTTCTGCCTCCATGTGCCGGATTCCCTCGTGGGTGAGGGTGACCATCGCGGGAGTGTTGCCGGGTTCCCAGTCGACGGTGATGAGTCCTTCGCCCGCCAGGTAGGTGCAGGCGGCGGCCAGGTCCTGTTCCGGTACGTGGAGGTCGCGCCGCAGCTGTGCTCCGGTGATGCCGAGGAGGCGGTTGCCTTCGACGGCTTCGTACAGGATCCGGAGCACCTGATCGCGGTAGGTCTTGCGTTCGCGCAGTGTGGCCATGACCGCGTCCTTTCGTGTGTGGGTGTGGTGGGCTCCGGGGCCGGTCGGGGCTTCTCAGATCTCGTCGGAGTGTGCGCCGGTGCCGGCGGGGGTCCTGCTGGCGGCCAGCCACGAGGGGGCGGGGCCGGCGGGTGTCGCCGTGTCCACGGTGAGGTGGAGGCGGGTGTTGCCGTCGAGGGCGGGGTAGCTGCGCTGTTCCGCGCCTGCGAAACAGCGGCGGAGCGCCTCCGCGACCGCTCGGGCGGCTTCCGGAGTGTGCGCGATGATCCGGACCTCGGCGTGCCCGAGCGAGGGCAGTGTCTGGGCCTCGATGTACTTCACGTGGGCGTGGTTCCCTTCAGGGCGGGTGAGGAGGCCGGCGGGTCGGGGCGCCGAGGCGCCCCGACCGCTGCCCCCGGTCGGAGGAAGGTCTGTTCCTCACCGGTCGGCACCCGTGTGGTGGGCTCGACGACCGGTGTCGTCCGGCAGGCCCGGAGGCCTCGGCAGGGGGTCACTGAAGCGGTAGGCCTCGATCCGCGCGTCGTCGCGGGCGTTCAGCACGTGGATCCAGCGCATGGCCACGCCGATCATCAGGATGATCACCGCGATGAGGACGACGGTCTCCACGGAGCTCACCTCCAGCCGTTTCCGGGCAGCGGCAGGGCGGTTCGGCCCATCGGCTCCCCGAAGGGGGACATGCAGGCCCCGCCTTCGCCCTCCCAGGTGGCTTCCCGGCGGCCGGCGTCGCGGATGCCGCGCCCGATGACGGTTTCGTTGGCCATCAGGACGTCTGCGGCCAGGACGCTGCCCGGGATCGCGGCGGCGGCCATCAGCCGGGCCGCGGCCGCGGGCTCGGTCTCGGGCGGGATCACCAGGAGGTCCCAGCGGCCGACGGTGTAGGAGAGCAGGATCAGCTTGTCGGGGTCCTGTTCGGTGAACCAGCCCACGTGCAGCACGTGCCCGGCCACGGCAACCGTGCGCGGGACGACCGGCCAGCGGCTGGGGTTCACGCTGACGCGGGTGATGCGCCCCCAGGTCTCGTCCAGAGCAGCGGCGAGAGCGGGGAGCTCGGCTTCGAGGTCACGGGAGTAGGGCCACCAGGCACCGTCCAGCAGGCCTGCCAGAGTGGTCTTCGGCGTAAGGGACAGGCGGGCCGGGCGCAGGACAACAGCCGACTGCGCAGCGCGGTCAAGGGTCGTGGTCATGTCGCGGACCCGTCCCCGGACCGTTCGTGAACGGCCCGGTGCAGTGATCGCCGGAAACGACGTCCGCGAGGGAGCGGGTGTGCGGAATACTCCCGGTCTCTTCACCGTACTCCGGTTCGCGATCCAGGAAGACACTTCTGACCAGGTATTTTCCGGCGCAGACGGCGAGAGCGGCGCAGTCGGTTCCCCTCGCCGCACCGTGAGGGTGGGCGGAGTACCGTGAAACGACGGAGACATTCCCGAGCTCAACAGCCTTTTCGACGCCGCTGCCGGCCGCCGAACGGGGTGTCTCCCCTCCGCACCGCGAGACAGGCGGAACCGCCATGGCCGCATCCGACAACCCCGCCCCTTTGAAGCTCCTCCCGGACGCGATCCACCAAGCGGTCAAGCCGGGCGCCGCCCTGCTCCGGCTGGAGACCACGCAGTCCCGCCAAGGGCTCCTGGACGGTGCCTGGTGGCCGCGCTCCAGGGACGTCACGACCGAGCTGCCCGCACTGATCACGGCACTGACCGCGTACCTCGGGCCCATCACGCGGGTTGGCCTGGACGCCTCCGCCTGGCAGGACGTCCCGACCCGTCTGGTCATCGACGGCCAGGTCGTGCACCTCGACGCCGACCCCGTCGGCGACGACACGGTCCTCGTCACTCGCGGCCACAACGACCACTTCGCCCTGCTGGTGGTTCCCCCGGACACCACCGCCGACGCCGCCCGTGAAGCGATGGCCCGCGCCGTCCGCGCCGACAACATCACGCAGGCCACTCAGATCCTCATCGCCACCACACCCGAACCCGAGGACGGCGCCGCCGGGGCGGCGGGCTGACCCCGAATCCTCAGTGGCGAGCGGCCGAGTGGCCGAGTGGTGCGCCGCTCAGAGCCCCTCGTCGTGCAGGTCCTCTTCGCGCAGAAGATCGTCCTCGCGGCGGCGCGAGGTCTCCTTCTGACCGGGCTTGTGCCCCTTCTCGCGGGACGACTTGCCGGGCTGGGGCTGCGCAGGGTCTCCGGGGCGACGGTGTTCCTGTGCCTCGCGCCCCTTGCCCGGGTCCTGGCGCTTGTCCTGCCTACCGTCCATGACGGCGACTCCTCTGGATGCGTGGGGTACGGATTCCTCTCCGATCACGCTGACACGTGCCGCGACGGTCTGCATCATGTCGACTGCGAAGCGAGGCACACGGATGACGCCCTTCCCCGGTGTGGCAGCGTCGGAAGGCCGGCCATCCCGTCAGGGCCGAGGAGGGACGCGCGCTCTTCGCCCCGCCGCCGGCCTCACCGTGAAAGGCGACTGACGGCAGCCACTCGGCATCGAGCCGACATCGCTGCAGACGCGGTGCGGTCAGCCGGGCGGGCGGCCGAGTGGCGGCGCTTGCCGGGGCAAGCGTTCCCTACGCATACGGCCAGGCGTCTGACCGACCGGCCGGCAGCGGGCGTGCCCGTCACCGCGAGGGCGCCGAACCGGCTGGTATTCAGCTTCGGCGGCAGGCAGCGATCAAGGGGGCCGGCCTGCCTGCGGGGCCGGCGCTTCAGCAACTGCCTCTGAATAACACGGAGCTGACTGCTGGTCACCACGGATAAGGTGATCGCATCTGATCGGATCATTGTCCTGGAGGTTGTGCGGTGTCCGAACTCGGCGGCCCGGGGCCCTCGCCCGGCTCTGTACCCCCGCCCCCGGCCCACGCGCCCCGTCCCTTTCCCCCGCCGCCGGCCCAGCCGCCGAGCCCCGGCCCGCACCGGGGCGCCGTGATCGGCGCGCTGATCACGGCCGGGGCCACCATCGCGGCCGCGGTCATCGCCGCCGTCGCGGTGGGTGGCCACGACGGCAAGCCCGCGGCGCAGCCGGGCCCCGCCGCCGTCACTTCCGCCCAGCCGCCCGCCGCCGCGCCCACCTCCTCCCCGTCGGCCTCGAAGCCGGTCCAGTCCCTGCCGGCCCTGAGTCCGGCACCGAAGGCATCGAAGAACGCCCGCGTCGAGGCGAACCCGGACAGCGGTTCCAGCGGCACGGTGATCACCCTCACCGGCGCGGGCTTCGCGGCGGGCGAGCGGGTGCGCCTCATCTTCAACGGCAGCTACGGCAAGGAGTGGCAGCTGCGGGATGTCACGGCTTCGGCCGATGGCGGCTTCGTCGCGGAGATCAAGGTTCCTGCGGAGGGCGTGGACAACCAGCAGAGGTCCGTCGAGGCCAGGGGACTGGACAGCAAGCGGACCGCGGACACGCCGTTCACCATCACCGAGTGACGGTGCGCCCCCGCGAGCGGCGCGATGAGGGCCCGCAACCGTCAGAGGTTGCAGGCCCTCCGTGCGTTTGCCGGTCAACGAGGTAGTGGGCCTCGATGTCGGCGACGGTGGAGTCGTACGGCTCTCCTACCGGTTTCAGTGCGTACCGGCGGAAGACTGCAGCGGTGGCGCGGCGGGCGCCTCGGTTGTGGGCGTCGGCTTCGTCCCACCCGCCAGGACGTAGCGCTCCTAGTCCTCCGTCCCGAGAGTCTCCATGGCGCTGACCCCCTGACGGCTCGACCAGCGGAACACTCCGGGCTGCCGCAGGGACGCCTCCATTCCGGGTTCCGCCCCCCGTACGTTCAGGTGATGGCCCGTACTGAACACCAGGCGCAGGGAGCCGTACTTGAAGACGATCGCCGACAGGACGGTGGCACCGACGAGTCGGCCCCACTCCTCACCGGCAACCGCTACGGCCCCCGGAGCGGTTTCCGGCCCGTCCGTCAGGAGTACGGGGCCGGCGACCGTGAGCACCACCTCGTCGGCGAACGTCACCGAGAGGGCCGCCTTCGTACGGGAGACGGCCAGCACCGGGCTGCCCCGCAGTCCGATGCGCCAGCGGTCGCCGAGGTCCTCGATCACGACCGGCCCGGGATGTGGTCGAAGATGTTGCCGATGCTGTCACCCGGAGAACCGTCGGGCATCTGGGGGTAGACCTCTCCGGTCTTGGGGTCGATGAGCATGTCCGGGTTCTTGTTGCCGCCGATTCCGCGCCACGCTCCCTGAGCCTTCACCTTGTGGATCGCATCCTTCACCTGCTTCACCGAAAGGCCGGTCTCCTTCGCGATGGCGGCCGGCCTGCTGCACAGTCCATTGGAATTGTGGACCAGAACCGGCGTGACACCCGCGAGCACGTAGTAGGTGTGCAGGTCATTGACCGTCAGGTTGTACGCGCCCTGGAGTTCCTTCCAGTGCGTGACCTTGTCGATTGCGACGGCGGTGCCGTCCGGCGTGCGGAGGGTGTCACCGGAGTTGAGGTCGGCGGCGTCCGTCCACTGCCTGCGGTTCTCCACCCAGATCGGGTGGTGGTCCGTGGCGGTGAGGGAGCCCGCCCCCTGACCGACGGTGATGCCGGTGAAGTCACGGTCGTCGGGGGTGTAGATCGTGCCGTCGACCCGGCGGGGGCCGCCGGCACCCGTCTCGGGATCGGCGGCGAGGACGGTGTCGCCGACCTTGATCTGCTCGATGGGACGGGTCGCCCCGTCACCCATCAGCACCGGCGTACCGGCCGGGAAGCTGTTGAAGCACCCGGCGACCTTCTCGGTCTTGCGGGCGGCCCGGATGGCCTCGGCCGTGAGCGTGCCGCCGGTCTTGAGCCATTTCAGCACGACGAGCCCGCCCACGACCCGGTCGATGGTGCCCAGGCGCTCACCGGTCGCCAGGTTGTTCCCGGTGATGGCTTCCACGACGCCCTTGCCGCTGCTGATGCCGGGGAGCAGGTCGAGCACCATGCCCGTCCTGCGGTTCTCGGCGGCGCGCTCCTCGGGCGACTGGGGGTGCGCACCGACCCGGTCGGCGACGTGGGAGAAGTCGAACTTGATGTCCGGTACGGCGAGGATCTTGTCCGCGGCCTTGTTGAACCCGGCGACGGCCGTGTTCATCTGCCCCATGCCCTGGTTCATCTGGCCGACGCCCTCGTTGAGCTGGGCCATCCCCCGGTTGGCCTGCTTCAGGCCCTCGTTCATGCCGTCGATGCTCTTGTTGACATCGACCATGATGCCGTTCATCTCATCGAGGGCCGCGTTCGTCTCGTCGAGACCACGGTTGATCTGGTCCAGGGCGCCGAGGACGTCGTCGATCCACCGGCCGAACGACCCGTCGGCAACGACCGGCGGCCGCTCCTCACCCGGCGGGAAGAACTGGACGGCGGTCATGAAGGCGAGCATCTCGACCGAATCGCTCGCGGTCCCGCTGACGCGCGCGGCCAGCTCCAGCTTGGTGCGCAGCGAATCCACGGCCGGCTTGGCTGCCTTGAACGTCTTGACGAACTGCTCCAGCGCCTCCCGCCGCTTCTTCGGGTCCGTCTCCGGCGTGGGGTGGAGCAGGATTTCCGGCTGCAGCTTCTGGAGGGCGGCCACCTCCTTCGTGATCTCGGCGAAGGCCGGCCGCTCTTCGTCCTCCATCGCGTCCTGGAGGGTGTAGAGGACCACCCCCAAGGCGAGCCCGACCTTCACGGACTTGAGCGCGAACTCCTTGGCGCACTTGGGCCGCTCCAGCAGCGGCAGGTTTTTGCACTTCGCGTACTGCGATACCCGGGCGGCGATTTCCAACAGGGTGGGCGGGCGGTCGAGCGGATCGGCGGCCGCAGCCGTTCCGGCCGCCCCCACCGTCAGGCACATGACGGTGAGGAGTATGACGATCTTCTGTTTGACGTGCTGAAACATGCGTTCCCTACGACGCGGCCCCAAGGGCCGCGCTCCCCGCGGCGGCTGACGGCCGCCGTTGTTACTTGCGCGTAATGCGCTTGGTCGCGGCCCACGGTAAGGCGTTACCGAAGGTCATGATCATCACCGTGGGCCGACGGGCGGTCCGTGGCCACGGTCGAGCAGGTCTTTGCGCTCGCCGAGGCCGGGTATGGACAACAAACAAGCCCCAGGTCGTTGACCTGAGGCTTCGTTATGGAGCGGATGACGGGAATCGAACCCGCGCCATAAGCTTGGGAATCACTCGGCACTTGGACGTGCACATAGTGCCTGACCTGCGAATATATGCCGCTGGAGGCTGCTTGTGGGGCCTCGCGGCGCACCTCTGTTGACCGCTGTCTACTGCTCTGACTGGCACGTAGTGGCACGGGGTAGGCGTGGTCGTGCTTCTGCTGCCCTACGGCTCCTGCTCACAGATGCACGCTGTCATGCTGCATCCCTCGCCCATCGGCTGTCTGGCGTACTGCGCCGTTGGCGCCCCACGGCCACACCACTTCAGGCCTTGCCGGCCAACATTCTTCCTTTGGCTCAGCGCCAGGTGTTGGTGTCCACGATCTCGCCGGTCTCCAGGTCGATGCGGCCCTGGAAATCGCCCGCGTTGCGCGTGACCGTGATCAGAAGCGGCCGCCCGTCCTGCGGTAAGGCTGTGTAGAAGCCGTGCACGTCGTCCGGGTTGCTCAGCAGGTCCCTCGGCGGGTGCAGCCGGAAGCGCTCCGAGCCGTCGGCCCGGTAGACCACGTCGTTGTCCGACGGGGTAAAGGGTGCGCCGTTGATCGCTTCCACCACCAGCACCAACGCCTCGTCGTACTCCCGCCACGCCAGAACGATCCGTGGTGGCAGCTCGTACTGCTTCTCAACGTTCCCGGCGGGACCGCTCCACCGGACCGTGGTGTCGCCTCGGGTCCATGTGACCACAACGTCGGGGTCTGCTTCTGTCACTTGGGGCTCTCCGTGGGTGGGCCGACTGGGATCGGCCGGGCTCGGTCTCCGAGAACTCAGCCTTCGGTAACATCCTTCAGAGGGTCAGGCTGACGACCCAGTAGTCGTACTCCTCCGCGGTGATGCCGCAGATATGGTCGCCGGAGCTGGATCGGGCGATGAATTCGATCCGTCCTTGGTCGTCCACGAGGCGGGCGACGTCGGCACTGTCCGTGAGACGCACGCGGACCCATCCGACCTCGGAACTCCCGGTCACGACCGCCGTGAGGAGGAACGTCCTGTCTTCGTCGATGACATCGGCTCGACGAGCATGTTCGAGCCACAGCTGGTGGACTCCTCCGAGGTCTCCCTTCAAGGGAAAGGAGGCACTGGGCTCCACGCCGAATCCCGCCATGGCCCGCCAGGCCGTCTCGACCGAGGGTCCGGGTTCGTTGCCCTGAACCATGTCCACTTCGAGGCCGCTGCTCCGGATGAGTCTGACGAGGTTGTCCTCGCTGGTGCGCATTTCATTTCCCCTTGTAGAAGAAGTGGTGGTCTCCGCCGGGCTTGTCGATGGCTCGGTAGCGTTCCATGGTCTTGTAGCCGTCAGCGGTGTTGTCCCAGCCGAAGTTCACTCCGGATCGTGACTGGTCTTCGAGTGTCTGTCCCTTCGGTCCGCCTGCGTGGAAGTGCGGTCCGGCGGGATCGTCGGTGTGCTCGACGACGACCCGGGAACCGTTCGGTGTTTCGAACTGCCGGAAGTTGCCCCAGTGGGTCGGATCGCTGGAATAGACGTGTCCGGGCATGTTCTTCATCGTCTTGTCACCCATGACGATCCATTCGGCGTCGGGAGTACTCCCGAAGGGAACTCCCGCAGCGTCGAAAGCCGCGCGTTCGGCGTCACCGCGCAGCTTGAACGGGTTGCTCTTCTCGCCCTTCGGCGGGCAAGGGGTGAGGCCCAGGGGGTCGGACCAGGTGTGGGGGTTGACGACGTACGCGGCTGGGTTCGGGGCCGGGCGGAGGCCCAGAGGGTCGACCCGTCAGGTAGCGGGCGGTCTCGGGATCGTAGTAGCGGAAGCAGTTGTAGTGCAGACCCGACTCGGGGTCGAAGTACTGTCCCGGGAAGCGGAGCGGTGTGTAGGCGTGCGCGTCCTTGTTCCAGGTTGTGGTCCCCCACAGGGTGCTGCGCGTGCGCCAGGCGATCGCGCCTGCCTCGTCGACGAGCTCCGTCGGAGTGCCGATCAGGTCGGTGACGATCGCGAAGAAACGGCTGTCGATCTCGCTGCCGTCGGCGTCGGCCAGCTTCTCGGTCTGGGCCAGGGGCTGGGTGCCGTCATGGTCCCAGGTCAGGGTGACCGCGTGCGGCCGGTCCGGTGCACTGGGCGTCTGCTCGCACAGGGTCATGCCGTCCCAGACGAAGGTGACCTCCTCTGCCACGGTGACGCCGTCCACGGCCATGCGCCGCTTGGCGCTGCGACGACCGAGGGCGTATGGCCCTGGCGTTTCACTTCGTGGGGGAGGCGGAGGGGTGGGGGCCGATCGGGTCGAGGGTCCCACCAAGTCCGGGGCAGGTAGCGCATCGTCGTTCCGCTTGACTTCCTTCGGGACCGCCTGACCTGTGAAAACAGGTTCTGGCGGCGCTCATCCCGCAGGCTCGCGGGCACCCCTGTCGACCGCTGCTGTCCGCCCTGAAGGGCACGGCCGGGGCACGGGTACGGATGCTCGTCCTCCGCAGTGAGAAGGGTCTCCGGTGGAGCGGCCGGTCGCTCTCTCCGGCTGCGGCCCGACGATTCAGTCCGGTGATCGTTTCCGCTCACGGCTCCAGGTCGGCGCGGACGAGCCGGAATGCGGCCGCCGGGTCTGCGGCACGCGCGCCCCCCCCCGGCCCACGACGACATGTGACGCACCAGCGGCGACGGCAGCGCGCGGTGTGCCGGGCCGGGCGTGCTCACTCGGGGACTCACCAGGAAGTGCAACTCCTGGCGTGACGAACAGGGGGCCTGCTCCCAGCACATCGAGACGGCCATCGGGCGTCCGCTTCCGTACGAACGGGTCCCGATGGAAGCGATCCGCGCGGTCGACGAGCGGTTCGCGTCCGCCCACGAGTGGCTCAACGAATGCGGCTACCGCGCCGACGTTGCCGCCACGCGGCGGATCCACCCGGCCGCGATGGACTTCCGTACCTGGCTGGAGCCGACCGGCGCTGCCCGGATCGTGGCGTTCCTGGACGCCCGGCGGGGAGAGGTGCCGGGCGCGTGAGCGGCCAGAGGCTCCGGGGTGGGGTCAGCCCTGGACGGCCTTCTTCAGCTGCTCGGCGCGGTCGGTGCGCTCCCAGGTGAAGTCCGGCAGCTCGCGGCCGAAGTGACCGTAGGCGGCGGTCTGGGAGTAGATCGGCCGCAGCAGGTCGAGGTCGCGGATGATCGCGGCAGGGCGGAGGTCGAAGACCTCGGAGACGGCCTTCTGGATGGTGAGGACCGGGACGGTCTCGGTGCCGAAGGTCTCGACGAACAGGCCGACCGGCTCGGCCTTGCCGATGGCGTAGGCGACCTGGACCTCGGCGCGGCGGGCGAGGCCCGCGGCGACGATGTTCTTGGCGACCCAGCGCATCGCGTAGGCGGCCGAGCGGTCCACCTTGGACGGGTCCTTGCCGGAGAAGGCACCGCCACCGTGGCGGGCCGTACCGCCGTAGGTGTCGATGATGATCTTGCGGCCGGTCAGGCCGGCGTCGCCCATCGGGCCGCCGATCTCGAAACGGCCGGTCGGGTTCACCAGCAGCCGGTAGCCGTCGGTCACCAGCTTGATGCCCTGCTCGGCCAGCGCCTTGAGCTCCGGCTCCACGACGAACTCGCGCACTTCCGGGGTGAGCAGCGACTCCAGGTCGATGTCGGAGGCGTGCTGGGTCGAGACGACCACGGTGTCCAGGCGGACGGCCTTGTCGCCGTCGTACTCGATGGTGACCTGGGTCTTCCCGTCCGGACGCAGGTACGGGATGGTCCCGTTCTTGCGGACCTCGGTGAGGCGGCGCGAGAGGCGATGCGCCAGGGTGATCGGCAGCGGCATCAGCTCGGGGGTCTCGTCCGAGGCGTAGCCGAACATCAGGCCCTGGTCGCCGGCGCCCTGCGCGTCGAGCGCGTCGCCGGTGCCGCCCAGACGCTGGTCGTAGGCGCTGTCGACGCCCTGCGCGATGTCCGGCGACTGCGCGCCGATCGAGACCGAGACGCCGCAGGACGCGCCGTCGAAGCCCTTCTTGGAGCTGTCGTAGCCGATCTCCAGGATCTTGTCCCGGACGAGCTGGGCGATCGGCGCGTACGCCTTGGTGGTCACCTCGCCGGCCACGTGCACTTGGCCGGTGGTGATGAGCGTCTCCACCGCGACCCGGGAGGTCGGGTCCTCGCGGAGGAGCGCGTCGAGGATGGTGTCGCTGATCTGGTCGGCGATCTTGTCGGGGTGGCCCTCGGTCACGGACTCCGAGGTGAACAGACGGCGGGACATGCTCCTCCTGATGGTTGACGGTGTGTCGGGTGAATGGCGGGCCGCAGGCGGCAGCGGCGGGTGCTCACAGTGGGCGGGGCCGGTGCGGCGGGGGATCGCGGCGCGGACGGCCGGCCGTCCGCGTCCTGCGCCGGTCGCGTCCCGTGCTGTCGGGGGGCGGCGCGTGTGCGGTACGGCCGAGGCCGTGGAGCCCGGCAACGGAGGACCCTACCGTTGATCAACACCGGCATCCGTGTCGGGAATGTCACACGGGCGGACGGCTGCCCCGGCCGCACCGGATCCGGACGCCGGGTGCTCCGACGGCTTTCCCACGGCCTTCGCGGGGCGGCCGGAAGGTCTGTCGTCGGTGCACGGTATAAGTCTTGCTTGGTGCCCGTCGCGGCCAAACCCGGACAACTCCCGGCATCGCGTGGAACTATTTCGCCATGTGCATGTCGAGATAGTTATGGTCTTCCCGGCCCTGGTCGCCCCGCCGTAATTCGGGTGGGTGTGTCGTCAATCCGGGCGCCACGGGAAAACGGGGGTTCGGATGCAGTTGGTGAAACGTGCGCTCGGGGTGGTCACCGCCTTGTCGCAGGAGTCGGCGGGGCTGACCCTCCAACAACTCGCCGATCGGCTGGAGATACCGGAGGCGAGCATGTACCGCCTCCTCGCGGTACTGAAGGAGGAACACTTCGTCACCCGGGCGGAGGGCAGCCGGCGCTACTTCGCCGGGCCGGCCGCCTGGGAGGTGGGCAGCAGCACCAGACGCTCCGGCCATCTGGCGGAACGTTCCTCCGGGGTGCTGGCCGAGCTGGCCGACACTGTGGGCGAGCCGGTGCTGTTCACCGAGCTGGTCGGCCGGAACGCCGTCTGCACCGGCCGGTTCGGCCCCGAGCGCGAGGCCCCGCTCTCGGCCCGGGTGGGCCGTACCCTGCCGTTCCACGCGGCCACGGCGGCCCGGACGCTGCTGGTCGGTATGGAGGAGCACCGGATCAGGCGCCTGCTGTGCGGAAGCGACTTCGCGCGCTACCGACCGCGGACCCCGCGCGGGGTCCACGACGTCCTCCACCACCTGTTCCTGGCCCGCAGGAACGGTTACGGGGTCTCGTACGACGAGTACGACCAGGGCATCTGGGCGGTGTCGGCGCCGGTGCGCGGCGGGACGGGCCACGTGCTGGCCACCGTCACCACGGCCGGCAGCGAGCACCGGATGAACCAGGCGGCTCGCCGTCGGGCCCGGCAGCTGGTCCTGGAGGCGGCACACACCCTGGGGTCGGAGCTGGGCCACCGCGGCACCGGGGGGCACCGGCCGTGCGCCTCGTAGTCAGGGCGATGGGCGTCCTGCGGGCCGTCGCGGCCGCCGACGACGGGCTGACTCCGCAGGAATTGCAGTCCGGTCTGGATATTCCGGCCGCCAGTCTGAACCGGTTGCTGGCCGCGATGGAATCAGAACTGTTCATCACCCGATCTCCGCTGAACCACCGATATTTCCTCGGCCCGGCGGCGTGCCATTTGGCGGGCGATTCCGCGCCCGCGCGGGCGCGGCTCATCGCGCCGCATCCCGCGGTGACCGAACTCGCCGAGAAAACCGGTGAAACCGTATTCCTCACCGAGCTGTTCGGGGACCGTGCGGTGTGCACCGCGCTGATCGAGCGGACCAGGCCGCTGATGCTGTTCGTCAACGTCGGGCAGGAGCTCCCGTTCCACGCGGCCGCCGCCGCCCGGGTGCTCCTCGCGTACGAGGACGAGTACACCGCGCGGCGCGTGCTGGAGAGCCGGTCGCTGACCCTCTTCACCAACCGTACGCCGCCCTCGGTGGAGGCCACGCTGGAGCACCTGGAACTGGTGCGGGCCCGGGGCTACGACATGTGCGACAACGAGCTCGACCGCGGGGTCCGGACCGCGGCCGCACCGGTCCGGATGTCCACCGGCCGGGTCACCACGAGCGTGACGCTCGCCGTTCCCGCGAGGCAGACCGACCCCTGCGCCGAGGAGCTGCGGGACCTGGTCGTGGTGACCGCCGCACGGATGTCCGCGGAGCTCGGGTACGCCGAGCCGGGCGCCCGCCCGCGTTGAGCGGTGCCGGGCGGCGCTGATCGTTCCCGCTGTCCGGAGGATTGCCCAGAAGTGAGGGCGGATGGCGGAACAGGCCCTCAGATCTGACGCGAAGTCGTTCCGGCCCTGTGCCGGCGCGCGGCTTCCCGCGGATGATCTCGACTGTGAGTCGAATATCCGTCCTCGGCCGGGTCGCCCGAACGGCGTGCCCGTGGGGCCGCGGATGATCTCGCCTGTCAGTCGAATATCCGTCCTCGGCCGGGCCGCCCGAACGGCGGGACCGCGGGGCCGGTCACCCTCACGGAAATGAAGATCAATGCCCGAACTCGGAGTAATCGGCGTATCCGGCTGGAAGTCCATGGGCCCGCAGTGGGACAAGTACACACCCCCGGTGCGCCCGTCGGAGCAGGACATGCTCACCATCCGGGAGCGGCTGGAGCGGGTGCTCGCCGAGACCGGCGCGACCGAGGAGCGCAAGGCCCAGGTCCTGGTGCTCGGCTCGACGCCCGAGACCCGCAACATGCTGGCCGGGCTCCCGAACGTGCGCGTCACGCTCATGGACTACATGCTGCAGATGACAGTGGCCATGACCGAGATGGTCACCGCCGACCCCTTCGACGAGGTGTGGATCAAGGGCGACTGGCTGAACGCGCCGCTGCCGGAGCACTACTTCGACGCGGTGATCAGCGACCTCGTACTGTCCAACCTGCCGCCGGCCAAGCACGCCGGGCTGGTCGACCGGGTGCATACCGCGCTCAAGCCGACCGGCCGCTGGCTCAACCGCACCGACTGCGTGGACGCCAACAGCCGCATCGAGGACCTGGACGCGCTGCTCGACCGGTTCCTGCTCATCGAGGAGTCCACCCAGGCCGACATCTGCTCGCTGCGCTGCGCCGCCGGGCTGCGTCACTGGGATCGGGAGAGCAGCTTCCTCTCCTGGGCCGACCTCGGCCGGGAGCTGGAGAAGTACCGCGACGACACCGGCTTCGTCCACCCGGACCCGCGTGCCAACCGCCTGCTGGAGGGCCTCTGGGAGGTCACCGCGCCGTTCGACAAGCCGTACTGGCTGCGGACCAAGGAGGACCTGGAGGAGGAGCTCGGCCGCCGCTTCCGGATCGAGCACGAGGTCCGGGACGTCACCGTGCTGCAGCACCACGAGCGCGGCTACTACTTCTACGACCTCGCGCCCCGGTGACCACCGCGGCGGCCCCGCGCGTGGCGGTCGTCGGCGGCCCGTTCCCGCTGCTGCGCCACGCCCGTGACCTGGGTGTCCGGGTGCTGCTGGTGCAGCACCCGGACCGGTTCGACGAGCGGCACCGGCAGTACGCGGACGAGGTGCTCCTCGTCGACTACGCCCGCCCGGACGAGCTGCTCGCCGCCCTGACCCCGCGGCACGCGGCCGACCCGTTCGCCCTGGTGCTGTCGCTGACCGAGCCGGGCCTGCTGCCGGCCGCCGGGGCGGCGGCCGCGCTCGGCCTGCCCGGCAACCCGGTCTCCTGCGTCCGGATGCTCGGTGACAAGTCCCTGATGCGGGCCGCACTCGACGACGCCGGGCTCAGCCCGGTGACCGCCCGGGTGGTGCGCGACGCGGCCGGGATCGCGGCCTTCGTCCGCCGGTACGGCCCGGCCGTGGTGAAGCCCGTCGACGGGACCGGCAGCCTCGGTGTCCATCGGGTCGACGAGCCGGGGGCCGCCGCGGCGGTCTGGGAACGGCTGGCGGCGGCCGGTCACCGGCAGGCGCTCGCCGAGGAGTTCCTCACCGGACCGGAGATCAGCGTCGAGGCGTTCAGCCGGCACGGTCGGCACACCGTCCTCGCGGTCACCGACAAGACCGTTCAGGACAACTTCGTGGAGACCGGGCACCTCGTCCCGAGCCGGCTCCCCGAGTCCCTGCTGGCCGAGGTCAAGGCCTTGGTGCCGGCCTTCCTCGACCTGGTAGGCCTGTGCGAGGGGCCCTCGCACACCGAGATCAAGATGACGCCGACCGGTCCGCGCATCGTCGAGTCGCACCCCCGGTTCGGCGGCGACAAGATCCGGGTCCTGGTGGACCGGGTCTACGGGGCCGACCTGGCCAGGCTCGCCGTGGCCGTGCCGCTGGGGCTCGCCCCGGCCCCCGAGGCGGTCGAGCCGAACGGCGCAGCCGCGATCGTGTTCCACACCCCGGCCCCCGGAGTGGTCCGCGCCGTCGAATTGCCGGCCGACCCGGGCCCCGACGTGGAGATCGAGGTCGACGTCGCGGTGGGCGACCTCGTCACGCCGGTGGCCGGTTCGGACGACCGGGCCGCCCACGTGCTGGCCTCCGGGCCCGATGCCGAGAGCGCCCTCGCCCGGTGCCGGCAGGTGCTCGCCGGCGTCCGGATCATCACCGAAGACCAACCAGACGGAAGACAGAACGCATCCGCATGCGCAAGAACGTATTGATCGTCAACTCCCGGAAGCCGATCCTTCCCGAGGTCCTACACAGCGACCTGTTCGGCCGGGTCACCGTCATCACCGAGCCGGCCTTCGTCGACTGGTACGACGAGCGGGTCGAGGTGCGCACCGTCCCCAGCATCGACGACCTGCTCGCGGTGAAGAACGCGGCCCTCGACGTGCTGGCCGCCGGGCCGGTGGACGCGGTGGTCTCGCCCGCCGAGCACGGCATCGCGACGGCCGGTTTCCTCCGCTCCTACCTCGGCCTGCCGGGCCTGGGCTACGAGGCCGCCAACTCCTTCGCCAACAAGCTCGTCATGAAGCAGCGGCTCGCGGCGGCCGGACTGCCCACCGCGCCGTTCGGCCCGCTGTACCGGCTGGAGGACCTCCCGGAGCGGGCCGAGGAGCTCGGCTGGCCCGTCGTCCTCAAGGCGGCCTTCGGCACGGGCTGCATGAGCGTGTTCGCGCTCGGCTCCCCGGAGGAGTTCGAGCTGTTCGCGGCTGGGGAGGAGGCCGAGCGGCTGCGGGAGGCCCGCTGCCCGCTGCTGGTCGAGAAGTTCGTCGGGATGTCCGGCGAGTACCACTGCGACGGTGTGGTCCACGACGGCGAGGTCCGCTTCCTCGCCGCGTCCCGGTACTTCATGCCGCTGCTCGGCCGCTTCGACGAGTTCACCGGCTCGTACTTCCTGTCGCCCGACGACCCGGACCGGGCCGTCGTCGAGGACCTGCACCGCCGCGTGGTGAAGGCGCTCGGGATGCGCTCCGGCGTGACCCACCTGGAGCTGTTCAAGACCGACGAGGGCTTCCTGGTCGGCGAGATCACCTGCCGGCCCGGCGGCGGAGGGATCGTCGAGGCCGTCCGGCTCGGCCACGGCGTGGACCTCTGGCAAGCCTTCCTGGAGACCGCGCTCGGCCAGGAGCCCACTCTGGACCCGAGCCCGGACGAGCGGATCGTGGTCAACGTCGACCTGCCTATCCGGCAGGGCCGGATCGTCGAGCAGACCCCGGCCGAGGTGCTGGAGAAGCTGCCCGACGTGCTGAAGGTGCGGATGCTGCACCAGGCCGGCGACGTCGTCGGCTACCGGTTGTACTCCTCCGCGGCCAACGGCATCGTGTTCCTCGCCGTGCGCAGCGAGGACGAGGTCGCGCAGCGCGTCGCCGGCATCGCCGCGACGTACTCGGCCGTGGTCGAGTCCGTCCCCGCCCCCGGGGTGGTGTGAGCCGATGTGCCGCATCCACGGTCACTTCAACGCGGGCATGACGCCGCACGACCTCCGCACCGTCGCGGCGGTCCAGCGCCACGGCGGACCCGACGCGCAGTCCCACGCGTACGGACCGGGCTGGGCGCTCGGCAGCAACCGGCTCGCGATCACCGACCCGGGCGGCGGTGACCAGCCGTACCGCCTGGGCGACTCGATCACCGTCGTCTTCAACGGCGAGATCTACAACCACGACGAGCTCCGGCGCGACCTGGCCGCCCGCGGGCACGCCTTCCGGGACCGCTGCGACGGAGCGGTGATCCCGGCGCTGTACCTGGAGTACGGCCTTGACTTCACCGAGCACCTCGACGGCATGTACGCGATCGCGGTGATGGACACCCGCGCGGAGCCGACCCTGGTCCTCGCCACCGACGGCGTCGGCATGAAGCCGCTCTACTACCACTGGGACGCGGCGCGCGCCCAGCTCTGTTTCGCCTCCGAGATCCCGGCGCTGCTCGCTTTCGGCACGGTCGGCGCGGTGCCCTGGGAGTACGGGCTGGACGCCTACCTGGCCACCAAGACGCCGTTCGGCGAGCAGACCATGTTCCAGGGCGTCCGGGTACTGCCGCCGGCCGCCACCGCCGTGGTGTCCCGCTCGCGCGGGCTGCGCGTGTTCCGCCGGGAGAGCGCGCCGGTCACGGACCCCGGGCTGACCGAGGCGGAGGCCGCCGAGCGGACCCGCGAGCTGCTCCGGCGCGAGGTGGCGAGGCTCACCGTCGCCGACGTGCCGGTGGCCGCGATCACCAGCGGCGGGCTCGACTCCAGCCTGGTGACGGTGCTCGCGGCCGAGCGGGTCGCCGACCTGCACGCCTTCAACATCGCCTACCGGGGCACCTGGCCGGCCGACGAGCGGGCGTTCGCCCGCGAGGTGGTCGAGGGCTGCGGCGCGACCTACCACCAGGTGGAGATCGACCCGCGGACTTTCCCCGAGCTGCTGCCCGAGGTCGTCTGGCACCTCGGCCAGCCCAATGCCGACCCGATCACGCTGAGCACGTACGCGCTCTTTGACGCGGTCCGGGCGGCGGGCTACCGGGTCGCGCTGACCGGGGACGCCGCGGACGAGCTGTTCGGCGGCTACGACCGGATCAGGGCCGCGCTGCGGGTGCCCCCCGGCGGGGACTGGGTCACCGGCTACGTCGAGGAGCTGGCGGCGGTCCCGCGCGCGATGCGTGAGGAGCTCTACTCCGACGACTACCGCGACCTGATCCGCCGCAGCGGCTCCGACGCCGATCACATCGCCGCCCTGCTGCGCGAGGCCGACGCCGCCTCCGGGGCCGGCGGCGACCGGCTCGCGGCGATCACCGCCTTCGAGGTGGGGTCCCGGATGCCCGCCTACCACCTGCGCCGCGTGGACCACCTGAGCATGTCCGCCTCCGTCGAGGTCCGGCTGCCGTTCTGCCAGCCGTCCGTGGTCGACCTCGCCCGGGCGCTGCCCGGGTCCTACAAGGTGGCCGGCGACCGGGGCAAGCGCGTCCTGTACGCCGCGGCGGCGGGCCGGCTGCCGGCGTCGGTGCTCGACCGGCCGAAGCAGCCGTTTACGCTGCCGATCACCGCGATGCTCGCCCCGGGGCAGCCGCTGATGGCCTTCGCCCGGGACCTGCTCGCCAAGGACCGGCTCGCCCGCCACGGCCTGCTCGACCCGGTGCGGGTGGACGACCTGCTGCACCGTCAGGCCGAGCACCCCTCGGCCCGCGCGGCGCTGGCCATATGGTCGCTGCTCGTCCACGAGCTCTGGCTGGACCAGTTCTGCGACAGCAAGGCCGCGGCTCCCTGTACTGGGGGGCCGAGATGATCGCCCGGTTCGCCCTGGCCGAGGGCGCGCCCTGCCCCACCCTGGTGCTCGACCGGACCCGGCTGTCCGGGGACGAGCACGAGCTTCGCTCCGAACTAGCCGTCATCCGGCGGCAGTTGCGCGGCGTCGACGCCGCACACGTGCTGAAGCTCGCGCTGGTCGCACCGTCCCGGCACCCGATGTTCGACTTGGACTACCGCTTCGTCCAGTGCCTGCCGGGCGGCGACGACCGGTTCGAGTTCCGCGGCAGCTGCGGCCACTCGATCCTCGCCGCGGTGGTGGCCGAGGCCGGTCGGACCGTCTCGCTCGTCCCGGGCGGGCGGGTCCGGGTGCGGGTACTCAACAACGGCGACCACGTGGTCTGCGAGCCGGACGAGGCGGGGAGCGGCAGCTTCACCGTGCACTTCGTGCAGTCCCCGCAGACCCCGCTGGCCCGGCTCCTGCTCACCGGGAACGCCACCGACACCCTGGCGGTGGGCCCGCGTTCGTACGAGTCCTCGCTGGTCTCGATGGGCAACCCCTATGTCTTCGTCGACGCGCGCAGCCTCGGGCTCACCAGCCAGGAGCAGCTGTTCGGCGCGGGTGACGAGGTGTTCGCCCGGATGGCCGCGATCCGCAACAGCGCTGCCGAACTGCTGGGGTGGCCGGTCGACGGCACTTTCCCCAAGATCGCACTGGTCGGCGCCTACCACCCCGGCCGGCTGGCCGTCCGGGCCATCTCCGTCCCCAGCTGGCACCCGACGCTCGCGCTGACCGGGACGACCTGCCTCGGCGCCGCGGCGTCGGTCGAGGGGTCCGTGCCGTACCGCCTCGCCCGGGCGGCCGGCTGCGACCAGGGCCGGGTCGAGGTCGACACCCCCGGCGGCACGACCAGCGTGACCAGCCTGGTGACCGCGGACGACGCCGGCAAGGCCAACCTGCACTGGGTCAGTGTGGGCCGCAAACGCGCCTACCAGCTCGGCGATCTGACCCTCCGCCTGGGCGGAGGACGTGAACGAGAGGAGTCTCCCGCATGGCTGCCAGCCTCCCTGTGACCGGTGCCGACGACGGGCTCGACCGGCTCCGCGAGGTCCTGCGCTGCACCTCGGCCGAGGCCGACGCCACCGGTGCGCCGGTGGCCGAGGCCCTGGCGGAGCTGCGCGCCTCCGGGATTCTGGCGGCGGGCGTGCCGGTCGCGCACGGCGGCCGGGGCGGTGACGCACTGGTCACCAACCGGCTGGTGGAGAGGGTGGCCGCGGTGGACCCGTCGGTCGCGATCGTGCTGTTCCAGCACTACGCCGTGACCGCCAGGATCGTCGAGTGGGGCAGCCCGGAGCAGCAGGCGGCCGTCCTGCCGCGGCTGGCGAGCGGCGAGTGGCTGGTCGCCTCGGCGTGGAGCGAGGAGGGCGCGGGCGCGGACAAGCGCAACGTCGCCACCACCGCGGACCGCCGCGGCGACGGCTGGGTGCTGGACGGCACGAAGGCCTTCGTCACCGGTGCGGGCGTCGCCGACCTCTACCTCGTGCTCGCCCGGAGCGCCGGTCCGTCCGGTGGCGCCGACGGGTCCGGGGGCTTCTACGGCGGTGACGGTCAGACGTTCTTCCTGGTCGAGGCCGCGAACCCCGGGCTGCGCCCCGGCCCCGCCCTCGACCTGGAGGGGATGCGCGGCTCGGCGACCGGATTCCTGGAGCTGCGCGACTGCGCCGTTCCCGGGACGGCCGTGCTCGGCCCGGTCGGCGGCGCCGCGCGGATCATCGCCGGAGTCCGCGAGTCCGGCGCCACGCTCGGCGCGGTCTCGGCCGGCATCGCCGCGGCCGCCCAGGAGCTGGCGACGGCCCACGCCACGGCCCGCGGACTGCTGGAACACGGCGACACCACCCACTGCCTGGTCGGCCTCGCCACGCAGGTCGAGACGGTCCGCGCGGTCGTGGAGCGAGCCGGCCGCCGGGACAGCGGGGCGGCCGGAGCCACCACCCTGCACAGCAAACTGGCCGCGACCAGCATCGCCGAGGACGTCTGCCAGGAGGTCCAGCGGCTGCTCGGCGGCTCGGGCTACCGGCGCAGCAGTCCGATCAACCGGTTGCTGCGCGATGCCCGCGCGGTGGCGCTGATGGGCCCCACGAACGCCCTCTGCCGGGAACTCCTGCGCGTCGGCCGGGCCACCGCGGCGCCGCCGGAGGAGGCCGCGCCGCGACTGCCCGCCGCGCCGCAGCCCGCTCCGGCGGGTCGCCCGCCGGTCCCGAGCACCCCCCCCGACCCGTGAGGAAGCCATGCCAGGAGCAACACCGGAACCGACGCCGGACGCCATGCCGCAAGCGGTGCCGGAAGCCACGCCCGCCGTGACCCATGTCCTGGTCGGCTTCAGCGCCGGACTGCTGGCCGATCTCGACCGGCTGCTCCCGGCCCGGTCCGTGCTGGTGCTGGAGGAACCGGCGGTGATCGCCGCACGCAACGCCGGTGAGCTGGCCGCCCGCTACGGCTGCGTGGCGGAGCTGCGGCCGGCGCCTACGCAGGACGAGGAGCGGCCCGAGCGGCTCGTCGCGGCCGTCCCCCGCCCGCCCGCGCTGCGGGCCGTGATCCCGGCGGTCGAGTACGGCGTCGTCGGCGCCGCCGCCCTCGCCGAGGCCTGGGACGTCCCGGGCGCCGGAACGGCAGCGGCCCGAGTCATGCGCGACAAGGCGCTGCTGCGCGGTACCGCGGGCCCAGGCGGCGTCGACCAGCCGGACTGGGCGCCGGCCGAGGGGCCGGACGACGTGCAGCGCTTCCGCGCCCGGCACGGCGGCTCGTGCGTGCTGAAGCCGGCCAACCGTCAGGCCAGCCTCGGGGTCCAGCTGCTGGGGCCGGCGGACGACATCCACGAAGCGTGGGCCGGGACGACGGCCGCGGACGAGCCGAAGTTGCGGGTCGGCTACTCGGGCGCCGCCCGCTACCTGGTCGAGGAGCGGCTGCACGGTCCCGAGGTGAGCGTGGAGCTGCTGGTCGTGGACGGGCGGCCCGGGTTCGTGAACGTCACCGCGAAGAGCGTGCAGGACTCCCGCCACCCCGTCGAGACCGGCCACGTCGTCCCTGCCGGGCTGCCCGCCGGTACCGTCGCGGCGCTCGAATCCGCGATGGCCGCGCTGGTACGGGCCACGGGTTTCCGCTCGGGTGTGCTGCACGCGGAGTGGATCCTCCACCAGGGCCGGCCGCACCTGGTCGAGTGCGCCGGACGGCTGCCCGGCGACAGCATCGACACCCTGATCGACCTGGCGTACGGCGGAAGCATCCTCGGCGGGCTGTTGGCCGTGCTGGAGGGCCGCGGGGCACCCGCTCCCCGGCTGGCCACGGCCGGTGCCGCGATCCGCTTCCTCTCCGCCCCGGCCGGCACCGTGACCTCGGTCGACGGGGAGGAGGAGGCCCGGACCGCCCCCGGGGTGCACACGCTGCACGTCTCGGCCGTCCCGGGCACCACCACCCGGGCCGCCACCAGCTCCTGGGAGCGCGCCGGCTTCGTCGTCGCCACCGGCCGCGACGGCGCCGAGGCCGCGGCGAACGCCGCGCACGCGGCCGGGCGGGTGGCCATCCGTACCGGCGCCGGCGGGGCCCGGTGATGGGCCTCTCGCTGCGCGACTACGTCCCGGCCACCGCGGCCGGGCGCACCTTCGCCCTGACCTCGCTGATCAGCGCGACGGGCACGGGGCTCTTCCTGGCCGGGTCCGCCGTCTTCTTCGTCCGGTCGGTCGGGTTGAGCAGCGAGCAGGTGGGGGTCGGGCTGGCCGTCGCGGCGGCCGTCGGATTCCTCACCACGGTGCCGATCGGGGCGCTGGGGGATCGGATCGGCGTGCACCGCACGCTCATCGGCCTGCAGCTGTGGCGGGCCGCCTGGTTCGTCGTGCTGGCCTTCGTCGACGGGCCGGTCGCCTTCACCGTGGTCGCCTCCTGCCTGGCGATGGCCGAGGCCGCGACCTCCCCGGTGAGCCAGGCGGTGGTGGCCGCCGTCACGGGCGACACGGACCGGACCAGGACGGTGGCGGTGATCCGTACCGTCCGCAACGTCGGCTTCTCGCTGGGCTCGCTGCTCGCGGTGCCGCTGCTGGCCGGGGGCGGTGTCTGGTGCTACCGGATGATCGTCCTTGGCAACGCCGCGGCGTTCGTGTTCTCCGCGGCGCTGCTCGGCCGGATCGACGTGCCGCGCTCGGCTGCCCGGCAGCGGGCGGAGGGCCCGTTGGCCGGCATCCGGGGGTTCCGGGACTGGCGGTACCTCGCGCTCACGGCGGTCAATGGCGTGCTCACGCTGCACATGACGATCCTGTCGATCGGTATCCCGCTCTGGGTGGTGCAGGCGACCGCCGTACCCGGCGAGTACGTTCCGCTCGTGGTGCTGGCCAACACGGTGCTCGTCGTGCTCCTCCAAGTGCCGTTCGCCAAGGGGGTGGAGCGGCCCGGCGGAGCGCTCCGGGCACTGCGGCTGGGCGGGTTGGCGCTCGCCGCGTGTTGCCTGTGCCTCGGCCTCGCCGCGGATCGCGCGCTGCCCGCCGCGTTCGCCCTGGTCGCCGCGGCCGGTGTGCTGATGACGCTCGGTGAGCTGTGGCAGTCGGCCGGAGGCTGGGAGCTTTCCTACGAGTACGCGCCGGAGCCGCGGCGCGGGATCTACCTTGCCGTCTTCAGCCTCGGCACCACCGGGCAGGAGATCGTGGGGCCCGCGCTGATCACCTCGGTGGTGATCGCCACCGGGCTGCTCGGTTGGGCGGCACTCGCCGTGCTGTTCTGCCTGGCCACCCTGCTGGCCGGCCCGGCCACCGCGGCCCTGAACCGCCGGTCGGCCGGCCTTCCGGAGCCCGTCCCCGTGGGCGGCCCCAGCTAGCCGGCTGGTCCGGGAGCCTCCTGATCCGGCGCCGGACAGCCCGGGCTGCGGGTCTCGGCCCAGTGTGTGGGCCCGGGTGCACGAGGCCTCGGCAGCCGCCAGGTCGCCGCGCCGGCGCTGGATCCCCGCGGTCACGTAGACCGCGTCCGCTGCCATGCGGGTCTCGTACGGCAGCAGCTCCGCGCGCAGGTCACGGCGGCCTCATCGGCGGCGCGGGCCGAGTCCCCGGACGGCTCGGCGACCTCCGCGCGGTGGACCCGGCACAGCCCCGAGAAGTTGTTCGCCTCGGGCATGGAGGTGCACCAGGCCATCGCGGCGTCGGTCTATTCGGCGGCCCTCAGCAGGTCAGCGCAGGCTATGCACGCCTGGAGGCCCAGGCGGTAGATCCAGCCGGTGAAGAAGGCGCTCAGCTCGCCCGCCGTCGCGGCACACATGGCGTCGTCCAGCCGGGCGGGCCCCTCGGCCACCCGGCCCTCGGCGAGCAGGACGCCGCTCTGCGCGACCGTGCTCACGGCCAGTAGGTCGCTGCTGCCGCAGCGGCGCGCGATCTCGGCCATCTCGGAGGCCTTCTGGGCGGCTTCGGCGAACGCGCCGCGTTCCTGGGCCTCCTCGGTCTCGACCGAGACGAGGTGGCACTGCTCCTCGCATTCGGGTTGGTCCCGCAACTGGTCCCGGGCGACGATCGACTCCTCGACCCGTCCGGTCCACCAGGCGGCGTCCGCGAGCACGGCCTGGTCGTCGGTGCCCAGCCGGGCGGGGTCGAGGCGCAATCCGGCGCACCGTGAGGGTGGTTGTGGCACGCGAACGGCACGCGGACCCTTCAGAGGTCCGGGCAATAAACAAGCCCCAGGTCGTTGACCTGGGGCTTTGTCATGGAGCGGATGACGGGAATCGAACCCGCGCTATAAGCTTGGGAATCTACTGCGCGAAGGCGTTCACACCGTGGCTGACCTGCACAAACAAGCCCTGTCGGCCCCCTCTGGATGGCGCTCCGGGATCCGATTCTGACCGCTGTTGACCGCTCCTAAGGGCACGGTTGGGGCACGCCCTTCGTGGTACTGCCTCGGAGGAGGTGTGGCTGCCCGGATCGCCGGCGGGCACCTTTCGCCGACCGGACGCTGACGCCCCCCTCATTCCGACCCCCGCGAACGGAGCCGCAATGTCTCTGCCCCTGCTTGAGGCACCCCTCCAGGCCTGGCCCCTACGGGGCCGGACCGCCCTCGTCACCGGCGGCGCCACCGGCATCGGCGCCGAGATCGGACGGGCCCTCGCGGCCGCCGGCGCCACCGTCGCCGTTAACCACCTCGGCCAGGACCCCGACGCCCACGCCCTCCTCGCCGCCTTCGAGCACGACGGAAGCCCCGGCATCGCGGTGAACGCCGACCTGACCGACCCCACCGCCGTGCGGACCATGGCCGACCTCGTCCGGGCCGAGATCGGGCCCGTCGACATCCTCGTGAACAACGCCGGCTCCTACCCCCGCGTCACCTGGCAGGACACCGACGAAGCCGCCTGGAACTACTCCATCGACGTGAACCTCACCGCCCACTACCGCACCTGCCACGCCCTGACCCCCGGCATGATCGAACGCCGCTGGGGCCGGATCGTGAACATCGGCAGCGTCAACGCCCGCGCCGGCCGGACGAACCTCGTTGCCTACAGCACGGCGAAGGCGGGCCTCCTGGGCCTGACCCGTTCCTTGGCCCGCGAGCTGGGCCCGTACGGCATCTGCGTGAACACGGTCCTGCCCGGCGCCATCCAGGTCGAAGCCGAGAGCGTCATCCCCGCCCATCACCGCGCCCGCCCGGAAGACCAGATCAACCGCCAGTGCGTCCCGCGACGCGGACGCCCCGAAGACGTCGCGGCCTTGGTCGCGTTCCTCGTGGGCCCCTCTGCGTCGTTCATCACTGGGCAATCCGTACACGTCGACGGCGGCTGGCTGCTGCACTGAGACCGTCAACAAGCAAGGAGACAACGCCGAATGATCGAACGAGTCCGAGCCGTCCTCGTCACCGCGGACGACACGATGCTGGTCATCCGCCGCACCAAGCCGGACGTCCCCGAGTACTGGGTGCTGCCCGGCGGCGGGGTCGAGGAGAGCGACGAGTCCAGGGAGGCCGCCCTCCACCGTGAGATCCACGAGGAGATCGCGGGGAAAGCCGACATCATCCGCCTCCTCCACACCATGGAATCAGACAAGGAGCGTCAGTTCTTCTACCTCGCCCGCATCGCGATCTGGTCCTTCGAAGACCGCACCGGCCCCGAGTTCAGCGCCGAGGGTCGCGGCGAATACGCGCTGGAGGAAATCCCGCTGACCGTGGAGGGGCTCGACGGCATCGACCTCAAGCCCGAGGAGATCGCCCACGTCCTGCGGGGCGCCATCGGCGCTGACGGGCTCGGGGATGGGGCCGTGGTCTAGTCGCGGAATCCTCCGGCGCCGTGTGCCAGACATGGGGAGATACGGTGCGCGGTGTCCCCGGTGTGCTTGCCGTGCACGGCTCTGACCAGGTACGCAGGGCCGATCAGGATGAGTAGGCGTACTCAGGTGGCGGGACCCGGCAGCTTCGAGACTGAGCGCAGGTCGAACGAAGCGGTACGGAACGGGGAACGTCATGGTGCGGCGCTGGTCGAAGGCTGAGATGTGGGTGCCCGGTGCGTACCTGGCACTGGTGGTCGCGATGCTGGTCTACGTCGCGGTCGGCCAGTGGAACGGGGACAGCGGGATGTTCGGGGTCTTCCCGATCCTGGCCACGGCGCCGGTCAGCCTCTTGCTGCTGACGTTCCTCGTACCCGCGCCGGATGCCCTGGACTCGGACACGCCCTTTGACCCCCAGTACGAGGGCTCCGAGCCGCCCGTAAAGCTGCCCACGGACTACCCCTCGGAGTCGGCCCCCCTCCCCGAGGACTGGGTGGCGCCGGACACCTCCGTGGCCGACGACCCCTCGACGTGGGCCGGACTCGGCTTCTACGCCGTGATCCTGGTCAGCGCCCTGGTCAACGTCGCGGCGATCTGGGCCCTGCTCCGCTACGTGGCCCGGCGCCGCGACGCCAGGAGGGCGCAGCTCTAGCCGTACGGCCATGCGGACATGCCACCGGGGCCAACGCTGAAATGCGTTGGCCCCGGTGGCGTCGGTCAGAAGGTGTACGGGGCGAAGGAACGAGGGGGCTCGATTATGAGGCCAAGCAGCCGCTCGAGTTCGGCCCTCTCGTCCTCGGTCATGAACTCGACGGCATTGCCGAGGGTCTTCCCGGTGAGCTGCTCCATGAACGGGGCGAGGAACCGCTGGAAGGCTTCCGGGACTTCCTCCAGCGTCCGCTTGTACTCCATTCGGCGCGGGTGGCGTGCAAGGCGGTGGCCTGCTCCTCCTTGGTGAAGGGGCGGCCGTCGCAGTGGGAAGCACTGACAACAGGTCATCCTTCGGTCACTACTTGTGATCATCTATAGGTGTGCGGGTCTGTCGTTCGGCTGGCGCCGGTGGTGATGCCCCTGGGTGCAGAGAGTGGCTCGCTTGGCCCGAACCGGCGGGACCGGGTGGGCGGTTGTGGTCCCCGCTTTGCGGAGCCGAATTCGCGCAGGATCGGCAGCTTGTGGTGCAGGTCGGGTGGAATGCGGCTCGGGATCCGGGACGCCTCTGCGCCCAAGTGGTGCAAGTGGTGCGCGTAAGGTCCTCCGGCCAGGGCGTTCCGCTGAGTTGGGGCACACGGAGGGCACGGCAAAGGTTGAGAGGTCTAGACAACAATGAAGGCCCAGGTCGCTGACCTGGGCCTTCATGTAAGAGCGGATGACGGGAATCGAACCCGCGCTATAAGCTTGGGAATCAATGGTGCTCGGCGTGCTGGTATAGCCTCTGACCTGGGAGTATGCCCCTCTGCCGAGGTCTCTGGAGGGCCTTGCCCGCACCCGTGATGACCGCTGTTTACCGCCCCTAAGGGCACGGCTGGGGCACGTGAACCGCGCTTGCCGAGGCGGGTGCTTGACCGCTTCGATCGGACCGGCAGTTCTGGGGTCCGACAGCGGCGATTTTGAGGTGACCTTGCAGGGGCAATCGCTGTTCCAACTAGTGCTGCTGGTGCGATGCCGGACGTCTGCGGCTGGGCCTGAGATCTGCTCTCGTGGGGATGCAGCGTGGTGTTTTGCCGTCTTACGGTCGACCTGCACCTAGCTGTTCTGTCCCGGGAGGTTGTGGACGGGTGAGCCAGGTCTCGGCTTAGGGATCTTGAAGGGGTGTGACCCAGATACGCCAGAAACCCGCCAGAACTTGATCTCGGCCTGCTGAGTGCCTGACGGTGTCGGGGATCTTGGCGATGACGGTCGACCATGCCCTCGACATCTCAGTCTCCAAGATCCCCGACCTCGTCACCCGCGATCAGCTCTGCGTCTCCTCGCGGCGTCCAATAGCGGCCGCATCGGGTACGACGAGCAGCTTGCCGGTGGTACGCCGAGCCTCCAGATCGCTGTGGGCCTGGGCGGCCTCGGACAATGCGTAGCGGCCCGTTACGGTGACCTCAAGCGCCTTGGAGCGCACCCACTCGAACACATCGGCGGCCCGTCGGAGCAGTTCGGACCGATCGGCGATGAAGTGCCCGAGGCTGGGCCGGATCAGGGTCAGCGAACCGCCGTGGGCGAGCCGAATCGGATCAAACGGCGGCACGGCACCACTTGCCGCGCCGAAGAGCACGAGATGGCCGCGGGTTCGCAGGCTGGCGAGGCTCGCATCGAAGGTGTGCGCGCCGACGCCGTCGAAGACAACCGGCAGTCCCTGACCGCCGTTGAGCCGCCTCACCTCGGCTGCGAGATCGTCGACTGCGGAGGAAAGGATCACCTCAGCGGCCCCGGCACGCTTCGCCAGCTCGGCCTTCGCCGTGGTCGACGTCGTGCCGATCACCCTGCCGCCGAGATGGGTGATGAGCTGGGTCAAAAGCAGCCCCATGCCACCAGCAGCCGCATGCACGAGCACCGTGTCGCCCCCCTGAACCGGGTAGGCGTCCTTGACGAGATAGTGCGCGGTCATGCCTTGGAGGAGCACGGCGGCGGCGGTCTCGAAGCCGATATCGTCGGGCAGCGGCACCAGCCGGGAGGAGTCCACGACGGCCCGCTCGGCATAAGTGCCGGGAATCTCCACCCAACCGACCCGGTCCCCGACTGCGACGTCAGCGACGCCGGGTCCAACTTCGACGACCGTGCCGGCGCCCTCAGTGCCCGGGGTGAAGGGCAGCGGGAGGCTGTACCGGCCTTCGCGGTGGTAGACGTCGAGGAAGTTGACCCCGGATGCGGCGACCTCCACGATCGCCTCGCCCGGACCCGGCCGCGGCTGGTCCACCTTGGCCTCCTGCAGCACCTCGGGACCGCCCACTTCGTACACCTGAATCGCTCGCATGGCCCTCCAATAACGGCTCATCCCCCACCAACCCCGTTGATGGCGATCCGATTCCCGGCAAGCAGACCAGCCCGCCGCCCCCGCCGAGAGCTGAGACGCCTGCTTTGCACCCGGGTCTGGGACAGGAGACCGAGGCCGTCAAGGGCCTACGCCCGCCCCTACCGGTCAGACATCGAACGCCGCGAAGCGTTCCCCGGCTGGCTCCACTCCTACAATCACCACCGCGGACACACCGCACTCGCAGGCAAACCACCCGCAAGCCGCGTCCCCAACCTAACGAGGCGATACACCTAGCGCCAGAACCTGATGGCACGAGGGACCGGCTGGCTCGTAGGATCCATGGATGGTTGACCGGAGCGGAAATGGCCTGCCAGTTCTCAGCCAGTGGATGGACGGAGTTCCGACCCACCCACTGCGTTGGTACTTCGAGGCGGAGCGCCCGAGCCGCTACCGGGGGGCCGTCCATGCGTGGTGGCGAAGCCCCATCCTGACGGCGATAGAAGAGACCCTCGCCATTCTGGAGCGGGTCCAGCCTGACGGGCTCGCAGCGAAGCGCCAGGATTTCCGAGGGTTCTGGGACCAGAGCGCTGAAGGCATGGAGCTCTTCCTTACGCACCGGGCCGAACTCACGGTTGCATCGCACCTTGCGGCGAGCGGTGTGCCGTTCAGGTTCAACGGAGGCGAGGGGCCCGATCTCCTCCTTGACGCCGGGGCGACGCGTTTCGGTATCGAGGTCAGCTCGCGCCGACCGAAGAGCCTTGACAGCTTGACCCGCGAGTTGCGTGCGGGGCTTCAGGCGAGAGGCATGCCGGCGGTAGTGACTACATCCACTGACCCCATTCCTCCCGTAGCGATCCGGGAGAATGTGCGCAGGGAGATCATCGAGGCATTCCTGCCGTCCGACGGAGGGCCGGGGGTCACATCAATGCGAGTGGAGGCCGCGCCGGCCAGACCTGCGGACGGGATACCTGCTGCGTGGGTGACCATCCGGGTCACGCCAAACGAGAGCCGCAGCACGATGACAGCGCCGTACAACAGCCCTCACATGATTGCGACGGCACAGGAAGTGGCGCGCAACGTGCTGAGGGAGAAGCGGAAGGTAAGGCAGTCGAAGCTGATGCCGACTGTCCTGGTCGTCGATGTCAGCGGTTCCGATATGCCGGATCTCAGGTGTTGGGGCGATGTGTTCGGCCCTATGTGGGAGCAGACGGACGAGTTCGTCGCGCTCGCGGCGATGACCATGACGAGGTTGAGTCGCGAGCCGAACCTGAGCTTCTCCATCAACCCCTACGCCGACCTCCAAACCGTCCACGCGATCTCGGAGACCACGGTGCCGTGTGCTCTGTTCACGGGCCTGTCTGACGGCGTTGCGAAGCGTCGGTCGCCCGGATCATCGTGATGGGTTCGCGACGAGCATCGGGCCCAGGCGGCTAGCGCGAAACAAGGTGCTGGAGAACCGCAAGGTCACACCGAAAGCTCCGCCTGCTGCCAGGTCCGCTCAAGGGCGTCTTCGTGGTCGCCGCTGTGGCCATGCTGCTGGGTGCACACCAGCCGATCGAAGAACGTCGCGTCGGTCTCGGGCTGACCGTCGTCCCTGTGGCCAGTCAGAGGATCGCGGCCCGGACGGCGCTCAAGGCACTGGGACCCGGCCAGGCCGGTCAGGGCTGTGCGGAGCGCACTGGGTCCGTTGTGGGCGGGCTGGATGACGACCTTCCTCATCTGCTCGGGGATGATCTCTTGGAGCACCCTCAGTGCGGCCTGCGGGTCTCGGGATTGCTGACAGACTGCGGCCAGATCCTTAGCCATCTTCTCGATGACCAACTCGCCGATCGGTGTGATCTTGCCGTTCTGCGTGACGAGGGTGTTCGGAGGGAGTGCGTCGAGGTCGATGCCAGCACTGGTCATGCGGTGATCGTTCTTCCCGTTCTTCAGGTTCATGCTCCGAAATTAGGGTTCCGGCAAGGGCGGCAAAGGCTCGCGTCACCCGTTCGGCCAGGAGCGCGTAAGGGCGCCGGGGTCGTGCGGGGCGCCCGGCGTGATCGGTTCTCGTCGATCTCGCCGGAATCAATGACTTGTGCAGGCCAACGCGACACCAGGCCAGGTACGTTGCCCACATGGCTGACTTCTTGATCGTGATCACGACCGTGGACAATCAGGACGCCGCGCGGAAGCTGTCGCGCTCGGCAGTGGAGGCGAATCTGGCTGCTTCCGGGCAGGTGACCGGACCCATCGAGACGACGTACCAGCACCTCGGAGAGGTCTCCGAGGGCACCGAGTTCCAGGTGACCTTCCGTACGGCCGGTGATCGGCGCGAAGCGCTGGAGAAGCATCTGGTGGACAACCACCCCTATGACTCGCCCGAGGTCATCGCCTTCAACATCGACGTCGGCCGAGCCGAGTACCTGGACTGGATCACGCGGGCCACCCGCTAACCCTTGGCCCGTTCCAGTAGCGCACCGACCGGGGCGAGGGACCGGTGGGGCTCCAGTCGCTTGACCATCAGGCGGGCCCGCACCATCGGCCGGATCGACGCGAGTCCCTCGGAGAGGTCGAACACCCGGGTCGTGATCGCGGTCGCGTGCTCGATCTCGCCGGCGTCCAGGTAGGCCGCCGCCAGCCACGACAGGTAGAGCGCCTTGTCGCGGGACCGGGAGTCGTCGTACCGGCCCAGGGCGTCCTCCAGAGCCGGGATCGCCCGCAGGGGCCGGTGCAGCTCCGACCAGCACCTGCCCGTCATGATCGCGATCTCGTCGCGGTCCACCCAGTACGCCCAGTCGGGGCCCGGCTCGTCGCCGGGCTCGTGGATCGCCTCCTCGGCGAGGCCCAGGGCGCAGTCCGCGTCCCGGGCGTTCCCGGAGGTCGCGTGCTGCCAGGCCAGTCGGTCGGCCAGTAGTGCCCGTACGACGGGTGCCGTGCCCGAACCGAGCGCCTCGTACGCGGCCGTGGCGAAGCGGATCCCGGAGTCGCCGCCCACGGTCCATTCCAGGTAGGCGAGGAAGGCCAGCGAGTTGCCTTCCAGAGAGCTGTCCTCGGCGGCGCTGCCGGTGCGCACCGTGCCGGAAGGCGCGCTGCCGGGGTCGGCGGGTAGCTGCGCAAGGTGCCGGAGCCGCCAGACGAGGACGTCGCTGATGGAGGTGGCGCTGCCCAACTCCCTGCGCTGGATGCTTCGGCGAGCAGGTCGACGGGGCGGTGGCCGGAGGCCTGGGCTTCGGCGAGGGTGGCTGCCAGGGCCGGCCAGCCGGGCTCGGCCAGGATCTGGTCCGCCAGGTCTGGGACGGCGTGGCGCAGGGCCGCCGCTTGCTGGTGCTGCAGGGGCCGGGACATGTGTCGGCCCCGCTGCCGGAGGAGGGCCATGGGCTGGGCCGCGGCGGGTTCGTAGGCAGCCCGGAGATGGTCGGCTGCCTGGAGGGCGGCGACGGCCTGCTGGGCGTGGGTCTTCTTGGCGTGCCAGGCAGACGCCGCTACCGCGAGGAAGAACGCCATGTCGATGAGCATCGCGCCTGTTGCACCGTCGTCACCCCGCCCCAGGGCCGGACCGCTGTGCACGAGATCGCGGGCAGCCTGCCGTAGGGCCTGGTCCTGGCCGCGCTCGGCACGCACGTGGGAGCGGGCCGCCCGCTCGAAGGCCGTGGCTGCTTGCCGCAGCTGGGTGCGGGTGTGGGCCGCGGAGGTCTTGGCGAGGGCGTCGAGCACTTCGCCGGCGGCGGCGAGCTGGGCGGCCACGGTCCCGTCGTCACCGTGATCGATGAGGAGCACGGCCTGCCAGATGGCTCCGGTGGCGCGGCGACGAGCGGATGCGGGGCGGCTTGCCTGGGCGGGCGTCGGCCGGGTCGGTGCACCGGTCCATCGTTCGCGGAGGCGGGGCAGGGAGAGGTCGGGCGCGAGCTTGGACCCCGAGTAGTGGACGGGCGCCCCGTCCTTGTTGCGGTCCTCGGGCAGGGCGACGGTGTAGCCGAGGGTGTCACCGGAGGGGGCGGTCCGGCGCTTGATGAGGAGGCCGGCGGAGGCGAGGCGGTCGAAGAACTCCGCTTCCGAGCCGGTACCCGCGGCGGAGTGGAGGACGGTCTCGCGCAGTTCCTCGCGGGCGGTACGGTCCCGGCCCCGGCGCTTGGCCTTGTGCTGTTCGGCGCTGGTGGGGCGCTTGGCGGCGGTGCCATCGCCGGGGGCCACGCGGTGGAGGTCGTAGTCGGCCTCGATGCGGCGGCATTCGGTCTGGGCGCGTTTGCCGGAGCGGTGGTGGTCGGGCTTGCGGCCGTCTTCGCGTACGAGGGTGGCGATGAGGTGGATGTGGTCGTCGGCGTGGCGGATGGCCGCCCAACGGCAGCCCGCACCGTCACCGGGGTCGATGCCGGTGGCGGCGATGACGCGCTGGGCGATGTCGGCCCACTCGTTGTCGGTGAGGGTGCGGTCGCCGGGGGCGGCGCGGACGGAGGCGTGCCAGACGTGCTTGTCCGGGCGGGTGTCCGCGGGGAGGAGGTGGAGGGGTTCGTCGAGGAGCTGCTGGAGATCCTCCTCGGTGGCGCCGAGGTCGCGGCCGGGGTCAGGGGCGAGGCCGTCGAAGGAGGCGACCAGGTGCGGGTCGACGTGCTCTTCGCTCCGGCCGGCGCCGAAGAGGTAGGCGATCAGGCCGGCGGTGTCGCCGCCCTGTTTGTGGATGGAGGGGATCAAGCGGCCTGGTCTCCTTCGGAGTTGATCATGCGGATGGTCACCTGGCGGATGTCCTCGACGGCGCAGAGGACGGCGGCGATGGTGTCGTCGAGCCCTTCCGGGGCGACGCCCAGGTGCAGGGCCTTGGCCGCCTGATTGAGGTTGTTGTTCGCGATGCCAAGCTGGCGGCGCAGGGCGAACAGGGTGGTGAGGACCTCCTGCTCGCTGGCGATGACGGCAGCGGTGCGGTTCAGGTCGCGGGCAGCGGCGAGTGCGCTGTGCGCGAGGAAGCCGGCCTTGCTCATGCCGACGGCACCGGCGGCGGCGGAGACGAGCGCGCGCTCGGCGGCACTGAGGCGGACGCTCAGTGCAGGGCGCCGCTTCTTGGCGCGGGTACGGGGCTTGCCCCGGCGCTTGGAAGGCTGCGGTCCGCCCTCGGCCGCAGCCTCCCCGTCCCGTGCCCCCTGGCGCGGGACGGAGCCCGCCACCCCCGGGGCGGGCTCCGGTTCGGACGCACCCCCGACGGGGGAGTGTCCGAACCTCCAACTTGCTGCGCTGTTGGCTGAGGAACGGGTCCTCTGCTGGTCAGTGGGGGTGTGGACGTTCTGGTTGTGCATGTGGTGCTCCTCTGCGTGGTGTTCGGTGCGGATCGGGGCGGTGCTGGCGGGTGTTCAAGGCGCGGCCGGGCGGTGCCGGTGTGTAGGCGCGCGGATTTCCGGTGCTGCCTGTCCGCGGCTGTGGGGTGAGTACGGCCAGTTGTGCGGGACCAGGCGGAACTCGGGCTTAAGGCGGTCCGGCTCTGGTCGCGGTTGGGGCAAGAGGCGAGTAGGGCTACCTGGTCGTGCACTGACCTGCGGTGATTACCGCTCAGTCAGTGATCTCGTAATTCGCGGGGTCGAGCAGTGGCTCTCTCTGCCTTGAGGGCAGCCATGACCTGGGTGAGGCGCTTGTCGCTGACCGTGTGGCCGTCGGCGCGGATGGCTGCGGCGACGCTTTCGCGCGTTTGCTTCCCGTCGATCTGTCTGCCGATGGCGATCAGCTGGTCCAGTTCAGCGGAAGCCGGGCGGCCGACTCGGCGGGATGATACGTAGAGGCGGGCGCGGAAGGGCGCTTCGTGGAGGACGAGCAGCGCGCGGACGCCGTAGGCGATGAAGCCGTCGATGACGAGCGGGAAGAGGTACGTCAGCAGCCCGCGCACGTGGATCGCGACGGCCATCTGCTGGAGGGCGTCGTAGGAGAGGGCGCATCCGGCCGTGCCGAGGGCGAGTATCGCGGTGCGGTCCCAGCCGGTCGCCTGGTGCATCGTGGTGGGGAGGGTGAGGGTGGTCAAGCGGGGGTGCTCCATGGGTGGTTGGGACGGGGTCGTTCACGACGTTCACGGAGGGGGCGTACACGCGAGCCCCCTTCTAAAGGGGGGCTCGCGCGTGAACGCTTGGGCGCGTGTACGGCGTGTACGGTCGCGTGAACGTCTGACATGCGGTTTTGCTCTGGACGTGTACGCCTGCGGGGCAGCGTGGGCGGGGTCGTGCCCTGAGGGCGCGTGTACGCCCCCGTGTACGGTCCGGCCGCTCCGGCGGCGGGGTTAGGAGACGGCGCCGATGTGGCGGACGGAGGCCCGGTAGCGGGCTTGCTGGCCACCTCCGGCGCCTCCTGCCGCGCCTTCGGCCTTGGCCGCGAGTCCGGTCGTGACGAGGCGGTCCAGGGTGCGCCTGGCCTTCTCGGTGGCGGCACGGTCGGGGTTGGTCTGGCCGCTCTGGATGACCGCGAGTTCGCGGACGGTCAGTCCGTCGGGGCGGGTGCGCAGCAGCTGGGCGGGGTCGAGCGTGGGGTCGACCTTCGAGGTGCCGCGATCGTGGTCGTGGATGACCTGGAGCGGGCCGATTTCGCCGGTCGGGTGCTTGAGGTGGTGCAGGGTGACGGCGAGGTCGCCGGGTTCTCCCGCGACGAACAGGACGCTGCCCGTGCCGGAGGTGTACCAGGTGGAGCCGTAGACCCGGTCCAGCGAGGGCTTCTGGGCACGTGGGGCGCCCTCGGTGGCCTTGCGCTGGTGGTACAGCTCGATGACCTCGGCGTCGTTGCGTATCGCCCGCTGACGGGCGTTGTTGTAGGCACTGGCGAGTGCGTCGTCGACGAGGGTGCTCACCGCGTCCTTGAGGCTGTCGATCACGATGGTGTCGGCCTGGTGTGTGGCGGCGAGGTCGGCGAGGAGGTCGGGCTCCTTGTCCAGGGTCGCGGGCAGCGGGCCCTGCCAGACCGCGAGGCCGTCACGCAGGCGCGTCTCGTGCTCGGGGCGGACCCGGCGGGCCAGGGCGCGGGCGATCTGCCTGTGCCGGTCCAGCGCCAGGTACCTCTACATGGAGGTCAAGCGGCACCTGGACTGGTTCGCGGAGAAGGAGCCCGACGGGCTGCTGTTCATAGGGGAGAAGGGTGCGCCGTTCCGGCGCACGACCTTCGGCCGGAAGTGGGCCAAGGCTCGCGCGAAGGTCGGCCTGCCGAAGGACTTCCGCTTCTACGACCTGCGCCACACCGGGCACACCCTCTCCACCCAGTCCGGCGCGACCCTCAAGGACACGATGGTCCGCGCCGGCCAGTCCTCGGAGAAGGCCGCGATGATCTACCAGCACTCGGACGACGAGCGTCAGCAGGAGGTCGCCGGGGGCATCGACGCCAGGGTGCGCGCTGCCCGCGACAAGGCAGCGGTAAAGAGATCGGCGAGGGGCGCCTGACGATCGGTGGGTGAGGGGAGGGAGGCGTCACGCCTTCCTCCCCTCACCGGCTCGCTGGGTGCCGTTGGGCCCGAACAGCAGCGGCGGCGCTCGTCGATGGCCCGTGTACGGCCGTGCTGTGTCGAGAGGAAACCTGGCGCTCAGGCACGCCTCCATGCGTCGAGGAAGGCTTTCCGTTCAGCCGGATCCGCTGATTTGTGGTCCGCGTGCAGGACGCGCCAGGCGGTGAGTTCGAGGTCCCGGAGCCACAGCTCGCCGATGACCTGCGTCTTGAGGTCGGGGAGGTGGTCGGACTCGGCGAGTGCCTGGCCGATGACCTCTCCGGCTGCGACGCGCTGGGGCGGGGTCATCTCGTCGACAGCCGAGAGGATCTGCCCGGCCAGACCGGTGCCTTCTCCGGCCAGCGAACTCAGCACGAATGTCTTGATGTTGGCGGGCAGCAGGTAGAGGGAGCCCGAGGACCTCCACAGGTCCGACCAGAAGCGTTCTCCGGCCTCGGTGGGAGCGGGGAGCGCCGCCAGCAGTCCGAGGAGGTGCGCGGTGGCCGCGTACCCGTCGGAGTGGGCGGATGCGACGACGGCGATGTCGGCGACGCGCTCCACGTCGATTCGGCCCGCTTCGAGGCGCGGGTCCAGTCCCAGTCGCTGTTCCAGCTGGTGGGAAAGGGGGGCGGCTGCGTGGGAGCGGAACTCGGGAAGCATCGGCGGTCCTTGAACGTAGGAGAGCGGAGAGGCCCGTTCGGAGGACCCTGATCGTTCCCATGGCCCGCCGACTTACACGGCTTCCACGGCCCCAGTTGGTGGCAGGCTCCCAGGACCGGAACCACGGGGCGGCTGAACAGGCCACCTTCGGCGGTGCCGGCCCGGTGGTCCGAGGCAGGCCTCGGACCCTGCTGCTGCGGGGGCTCCTAGCATGAGCACATGGTTGCCAGTGACGCTCAGCAGTCCGAGGCAGGAAGGGAAGCAGTGTCCCGCGACGACATCGAAACCGGCGGTGTGTCTTCCGCACCGACGGTCGGAGGATGCGAGGCAAGTGGTCCTCCCTCCGGATCGCACCGTGACAAGGCCGCCGAGGACTTCCACCCGGTTGCCGACCTGGTCGAGCGGGCGGCCGAGCTGGTCGAACCGATCAAGCCGAAGCTACGGGGCTGGCTTCACGCCGGCATGGTCCCCGCATTGCTGGGCGCGGGCATCGTCCTCATCTGCCTGGCAGGGACACCGCAGGCAGTCTTGGCCTGCACCGTGTACTCCGTCACCGCCTGGATGCTGTTCGGGACGAGCGCCGTCTACCACCTCGGCACGTGGGGACCACTCGGTGAGGCCGTTCTGCGTCGCCTCGACCACGCCAACATCTTCCTGATCATCGCCGGCACCTGCACCCCGCTCGCCGTACTCCTCCTCCCCCCTGACCAGCGGTCCGTCCTGCTGTGGATCGTGTGGACGGGCGCTCTGGCCGGCATCGCCTTCCGTGTCCTGTGGGTCGGAGCTCCCCGCTGGCTGTACACCCCCTGCTACCTGGCCCTGGGCTGGGCACCGGTGCGTTACCTGCCCGACTTCCTGGACAGGGGTGGGGCGCTCGTACTCGCCTTGATCGTGACCGGCGGGCTTCTCTACAGTGCGGGCGCGGTTGTCTACGCCCTTCAGCGCCCCGACCCCTCACCCCGCTGGTTCGGCTTCCACGAGGTCTTCCACGCCCTGACCGTGGCAGCCTTCACCGCGCACCACATCGCCATCTCCTTCACCGTCTACTGAGCACGGCAATGTTCTGCCCGGGGCTGCTGTCGCCCTGGGGCGGGCGAGTTGCCGGCTGGCTTCGGGTCAGGGTGCGAGGGGGCGGCGGAGGGAGAGGTAGTAGTTGCCGACGGCGGACCGGTAGCGGTGGTCAGCCGTTTCGCTGTCGGTGGTGAACTGGGGAGCGGCTTTGATCTCTTCCCGGGTCCCTGAAACCTTTACCGTCCGTGTTTCGGTGTCGATGCCGGCGACGGCGCCGGCCGGGATCAGAATGCTCTTGCCGAACACCCACACGCCGGTGTCGACGACCAGGTGTTGCATGCCGGGCTGGTCCTGCTGGCGGTCCACGTGCCCGATGGTTCCGTCAGCCGCCTCAACCGTGAACCCCACCAGTGACTGCCGGGACGTGTAGCCGCTGTCCTGCGCGTACATCCACACACCGCTCACAACCCCGTCTCCTCACTCTCCGCTCGAAGGCGGCGGCCACAGCCACACCGCCGGCTGACTCGTCCATCCCCATGCCCCGGTGCTTGCCTCGCAACCGGGTCCTCAGAGGATTCCGGGCGCGCGTGCTATGCCGGTGGCCGGGCAGCGTCCCCGGGTAGGGCCGATGCCTGCTGTTCGAGTGAACCAGTCAGGCAGCGCGGCCTGCGCGGGCAGCAGCAGCCACCTGGCGTGCGGGTCCTCGGGCAGGGTTGAGGACGGTCGGCCCCGCGGGTTTCTCGGATCTGTGCCGGCCGTGGTCACAGGCTGCGACCCCAGATGGATGGCTTCGACGAGGCAGTGGGGGCCGACCGTAAGGCCTCGGGCGCTCGGAAAGAGCGTCAGGGAGCAGTTCTCGTGGAGGGGCCGGTCCCACGGTGTCGGAGGAGGAGAGGAGCGGTCATGCCCCCAACCGAGGAGCGAGATCCAGGCGCCCATCAGGGACGCGCCGGCGGAGAGCAGCTGGTGGAGTCAGGGTCGTGGCGCCCGTCACCAACCGCGGCGACGCCATCGGCCTGCTCGAACTCTTCCTGCCGGATCACCCCGACGACTTCGCGATGAGGCAGATCGGCGCGACCGCTCACGCCCTGGCCTACATCGTGATCGCCAATCGGTCCTTCACCGACGTCTACCAATGGGGTCGCCGTACACGGCCCCTGAACCTGGCCGCCGAGATCCAGCACCGACTCCTGCCCACCTCACTGGCGTGTGAGGCAGCCCAGTTCACGGTCGCCGGAGCGCTGGAACCGGCCACGCACGTCGGCGGTGACACCTTCGACTACGTCGTCGACCGCGACACCATGCAACTCTCCGTCACCGATGCCATGGGCCACGACGTGGAAGCCGCGCTACTCGCCACCCTCGCAGTGGGCGCCCTTCGCAGGGCCAGGCGTGCCGGCGCCGAGCTCGAAGTACAGGCCTTGGAGGCCAACCGGGCCGTCATCGACCACGGCAGGCGGGGCTTCGTCACCGGGCAGCTGCTGCGCATCAGCCTGCTCGACGGGACCACCCAGTTCGTCAACGCCGGGCATCCCTGGCCCCTGCGCCTCAGGCGGGAAAGGGTCGAGCAGATGGTTCCCGAGGTCGATCTCCCCTTCGGTATCCAGCCACGTACCGCCTATCGGGTGCAGCGGCTGGACCTGCAGCCGGGTGACCGCCTCGTGATGCTCACCGACGGCATGCTCGAGCGCCGCGCTGTGGAGGTCGATCTGCCCTCCCTGGTTGTGCGCACGGGCGATCTCCACCCCCGCGAGGCCTCCCGTGCTCTGGTCGCCGAGATTCTGCGCGCGCATGGCGGCCGTCTCCAGGACGACGCGACGGTCATGTGCCTGGACTGGCACGGTACCCACCAGGTCACACGCAGCGCTGACGCCGGGGCGGACCTGGCGGAGGCGTCCGCACCCGAATAGCACTCCTTCGACGACCGAGGCCCGTCGATCCCGACGGGCACACTCGGGTCAGGCCGAGGACGGCGGCGCGGATGATTCGGCGGCGCGGCGGTACTCGGCGTTGATGCGCTGGGCTTCCTCGAGCTGGTCTTCGAGGATGATGATGCGGCAGGCGGCCTCGATGGGGGTGCCCTGGTCGACGAGTTCCCGGGCGCGGGCGGCGATGCGGAGCTGGTAGCGGGAGTAGCGGCGGTGGCCGCCCTCGGAGCGGAGCGGGGTGATCAGGCGGGCTTCGCCGATAGCACGGAGGAAGCCCTGGGTGGTGCCGAGCATGGCGGCGGCCCGGCCCATGGTGTAGGCGGGGTAGTCGTCGTCGTCGAGACGGCCGAACGAATCGTCTGCTGTCATTGAACCTCTCTCATGGAACGCATGGAGGGGCCCTGGTGCCGTACGGCACCAGGGCCCCGAAGGAACTACTACACCATCTGTCGGCCCTGATACTGCGCCGACCCTGTGTTTCCGCCGACCCGGCCGACATGCTGCCGGGAGTGCGGGGATCGCGGTTGCTTGACCGGAGACCACCTCACTATCGATGTCCTGCGGTACCCGGACTCAAGGCTTCCGCCCGGGCGATCCTGATGGTGCTCGGCTCCTCCGTTCTTCCCTCGGTGATCAACTACTTACTGCTGGTACTGCGGTACTGCGTACTGCTCAGTGGCCTGACCCAGCGCCACTCTTCGGCAGCCAGCCCCGTTGCCCATCCTGCGTCTGCTCTGGCTTAGAACCCCACTGCCGAACTTCCCGGTGCGCGCGTCCGCAGCCGACGCCTTCACCGAGGTGCTGCTCACTACTTCACTGCTGGGTACTGCGAACTGCACTTACAGGTAGTGCCACTGCGTAACTGCTGGTACTGCTCACGGCGGCCCCTGATGACTGCGGGCCACCCGGTCCGGTCGTCAGTCCCGTCGCCGTCTTGCAACAACCCTGGCTTCGGAACTCCACCACCGCACCGTCTTGCGAACTGCAACTGCGGGTACTGCTGCCCGGCAGTTCGTCTCTGCCAGGGCCTGCTGTCTCTCTGGGCTACGAGAGAAACCATAACCACGCCACAGCCCAATGTCTACTTCGGTCGCCATAGATTTTCGTGTGGCGGGTGAGGAGGTAATCGACCCCGAACGCACGGTCGCTCCTGTCGATGCGCAGCACAGGGAGCAGCTGGGGGCGGTCAACGGTGTGTGCCTCATCGAGGGCCAGAGCAACGGTCGAGAGCGTCGCGGCACACCGGAAACGGTGTCCTGGAGGATGGAAGAATCGTTTTGACGAACGTGACGGACGATCATTGGACGGACTCCAGCCGCGGCGCACAGGCCGGCAGCGGCAAGCGCAGAGCGGTTGGCCGTCTTCCGGTACAAGCGCGCCGAAGGCCTTCCCGTAGCCCGGCACACGCCCGTGGCCGGATTCCCGGAGAACCCCCGGACCAGGACACACCCCTGTACACGCAGCTTGCCGAGGAATGGGCTGCCCGCGGCGCCGCCGTCCCCGGCCTCCCCGACCCGCTGTGGCAGCGTCTGGCCTCTTCCGAACACCTCAGGCGCGAGACGGAAAGCACCTTGCGCCAGCTCCACCTGGCGGGGGAGGCCCGCCCCGTGGATGGCTCAGCCGAGTCGGTTCAACCGGAGGCACTCCCGTGAACCACGCTGCACTGGTGTGCCGGGGCTGCTTCGGCAACCTCTACGCCGTCTCCACCGACTGCGCCCCCGCCGCACCCTTGCCCACCTGGGAAGTCGACCACGACCACACCCCGGCCGACTGTCCCCTGCGCCCTCTCCTGCCGCTGGAAGGTGCGGCCGCTCACGTCCACGAGCTACCCGACGCCGACCACGTCCTGACCGAGCCGGCCTGACACGATCCCGGCTCGTCACCACCGCGCTCCGGCTCGCTGGCACGGTCACCTCCATGAGGCGCCGCGCGGACCGCTGCGGCATCCAGGCCGGCTGGCCCATGGCCGAACGTTTCGCCCCGAGCGTCACCCTATTGCCGGCCCGTCTGTTTGGGAGGGATCCCACCGGTCATACGGGGTTCTGTAAGACCTTTCCATCGAACAGGGAGTGATCAGCTGTGTCTGGTGAGCAGAAGGCCGAGGCGAAGGGCGAGCAGGCCAAGGGCAAGCTCAAGGAGACCGCTGGCCGTCTGACGGGCAATGAGCGGATTACCGCCGAGGGCCGCGCGGAGCAGGCCAAGGGCGATGCCCGCGAGGCCAAGGAAAAGATCAAGGACACCTTCAAGCACTGACCCCTCGTGTGCACGGGGCCGGGACCGCAGGAGCGGTCCCGGCCCCGTTGCATGTCCGCGCGCAGCCGGCTCCGGTCAGGCGGCGGCGCGCTGAGGCCGGCGCAGTTGCGCCTGTCCGAAGAGGAGTGCGTAGTCGTCGGGGAGTCGCTGGAGGACGCGGGCAAGGAGGTCGGGTCCGGCGAGCGCGGTGACGGTGGCGAGTACGGCGCCGGTGTCCCAGCGGGCGATGGCCGGGCTCACGCCGGTTCGTGCGGCCAGGTCCTTGACGAAGCCCCAGCCGGTGAGCTGCTCGGTATCGGGGATCTGGGCGGTCAGGGTGAGGGCGGCTTCGACGGGCAGGCACTGGGCGAGGTCGACGCGCTCGTCACCGGTGACCTGCCGGCCGAGCGCGGCAAGCACGGTGCGGACGGCTTCTTCCGCGCGTTCGCGGGTGGGGTAGGCGCCCTCGTAGCGGACGCGTTCCAGCATCTGGTCGAACGTCATGGCGGGGGTGGGCCGGTCCGGTCGAGGCTGGTCGTACATGGTGCTGCGGTTGCCTTTCTCTTCGAAGGTTCGAGTTCCGGCCGTCGGCGCCGGTCAGATGGGCTGGGGGTGCCCGAAGAGGAGGTCGTAGCCGGGCGGGAGCTGGATCAGGACCTCGCGCATGAGGACGTCACCCGCCGCTGCGGCCACGGTGGAGAGGACCGCGCCGATGTCCCACAGGGCCGTCTTCTCGGTGGCGCCCTCGATCCAGGCCGCGGTCGCGCGGACGAAGCGTTCGGGTGAGAGCGGTTCGGCGGCCTGCAGGGGATTCAGAAGGATCAGGGCGTACGTCTCGGGGAGCCGGGCGGCGAGCTCGGCCCGCACGGTGCCGACCAGGTGCGCGCCCAGTAGGGCCAGGACGACGTGCGCCGCCCGTTCGGCTTCCGGCAGGGTCGTGTACTCGCCGCGTTCCTGGACGTGGGCCAGGAACGCCTCCCTGCGTATCGACATCACGTCACCTCCGGGGAGGGGTGAAGGGGCGAGGGGCGCGGAGGACGGGGTGCCGGAGGGGGATCGGTTCCCCGTCCTCCGCCGCTTTGGGGCCGATCAGCCGGAGATCTGCTTGCGGCCGGATTCGCCGCCGATGCTGATCTTCCGCGGCTTGGCGCGCTCGGCGATCGGGATCCGCAGGGTCAGGACGCCCGCGTCGTAGTCGGCTTCGATGTGCTCGGTGTCGAGGGTGTCGGCCAGCATGATCTGGCGGGAGAAGACGCCCAGGGGCCGCTCGGAGAGCTCCATCTGCACTCCGTCGGACTTCCCCGTGGGCCGACGCTCGGCCTTCACCGTCAGCATGTTCCGCTCGACGTCGATGTCGATCGCCTCGGTGCTCACGCCGGGGAGGTCGAAGGCGATCACGTACACGTCGCCCTGACGGTAGGCGTCCATCGGCATCACCGACGGCTTCGACCACGTGCCAGACGCACCCGACAGCTGCTGGACGATCCGGTCCATCTCGCGGAACGGGTCGGTGCGCATCAACATCGCGAAACACCTCCAGTTGGTTCAGGCAGAAACTGCCAATGCGCTTCAACGTGCCTCCGTTGTAACATGTCATCGAAACGATGACAAGTAAGCAGTCATCTGGAGGATGACAAGCCAACGGAGAGTCCCATGAACGAGGCCGAACGCGAGGCCACCCCACCGCCCACCCAGGTCCCCTTCCTCGCCGCCGCGGCGGCGCTGGAGACCATCGACCAGGCCCTGCGGGACGCGCAGCGACCCTCCGCAGCACCAACGACGGCCCCGACGGGGCGCGCGCCGGACCCGGGTCCACACCCGGCCCTGGCCGCGCTGTTGCTGCTGCGCGAGGTCCGCGAGCAGCTCGCCGACTGGGAGAGCGGGCTGATCGAGACCGCCCGCGGGCGGGGCGCGAGCTGGGCCGACCTCGCGGGCCCGCTCGGGGTCGCCAGCCGCCAGGCCGCAGAACGGCGCTACCTGCGGCTGCGCCCGGGAGCGGTCGGGAGTACCGGCGAGCAGCGCGTCCAGGCCATGCGCGACACGCGCGCCGCCGACCGCACGGTGACCGCCTGGGCCCGCGACCACGCGGCCGACCTGCGCCGTCTCGCCGGCCAGGTCACCGCTCTGACCGGTCTCCCCGACGGTGCCGAGGGCGCCGTCGGCGACCTGAACCTGGCCCTCGCCGACGACGACGCCGCCCGCCTCGTCCGCCCTCTGATCGACACCCGTGCCCACCTGCGACCCGAGGACACCGAGCTCGCCGAACGCATCGACGCCCTGACCCGGCACACCGACCGGCTCCGCCAGGAAACCCACGACCAGCGCAGCACCTGACCCGCCCCTCCCCCGAACCGCCGACCGGACCACGGGCTCCGGGGGCCAGGCCGGCGGCAACGCCATCGCCGTGGAAGTCCTGGAGCACGCCGTTGCCATCAGGCCCTCGGGCGAGATAGACATCGAGACGGCCCCCGCCCTGCGGTTCGCCCTTGCCGAAGCCCTCACCCACGCCTCACCGGCCAAGCCCGTGACGGTCGACTGCAGCCGCGTCTCCTTCTGCGACTCCTCCGCGCTCAACGCACTCCTCGCCGCCCGGCGCGCAGCACAGGAGACCGGAACCGTCGTACGCCTGGCAGCCCCCAACCACCAGCTCCTGCGCCTCCTGGAGATGACCGGCACCCTGCCCCTCTTCCCCGCGGACCACGACCCGCCGCCCGGCGACCGCTCTCCGGAGGGATGGCCGGACGGCCTGCCTCACTAGGCACACAGGTCGCGTACGGGCGCCGCCCGGGTCACCGGCGGGGACGGTCGCCTTCCGGGGCCAACCCCCTGGCGCCGACCAGGACCGAACCCTCGGGCCACCCTCGCTGAGGTGGGCTGGAGTGGGGGTGACACTGCTTCGGCGCCAGCCGGTCCGAAGTTTGGCGTGCTCGCGGAACGTCTGCTTCGCATGGCGCAGGACCCGGCCGGTGTGGCTACGGGGCCCCGGCCGGGTCCTGCTTGCGTGGGGCAACCGTCGTCGTACCCCACGTGCACTGTCACATGTGCCCGGTTGCGCGTCCTGCTGGGTGCAGCGGGTGGGTGACCCGGTGGGCAGTACGGCGGCGTCGGCGTGCGCGGCTCCTGCTCTGCCCTGACCATGGGCCCGTACTGTCCCTCCCCCTGTCCGTCAGGAGTCTCTCGTGCTGGAACGCGCCGTGCGCAAGAACCGCGCCAAGGTCACTTTCGTTCTGCCCGCCGACACGCCTGCGGCCGAGGTGAGCGTGGTCGGCGACTTCAACGACTGGTGTCCCGGCGTGCACCCTCTTACCCTCCGCAAGGACGGCAACCGCGCGGTCACCGTTGAGCTGCCCACCGGCAGCAACCATTCCTTCCGCTACCTGGCCGCCGGCGACTACTGGTTCAACGACGACACCGCCGACGAGCAAGACGGCCCCAACAGCCGTCTCCGCACCTGATCGCGTTTGGCAAGTGCTCTCCGATGCCGGCTTCCAGAAGATCGCTACCGCCGGCGAAGGTGCGCACCTGATCCGGCATGGCTGCGGCGTCATGGTCGGTTGGCTTCCGGCGGGACACGCTGCCGCGAGTAGTGGGCGAATAAGTCCGGGCAGCCGCCGTCCTGGGCGATGAAACCGAGCTCTTCTCCGCGTTCAACCTTCACGACGAGGCCTCCCACTCCATGCGGAACGCGGAGGGTAATCGCCCTGGTTCGTGACTAGCCGGGCCGCCTCCACGAGAGTGCCGTGGTCGACGAGCTCCCGGACGCGGGCGGCGGTGCGCAGCTGGGTAGCGGGAGCAGTGGCGGAGGAACGCCGGCGAGCGGAGCGGGTGATCAGACAGGCCTGGAGAGGTAGAGGGGGGCGGAACGAGGGGAGGGGCCCCGGTGCGTTCAGCACCGGGGCCCCGAAGGAACTGCTACACCATCTGCCGGCCCTAGTCCTGCGCCGGCCTACTGTCTCCGCCGACCCGTCCGAACGGGAACAGGCTGTGCGGGGATCGCGGTTGCTCGACCGGAGACCACCTCGCTATCGATGTCCTGCGGTACCCGGACTCAAGACTTCCGCCCGGGCGATCCTGATGGCGCCTCAACTCCTCCGTTCTTCCCTCGGTGATCAACTGCTTACCAAACGGGAGAGACTGCAACTGCGGGTTACTGCGCTTACTGCTGTACTGCGGGAACTGCACTCATTGCGGTACTGCGTACTGCTGGTGGCCTGCTTCAGCGCCACTTTTCGGCAGCCAGCCCCGTTGCCCGTCCTGCGTCTGCTCTGGCTTAGAACCCCACTGCCGAACTTCCCGGTGCGCGCATCCGCAGCCGACGCCTTCACCGAGGTGCTGCTCACTACTTCACTGCTGGGTACTGCTCATGGCGGCCCCTGATGACTGCGGGCCACCCGGTCCGGTCGTCAGTCCCGTCGCCGTCTTGCAACAACCCTGGCTTCGGAACTCCACCACCGCACCGTCTTGCGCACTGCAACTGCGGGTACTGCTGCCCGGCAGTTCGTCTCTGCCAGGCCCTGCTGTCTCTCTGGGCTACGAGAGAAACCATAACCACGCCACCACTCAATGTCTACTGCGGCCGTCATAGATTTTCGTGCCCGCCGAGGAGAGCTAGACGTTCGCGGTCGGACTGGATGCGCAGAGCAGCCTGCACAGCAGGTCAGGGGCTCGGGCCCCGTGTCCTGTGCGGCCATACCGGTGGATTCGGCTGGCCCATGGTCACCGCATCGCCCGAGCAACCGGTGTCGTCACCCGTCGGGCCTCCGGCGGGAAGGCGGTGAGTGCACTTCTCGACCGGTAGTGCTACCGGTCGAGGGGACGGGACGACTGGTGCATAAAATCGGCTCTCATGTCGAAGCCTGACGAGCTGCTCGTTGACGTTGCCACCCTGGTGGAGTCCGGGCAGAGCAATCAGATGTCCCTGACCGTGGTCACCGGTGGCGCTGTCATCACCGGTCGACTCGCACCCGAAGCCGTGTGGAGGCAGCGGGTGTCGGAGGTCCTGACGGATTCCGCCCGCCTGGGCGAGTTCGCCGCCATCTTCACCGCCACGACACCCCACGAGGGACCGCCCACTCATCTGCACTTCCATGTGGCCCGCATCCTTCAGGGCACGGTGGGGATCCCGGAGACGGGTGGGATGTATCGCGTCTCGATCGCGGATGTCAGTGCATGGACCATGGGCGACTTCAGCTACTCCGACCACTGACCCGACATCGCGTAAGAAACCCCTGGGTACGCAGGAGGGCCCGACCGGCGCGTGCCGGTCGGGCCCTCCTCGCTGTGTTCGGGTGTCGGCTCGCGCCGGTCCTGTCCGTCAGACGGTCACCGGGATGCCGAGCATCGCGGAAGCCTGCTGGAGCGGGCTGAGGACGCGCGTGGGCACGGCAGCCCGGGGGAGGCCGCGGCAGGTGAACCCGAGCTGGGTCATGGCCCGGAGGACTTCACCGGCGCTGAAGTCGCGGCGGTCCTGGCGCGTGATGACCTGACCGACCTGCTTGACGGGGTAGGTACGGCGCCCGATGATCACGGACTCGCCGACGACCTGCTCGGGCTTGATGCCCTTCATCGACTCCAGGACACCGCTCTTGGTCAGGTCGAACGGGAAACGGGCGATGACACAGCGCATGTTGCCTCACAGGAAGTAGAAGGGGACGGTCGTGCTGCCGTGAGGCGGTTCAGCGGGCCAGGGCGAGGACGCCCAGAGCGCTGCCCTGCTCGTCGACGACGGGCAGGGCAGCGAGTCGGCGGTAGCGCATCGCGTGCTCGGCTTCGGCCATCGTGGTCAGGGGCGAGGTGACCGGCCCGGGGTCGCCCAGGAGGTCGCGGAGACGGACCTGGTCCGTGTACGCCGCGCTGTCGCGGACGGTGGCGAGCCCGGCCTGGGTGACCAGCCCGGTGCACAGGCCGTCCTCGTCGCAGACGAGCAGATGACCCGCGCGGGCACTGGCCATGACAGCCAGGGCCACCTCGACCGTCATGTCGTCACAGACCTGTGGACCGGCCGCCTCCATCGTGTCGCCCACCGTCCGGTGCACAGGGTTGGCGTTCGCGGAGCGGGGCTGCATCTGGACCAGCGTCAAAACGTGCCTCCTGCAGAGATGGGTCAGTTTCCTGATCACGTGGTTCTCAGGCCGCCGCATCGAAGGCGGACTGCCGCACGCTCACACGCCGGACCGTCGAAGCGGGCCGACGCCTGCCACGGGAGGCCGTGCTGCGCTTGGCGCGTTCGACGACCGGTGCGGTGATGACGACGGGGATTCCGGAGGGGGCCTGGGCACCGGTGATCCGGTTCAGGGCCTCTTCGCCCGAGCGGACCTGGGTGGTCTGCGGGGTGATGCCCGCGGCCTGCATGAGGCGGGTCATGTCGCGGCGCTGGTTGGGGGTGACCAGGGTGACGACGCTGCCGGACTCGCCGGCGCGGGCGGTGCGGCCGCCACGGTGGAGGTAGTCCTTGGGGTCGGTCGGCGGGTCGACGTTCACGACGAGGTCGAGGTGGTCGACGTGGATGCCGCGCGCCGCCACGTTCGTCGCGACCAGCACGGTCACGTGACCGGTCTTGAACTGGGTCAGGGTGCGGGTGCGCTGGGGCTGCGACTTCCCGCCGTGCAGCGCGGCGGCCCGGACACCGCTGTTCAGCAGGTCCTCGGTCAGCCGGTCCACGGCGTGCTTGGTGTCCAGGAACATCATCACCCGGCCCTCGCGCGCCGCGATCTCCGTCGTCGTCCGGTGCTTGTCGGCGCCGTGGACGTGCAGCACGTGGTGCTCCATCGTCGTCACCGCACCGGCCGAGGGGTCCACCGAGTGCACGACGGGGTCGGTGAGGTAGCGCCGGACCAGCAGGTCGACGTTGCGGTCGAGGGTGGCGGAGAAGAGCATCCGCTGGCCCTCGGGGCGCACCTGATCGAGGAGGGCGGTGACCTGCGGCATGAAGCCCATGTCGGCCATCTGGTCGGCCTCGTCGAGGACGGTGATCGCGACCTGGTTCAGCCGGCATTCGCCACGGTCGATGAGGTCCTTCAACCGGCCGGGCGTAGCCACGACGACCTCCGCGCCTCCGCGCAGCGCTCCGGCCTGCTTGCCGATCGACATGCCGCCGACGACCGTGGTCAGGCGCAGCTTCACGGCGCGGGCGTACGGGGTGAGGGCGTCGGTCACCTGCTGGGCCAGCTCGCGGGTGGGGACGAGGACCAGGGCCAGCGGCTGGCGCGGCTCAGCGCGCTGTCCGGCGGTGCGGGCCAGCAGGGCGAGGCCGAAGGCCAGGGTCTTGCCGGAGCCGGTACGGCCGCGGCCGAGGACGTCGCGGCCCGAAAGGGTGTTGGGCAGGGTGGCTCCCTGGATCGGGAACGGCACGCTCAGGCCCTGCGCGCCGAGGGCAGCAAGCAGCTCCGCCGGCATGTCGAGGTCGGCGAAGGCCTCGACGGCGGGCAGCGCGGGAGTGATGGTCTTCGGCGGAGCGAACTCGCCCTGTACCGCTGCGGGTCGGCGGCCGTAGCCGCCCGAGCGGCGCGGACCTCCGGAACGGCTCGGGGCCGACGAGCCGAAGCGGCTGCCCCGCTCCGAACCGGCGGCAGCGCCGAAAGCGGGGCCGCCGGTGCGGCTGCGGGTGCGAGAGGAACGGTCGTTCGTACGTGTGCGGTTCATTCAGAACCTTTCCTTGATGCGGCGCGTATCAAGGAATTCCCGCAGCGAAACGCAGCGCAGGGAATCACAAGAACGGGCCGAATGGAATGCGAAAGCGACTCTGGCCGACAGAGATTCTGTACGGGCGCATGCGCTGAGATGAGGTGGCGTCACGGGGACGCGAAACCAAGAAATCGAGTCGGGTGAAGCGTCGAGCAGGCTGTAACCCTGAAATACTTCATCCCGCAGGTGACACCACTGCGGGAAATGCGTGCAGCTGGGGCCCGCACCCCGAGGGATGCGGGCCCCAGCTACGAAATGCGCGTCAGCGTCAGGCGGGAACGATGTTCTCGGCCGTCGGGCCCTTCTGGCCCTGCGCGATGTCGAAGGTGACCTTCTGGCCTTCCAGCAGCTCGCGGAAGCCCTGGGCGGCGATGTTCGAGAAGTGGGCGAAGACGTCGTCGCCGCCACCGTCCTGCTCGATGAAGCCGAAACCCTTGGCCGCGTTGAACCACTTCACTGTGCCAGATGCCATGTCATATCTCCTTTGGGGCAGTACACCAGCATCCGCACCATACGGACACCGTGTCGCCGCGATGATGCCCCGCCGGAAAATGACCGGAAATATGAAGCACTCGAATGTGGCGCGGAGCCGACTGGAGCGCTTGAAGTTTTTGGGTACCAAAACTGCAACCGAGACCGACAGTAGCACGCTGCAGCGGTTCGTGTGCGTTAAATATCTCCATCGTGTGCGGTGCAGAAAAACCCTCCCTGCGGGGTCCATTAAACTCTCTGGCCGCGGGGATAGATATTGATTGCCCCCGAGTGCAGCGTTTCGCGAGCAAGGGCGTCCGCCAGCTGCGACGTGCAGTCCAGGGGACGTGAGCCTGCGGGGTGGGTCCGCGGCGCCCTCCCGAAGGGATCAGCAGCTCGCAGGGCTCCATGGCGGTCTCGGGGGGCAACCACGGCAAGGCGGCGCGGCCAGCCCCGCGCTCGCTACACGTCTGTTCCGAAGCGCCTGACCGTCACTGCGGTCGTTCGCGGAGCCGATCTCGAAGGTGGAGGAGAACCTCGGTGTCGGCGATGTCGACCAGGGCTGCCAACAGGATCCGGATACGTACCTCATCGCCGTGGCGCACAGCCTGCACGATGGCCTCGACGGTGGCGGCCGCCTCGGCGGGAAGGCATGGTGGGCCGGCCGTGGCCCACACGTGAACGGCAGGACCATCCCTGCCCGGCCGCTCCGCCGGAGTGTCCTGCTCAGGGTCACTGCCTTCATCCATCGGCACCCGCGGGAACCTCCTGACGAGATGATCGGCTGAACGGTGATCTCCGGGACCATCTCGCTGGCGCGGCTGGACCATAAGCCCCCCGAGTCCCGGTGCGCCGCTCTCTTCGAGACTTGCATCAGTGGGGACCGGTGTGTGGAGCCTGTCCCGCTGGGAGGCGTGGCACTCTCGTCGCGAGCACCGTTGGCGGGGAAGGTGGCGTAGGTGATGGCTGAGCTGAAGTTCGAAACCGTCGTGTGCCCGCACTGCGCGGCCTGCCCGGCCACTGGGCAGGCCCGTACCATCGCCGCCGACCGGTGCCGGGTGACGGTGACGTGGCACCTCCCTTCCTGCCCGCACTACGCGGCCGATCGCGTGTTGGCGGGGAGAGAGGACTAGGCAGACCCGTCGAGGGTCTGAGCCAACCCCTCCGACCAACCGCCCCTTTTGGAAAGCGAATTCACGCGACGGAGACAGCGGTGTGATGCAGTTCATCGAGGACGTGTCTCGCGACGCGAGACCGGCGGGGGCTCGTGTGGTGCAAGTGGTGCGCGAAGAGCCCTCCGGCCAGGGAGTTCTTGCGAGTTGGGCACGCAGAGGGCACGGCGAGGGGTGAGAGGTCTAGACAACGACGAAGGCCCAGGTCGTTGACCTGGGCCTTCGCTCAAGAGCGGATGACGGGAATCGAACCCGCGCTATAAGCTTGGGAAGCTCATGTTCTACCATTAAACTACATCCGCACGGCGGGTCAGTTGCCTGGATCCCTGGCTTCGCTCACTCTACCTCATGATCGACCCCCGGCGAATCCGCCGCGGGGTCGCTGTCGTGTGTGGCGTACACCGGGGCGTGTGGGCACGGGAGTTGGGGCGTACCGTGTGGGTGCGGAGCGGCGGCTGGAGTGGGTGCCGATCATCCCCTAATGTGGCGATTCGTCGTAGTACGGCTCGTTGGGGAAAGGGACTCGATGGAGCACACCGTCGTCCGTTGTGCCGAAGGGCACGTTTTCAGTACCGCCTCCTTCCCGCTGCAGCACCTCGGTGCCGGCCGGATCGGGCCCGGGCGGCTGCTGCGGTGTCCGCGGTGTGCGCGGTTGCGGCACGCCGTGCCCGTGGGTGGCGCGAAGCGGTAGTCGCCGGGGCAGGCGCGCGGGTCGTCGCTCTCGATTGGGGGTGGCCCGCGCGCTCTGCGTATCCTCGGGACGTGCTTCTCTCTGATAAAGACATCCGGGCCGAGATCGACAGCGGACGGGTTCGCATCGACCCGTTCGAGGAATCGATGGTGCAGCCCTCCAGCATCGATGTACGTCTCGACCGGTTTTTCCGGGTGTTCGAGAACCACCGCTACGCCCACATCGATCCGGCGATCGAGCAGGCGGACCTGACCCGGATGGTCGAGCCGGAGGGCGACGAGGCGTTCATCCTCCACCCCGGTGAGTTCGTCCTCGCCTCGACGTACGAGGTCATCTCGCTGCCCGACGACATCGCCTCCAGACTGGAGGGGAAGTCCAGCCTGGGCCGCCTCGGCCTGGTGACGCATTCGACCGCCGGGTTCATCGACCCCGGGTTCTCGGGTCACGTGACCCTGGAGCTGTCGAACCTCGCCACCCTGCCGATCAAGCTCTGGCCGGGTATGAAGATCGGGCAGCTGTGCATGTTCCGGCTCAGCTCGCCCGCCGAGTTCCCGTACGGCAGTGAGCGCTACGGGTCCAGGTACCAGGGGCAGCGCGGGCCGACCGCCTCGCGCTCCTTCCAGAACTTCCACCGCACCCAGGTGAGGCACGAGGCATGAGCGACGTACGCGAGAACCTGACCTACGAAGGTTTCGGGCGCGCCGTGCGCGAGCTGGCCCAGACGATCGCCGACGACGGCTACGAGCCCGACATCATCCTGAGCATCGCCCGCGGCGGGGTGTTCGTCGCCGGCGGCCTGGCGTACGCGCTCGACTGCAAGAACATCCACCTGGTGAACGTGGAGTTCTACACCGGCGTCGGCACCACGCTGGAGATGCCGGTCATGCTGGCCCCCGTGCCCGAGGCGATCGACTTCACCGACAAGAAGGTCCTCATCGCCGATGACGTGGCCGACACCGGCAAGACGCTGAAGCTCGTCCACGACTTCTGCCTGGGCCACGTCGCCGAGGTGCGCTCCGCCGTCGTCTACGAGAAGTCCCACTGCCTCGTGAAGTGCGAGTACGTGTGGAAGAAGACCGACGAGTGGATCAACTTCCCCTGGTCGGTCGAGCCGCCCGTCGTCAAGCGTGAGGGCCAGGTCCTCGACGCCTAGGCCGTCGGCATGCAGAGGGCCCGCCGCGCGGACAGTGCGCGGCGGGCCCTTTCGTGTGCGGGGGCGGGGTGGGACGGGGCTAGATCGTGCCCAGCTTGATGATCGACAGCAGTGCGACCAGCTGGATCGCGGACGCGCCCAGGGCCTTCGGCCACGGCAGGTCGTGCGACTTGCTGATGAGCGAGGTGAACAGGGCTCCGGCCGCCACCCACGTGGCCCAGCCCAGCACCTGTACGACCATGTTGTCGCCGCCGAGGAACACGGCGAACAGCAGGCGCGGTGCGTCCGTGATGGACATGACCAGCATCGACAGGCCCACCGTCGGCTGCCACGAGCCGTCGCCGCCCAGCTGGCGGGCCAGAGTGTGCGTGACCGCGCCCAGGATCAGGCCGCAGATGACGAAGGCCACGCCGGCGGACAGGACGATCGGGACGGCCTTCGGCACGGTCGCGTTGATGACGTCCTCGCGGGCGTCGTCGAGGCCGAAGACCGCGAGCAGCCCGTAGAGGAAGGTCACGATCAGGGCGGGGCCCCAAACCGCGTAGTCGCGCATCTGCAGGAAGGTCTGCCCAGGCCGCGTCACGATGCCGCGGAGCAGTTCCTTCCACGGCAGCCGCGGCCCGGACGGCGCCGCCGAGGCCGCGCCCGCCTGGTAGGTCGCGCCCTGGCCGTACGGGTCCTCGCCGACGGCGAAGACCTGGGTGTGCCCCGGGTTGTCGTTGTAGCCCCCGCCCCCGCCCCCGTGGCCTCCGTGGCCGTACGGGGGCTGCTGCGCGTGCGGCTGCTGCTGCCCGTACGGGTCGAAGTACTCCGGCTCGCCGTGACCTCCCGCGTTCGGCTGCGGCCACTGCTGCTGCGGTGGCGGGCCGCCGACGGGAGGGTAGGGCGGCTGGCCGTACGGCGGCGGTTGCTGCTGCTGACTGTACGACTGCTGCTGCTGCGGGGGTTGTTGCGGAGAGCGGTTGTTGTCCCTGCCGCGTCCGATCCTGAATCCAGCCACGTGATCGAACGTACCTGGTCCGGCGAGCATCGGTGGACGGGCAGCCGGAACAGCCACCCTTTGCGGCTGACCTGTGACATCCCTTAGGGGATCCCGGAGGGGCTGCCCCCACCCCGAGTCCGATCTTGTCGCCTGTCCGGTTTACGAGGCTGTGTTGTGTTCTGCGGCTTTCCGTTACGTTCTCGACTGAATGCGCACATATCGGGTCCGTAGCTTCGTACTCGTCGCCGCCACGCAGGACGAACGAGCACGAACGAGCACGAGATACGAGACACGAGAAGAGCTCACACCATGCGCAACACTCGCCGAACCACCCTCCGCAGCGCCGCCGTCGTCGCCGGCGCGGCCACCGTCCTGGCCCTCCCCGCCGGATCCGCCCTCGCGGACTCGCCGGCCGTACCGGAGCCCCAGCCGTCGGCGGACGCGTTCGTACGGCCGTCCGTCGAGCCGGCCCCGAGCGTCCGCGCGTACGTCACCACCGTGAAGCTGGCGGACGGGACCGTCGCCAAGGTCTACAGGATCGGCGGCAGCCACTTCGAGGCGGACGTCTTCGCGGGCTCCACGAAGCTGGACACGCTGGTCAGCAAGGGCGGTGCCGCGTCGTACGGGCAGAACAACGGTCTGCACGCCGTGCTCCAGCCGAACGGCACCGTCACCTCCTGGATGGACGGCGCGCCGCAGCCGCAGCCGCAGCCGCAGCCGAAGAAGGAGATCAGGAAGGAGAGTTCGGTGCGGATCACCATGCCCGACGAGCGGATCGCCAAGCTCGTGGACGGCCCGAACGGCAAGCGCGTCGAGATCTCCACGCCGAAGGGCCGTGCCCTCGCCACGATCGACCTGCGGCGTCCGAGCGTCCACCACGACGGCTGGACGTACAAGCTGGTCCAGGACGGCAAGCGCGTGAAGTTCGTCGTCATCGACGGCAAGGGCGGCGGGAACAGCCGGGTGTACGACTTCACCGGCAGGCTGATCGAGAAGTGCACGGTCGACCCGGCGGGGTCCGGCACCCCGAGGCTGGTCGCCTCGGGCGGCGGCATGGCCGTGGCGGGTGCGGCCGGGCCGGGCTTCGCCGTGCTGAGCGGCCGGGGCTGAGCCCTTCCCGTCCCCGTACGACGGAACGGCCGGTCCCCCGGGCGGGGGACCGGCCGTTCCGGTGCTGCGGGTGTCCTGTGTCCTACTTGGTCTCGGCCTCGGGCTTCGCCTCGGTCGCCTCGGCCTCGGGCTTCGCCTCCGCCTTGACCTCTTCCGAGGCCTCCGGCTCGGCTTCCGGCTTCGCCTCGGCCGGCTCGGCCTCTGCCTCGGCTTCCGCCTCCGGCTCGGCTGCGGCCTCGGCTTCCGCCTTCGCCTTCGCTTCGGCCTCCGCCTTCGCCTTGGCTTCCGCCTCCGCCGCAGCCTTCGCGGCAGCGGCCTCGGCCGCGGCTGCCGCCTCGGCCTCCGCCGCGAGCGCGGCCAGCTCGGCCTCCGTCCGGCCCGGGGTCTTCACGGAGTCGAGCAGCAGCTGCGCCACGTCGACGACCTGGACGTGCTCCTTGGCCTGTCCGTCGTTCTTCTTGCCGTTCACCGAGTCGGTGAGCATCACGAGGCAGAAGGGGCAGGCGGTGGAGACGATGTCCGGGTTCAGGGACAGGGCTTCGTCGACGCGCTCGTTGTTGATGCGCTTGCCGATCCGCTCCTCCATCCACATCCGCGCGCCACCGGCGCCGCAGCAGAAGCCCCGCTCCTTGTGGCGGTGCATCTCCTGCTGCCGCAGGCCCGGCACGGCCGACATGATCTCGCGCGGCGGCGTGTAGACCTTGTTGTGCCGGCCCAGGTAGCACGGGTCGTGGTACGTGATCAGGCCGTCGACCGGCGTGACCGGCGTGAGGCGGCCCTCGTCGATCAGGTGCTGGAGCAGCTGCGTGTGGTGGATGACCTCGTACTCGCCGCCCAGCTGCGGGTACTCGTTCGCGATGGTGTTGAAGCAGTGCGGGCAGGTCGAGACGATCCGCTTCGCCGACTTCGGCTTCTTCGTCGACGGGTCCTCGTCGTCCTCGCCGAAGGCCATGTTCAGCATGGCCACGTTCTCCTGGCCCAGCTGCTGGAACAGCGGCTCGTTGCCGAGACGGCGCGGCGAGTCACCGGTGCACTTCTCGTCGCCGCCCATGATCGCGAACTTGACGCCCGCGATGTTCAGCAGCTCCGCGAAGGCCTTCGTGGTCTTCTTGGCCCGGTCCTCCAGGGCGCCGGCGCAGCCGACCCAGTAGAGGTAGTCGAACTCGGAGAGGTCCTCCGCGTCCTTGCCGATGATCGGGACCTCGAAGTCCACCTCCTTGGTCCACTCGACGCGCTGCTTCTTCGCCAGGCCCCAGGGGTTGCCCTTCTTCTCCAGGTTCTTGAGCATCGTGCCCGCCTCCGACGGGAACGCGCTCTCGATCATCACCTGGTAGCGGCGCATGTCGACGATGTGGTCGATGTGCTCGATGTCGACCGGGCACTGCTCCACGCACGCACCGCAGGTGGTGCAGGACCACAGCACGTCCGGGTCGATGACGCCGTTCTCCTCGGCGGTGCCGATCAGCGGGCGCTCGGCCTCCGCGAGAGCGGCGGCCGGGACACCGGCGAGCTGCTCCGCCGTGGCCTTCTCGTTGCCCTCCATGTCCTTGCCGCCGCCGGCGAGCAGGTACGGGGCCTTGGCGTGCGCGTGGTCGCGCAGCGACATGATGAGCAGCTTCGGGGAGAGCGGCTTGCCCGTGTTCCAGGCCGGGCACTGCGACTGGCAGCGACCGCACTCGGTGCACGTGGAGAAGTCGAGGATGCCCTTCCAGGAGAACTGCTCGACCTGCGAGACACCGAAGGAGTCGTCCTCGCCCGGGTCCTCGAAGTCGATCTCCTTGCCGCCCGAGGTCATCGGCTGCAGGGCGCCGAGGGCCGTGGAGCCGTCCGCGTTCCGCTTGAACCAGATGTTCGGGAAGCCGAGGAAGCGGTGCCAGGCGACACCCATGTTGGTGTTGAGCGAGACCGTGATCATCCAGGTGAAGGACGTGACGATCTTGAGCGCCGCGAAGAAGTACGTCAGGTGCTGGAGCGTGCTCAGGCTCAGCCCGTCGAAGGCGGCGATCATCGGGTACGAGGCGAAGAAGCCCGGCTCCCAGCCGTCGACGCCGTGCAGAGCGCCCTCGAGCGCGCGCAGCGTCATGATGCAGACGCCGACGATCAGGATGACGGCCTCGACGAAGTACGCCTGGCCCGTCTTGGAGCCCGTGAAGCGGGACTTGCGGCCCGCCCCGCTCGGCCGGCTCAGCTGCCGGATGACGATCAGGGTGACGATGCCGAGCACGGTCATCAGGCCGAGGAACTCGGTGAAGATCTCGTACGGCAGCCAGTCACCGATGATCGGGATCAGCCAGTCGGCCTGGAAGAGCTGGCCGAAGGCGTTGACGATCGTCAGCAGCAGTGAGAAGAAGCCCACCGCCACGAACCAGTGCGCGAAGCCGACGATGCCCCAGCGGTTCATACGGGTGTGGCCGAGGAACTCCTTGACCAGGGTGATGGTGCGCTGCGTGGGATCGCCGGTGCGCGTGCCCGCGGGCACTGGCTGGCCGAGTCGCACGAAACGGTAGATCTGCACGGTGGCACGGCCGAACAGCGCGACGGCCACCACCGTGATGACCAGCGACACGATGATCGCGGCGAGTTGCATGGAAGGGCTCCTCGGGCGGCACTTACTAAGCGGTAACTTATGAAGTCAAGGCTTGAGGTTACCCATTCCCGACGCCGCAATGTAGCCGAGCGTGCGGTGATCTGTGTCGCTCAGGCGACCCTTTGCCGGTACGCCGCGCGCGGGGTCTGCGCCAGGATCGCGAGGTCCATCCCGAGCCAGTGGCTCTCCACATAATGCCGGTCGAGCAGGGCCATCTCCTCCCAGGGGAGGTCCGAACGCGCGCTGACCTGCCACAAACCGGTCATTCCGGGGCGTACGAGGAGTCGCTCCGGGCGGTCCGTACGGGCCTCCGGGCGCGGTCCGACGAGCGACATCTCGCCGCGGATCACGTTCAGCAGCTGCGGGAGGCCGTCGAGGGCGCAGCGGTCCAGGGCCGCCCCGATCCGGCCGGCGCCGTCGTCGGTGCGCAGCCGCCAGGTCCGGAAGGGCCGCCCGGCCAGCCCCGCCGCCGGCTCCCGTACGAAGGGGCGGCCGCCCTGGGTCGCGCAGAGCAGGGCGGTGATCGCCGCGAGCGGAAGGCCGAGCACTGCGAGCAGCATCACTGCCCCGACAAGGTCGAACACCCGCTTTGCCGGTGGGGTGGCGGGGATCCGTACCCGTGGAGCGGTGAGTGTGAGGGGCATGCCAGCACGCTGCCGTATGCCTCCGGCGGTCTTGCGGTGGCGCGCGGCCGCCGTGACCCGTTCGGCTGCAGCGCCGCTGCCGGGGGGGCTCTTTCCCGGGACCCCCGCGCCCCCGGGTTGCGCGTAAGTGGCGGCTAAAGGTTGAGTCGACTCGACTCAGTTCTGTTGACGCAAGCGCAGCGATACGGCATGGTTGAGTCTGTTCCACTCAAGTCAGCTGGAGGAATTGAAATGGCACGTGCGGTCGGCATCGACCTGGGCACCACTAACTCCGTCGTCAGCGTTCTGGAAGGCGGCGAGCCCACCGTCATCACCAACGCCGAGGGCGCCAGGACCACGCCGTCCGTCGTCGCCTTCGCCAAGAACGGCGAGGTCCTCGTCGGCGAGGTGGCCAAGCGCCAGGCGGTCACGAACGTGGACCGGACCATCCGCTCCGTCAAGCGCCACATGGGCACTGACTGGAAGATCAACCTGGATGGCAAGGACTTCAACCCGCAGCAGATGAGCGCCTTCATCCTGCAGAAGCTGAAGCGCGACGCCGAGGCGTACCTGGGCGAGAAGGTCACGGACGCGGTCATCACCGTCCCGGCCTACTTCAACGACTCCGAGCGTCAGGCGACGAAGGAGGCCGGCGAGATCGCGGGCCTGAACGTCCTGCGCATCGTGAACGAGCCGACCGCCGCCGCCCTGGCCTACGGCCTCGACAAGGACGACCAGACCATTCTCGTCTTCGACCTCGGTGGCGGCACCTTCGACGTGTCGCTCCTGGAGATCGGCGACGGCGTCGTCGAGGTGAAGGCCACCAACGGTGACAACCACCTCGGTGGCGACGACTGGGACCAGCGCGTCGTCGACTACCTGGTGAAGCAGTTCGCCAACGGCCACGGCGTCGACCTGTCCAAGGACAAGATGGCGCTCCAGCGTCTGCGCGAGGCCGCCGAGAAGGCGAAGATCGAGCTGTCCTCCTCCACGGAGACCACGATCAACCTGCCCTACATCACGGCTTCCGCCGAGGGCCCGCTGCACCTGGACGAGAAGCTCACGCGCGCGCAGTTCCAGCAGCTGACCGCGGACCTGCTCGACCGCTGCAAGACCCCGTTCCACAACGTCATCAAGGACGCCGGCATCGCGCTGTCCGAGATCGACCACGTGGTCCTGGTCGGCGGTTCCACCCGTATGCCGGCCGTCGCCGAGCTCGTCAAGGAGCTCACCGGCGGTCAGGACGCCAACAAGGGCGTCAACCCGGACGAGGTCGTCGCCATCGGCGCCACCCTCCAGGCCGGTGTGCTCAAGGGTGAGGTCAAGGACGTCCTGCTCCTCGACGTGACCCCGCTGTCCCTCGGTATCGAGACCAAGGGCGGCATCATGACCAAGCTGATCGAGCGCAACACCACGATCCCGACGAAGCGCTCCGAGATCTTCACGACGGCCGAGGACAACCAGCCGTCCGTGCAGATCCAGGTCTACCAGGGCGAGCGCGAGATCGCGGCGTACAACAAGAAGCTCGGCATGTTCGAGCTGACGGGCCTGCCCCCGGCCCCGCGTGGCGTCCCGCAGATCGAGGTCTCCTTCGACATCGACGCGAACGGCATCATGCACGTCACGGCCAAGGACCTTGGCACGGGCAAGGAGCAGAAGATGACCGTCACCGGCGGCTCCTCGCTCGGCAAGGACGAGGTCGACCGCATGCGCCAGGAGGCGGAGCAGTACGCGGACGAGGACCTGCGCCGCAAGGAGGCGGCCGAGTCCCGCAATCAGGGCGAGCAGCTCGTCTACCAGACGGAGAAGTTCGTCAAGGACAACGAGGACAAGGTCCCGGCCGACGTCAAGACCGAGGTCGAGTCCGCCGTCGCCGAGCTGAAGGAGTCGCTCAAGGGCGAGGACACGGCCGAGATCCGCACCGCGACGGAGAAGCTCGCCGCGGTCAGCCAGAAGCTCGGCCAGGCCATCTACGCCGACGCGCAGGCCGCCCAGGCCGCCGGCGGCGCCGGCGACGCGGGCCAGGCCAAGGCCGACGACGACGTCGTCGACGCCGAGATCGTCGACGACGAGAAGCCGAAGGGCGGCGCTGTCTGATGTCGGAGGAGACCCCGGGCTTCGACGAGAAGCCCGAAGTCCCCGACGCCGGTCAGAACGACGCTGAGCCGAAGGCCGCCGACTCCGCCAAGGAGGAGGCGGCCCCGGCCGGGGACGCAAGCCAGGACGTGGCGCTGCTGGCGCAGCTGGACCAGGCCCGTACCGCGCTCTCCGAGCGCACCGCGGACCTCCAGCGGCTCCAGGCCGAGTACCAGAACTACCGCCGCCGGGTGGAGCGGGACCGGATCACCGTCAAGGAGATCGCGGTCGCGTCCCTCCTGACGGAGCTGCTCCCGACCCTGGACGACATCGGCCGGGCGCGGGAGCATGGCGAGCTGGTCGGCGGCTTCAAGTCGGTGGCCGAATCGCTGGAGACCGTCGCCGCCAAGATGGGCCTGCAGCAGTTCGGCAAGGAGGGCGAGCCCTTCGACCCGACGATCCACGAGGCCCTGATGCACTCGTACGCGCCGGACATCACCGAGGACACCTGCGTGGCGATCCTTCAGCCGGGGTACCGGATCGGCGAGCGTACGATCCGTCCCGCACGGGTCGCGGTGGCCGAGCCCCAGCCGGGCGCGGCCCCGAAGTCCGAGTCCGCGGAGGGCGAAGCGCCGGACGGCTTGGACGCGGATGCCCCCGACAAGGGCTGATGCAGCACACGTAGAAGCACGGGAGGAGGGACACCGGGGATGAGCACGAAGGACTTCGTCGAGAAGGACTACTACAAGGTCCTCGGTGTCCCGAAGGACGCCACCGAGGCCGAGATCAAGAAGGCGTACCGGAAGCTCGCTCGCGAGTTCCACCCGGACGCCAACAAGGGCGACGCCTCCGCCGAGGAGCGCTTCAAGGAGATCTCCGAGGCGAACGACATCCTCGGCGACGCCAAGAAGCGCAAGGAGTACGACGAGGCGCGCGCCCTGTTCGGCAACGGTGGCTTCCGCCCCGGGCCGGGCGGCGGCGGCTCGTTCAACTTCGACCTCGGCGACCTCTTCGGGGGCCAGCAGCAGGGCGCCGGCCAGGCCGGCGGCTTCGGCGGCGGCCTGGGCGACGTCTTCGGCGGCCTCTTCAACCGCGGCGCCGGCCCCGGTGCGGGCACCCGCACCCAGCCGCGCCGCGGGCAGGACATCGAGTCGGAGGTCACCCTCTCCTTCACGGAGGCGGTGGACGGGGCCACGGTCCCGCTCCGGATGTCCTCCCAGGCCCCCTGCAAGGCCTGTTCGGGCACCGGCGACAAGAACGGCACCCCCAGGGTGTGCCCGACCTGTGTCGGCACCGGCCAGGTCTCGCGGGGCAGCGGCGGTGGCTTCTCGCTGACCGACCCCTGTGCGGACTGCAAGGGCCGCGGTCTGATCGCGGAGACCCCCTGCGAGGTCTGCAAGGGCAGCGGGCGCGCCCGCAGCTCCCGCACCATGCAGGTCCGGATCCCGGCGGGCGTCTCCGACGGCCAGCGGATCCGGCTGCGCGGCAAGGGTGCGCCGGGCGAGCGCGGCGGCCCCGGCGGTGACCTCTACGTGGTCGTGCACGTCGGTTCCCACCCGGTGTTCGGCCGCAAGGACGACAACCTGACGGTGACCGTGCCCGTGACGTTCGCGGAGGCGGCGCTGGGGGCCGAGATCAAGGTTCCGACCCTGAACGGCCCCTCGGTGACGCTGAAGCTGCCGCCGGGCACCCCCAACGGGCGCACCATGCGGGCCCGCGGCAAGGGCGCGGTCCGCAAGGACGGCACCCGCGGCGACCTGCTGGTCACGGTGGAGGTCGCGGTCCCGACCGAGCTGTCCGACAAGGCCCGCGAGGCCCTGGAGATGTACCGCGAGGCTACGGAGTCGCAGGACCCGCGCTCCGCGCTGTTCGAGTCCGCGAAGGGAGCATGACATGGACGGCCGCCGACGACAGTCCTCCCGCTTGGGCGGGGGCTACCAGCTCACCGACGAGACCCCGGTCTACGTGATCTCGGTGGCCGCCCAGCTCTCCGGTCTGCATCCGCAGACCCTCCGCCAGTACGACCGTCTCGGCCTGGTCTCCCCGGACCGTACGGCCGGCCGCGGCCGGCGCTACTCGGCCCGTGACATCGAGCTGCTCCGTACGGTGCAGGCGCTGTCGCAGGACGAGGGCATCAACCTGGCGGGCATCAAGCGGATCATCGAACTGGAGAACCAGGTCGCCGCGCTCCAGCAGCGCGTGGCCGAGCTCTCCGCGGCAGTGGACGGCGCGGCGGCCACGCTGCAGGCCCGCGAGGCCCAGGTGCACGCCTCGTACCGGCGCGACCTGGTCCCGTACCAGCCTCCGCAGCCGGGCAGTGCCCTGGTGGTCTGGCGGCCCAGCCCCAAGCGGCCGATGGACTGACCCGGGCCCGCACCCGGTTCCCGGTCCCTGTTCTGCGCACACCCTCAGGCCCCGCCCCTCCCAGGGCGGGGCCTGAGGGCTGTCAGGGCCTCAGAGCCGTCAGAGGCCTTCCTGGTCCGGCTCGTGGTCCGGGTGCCCGTCGGCGTCCTGCTCCGGGCAGGAGGGCCGGCCCAGGATGCCGGCCTGGGCGATGAGGTACCCGAGCTGCGCGCGGCTGCCGCTGCCGAGGGTGGTGGCGAGCTTGGCGATGTGCGCCCGGCAGGTACGGACGTTCATGCCGAGGCGGCGCGCGATGGCCTCGTCGACGTGGCCCTCGATCAGGAGCTGGGCGATGGTCCGCTGCACGCCCGAGATCCCGCCGGGAGTGCTGCGGTACGTCACTTCCTCCTGGAGGGGCACGGCGCGGTGCCACAGCTGCTCGAACACCTTGATGAGGTAGTCGACCAGGCCCGGGTGGCGCAGTTCCAGGGCGACCCGGCGGTCGTCGCTCACCGGGATGAAGGCCACCGTGCGGTCGAAGATGATCAGGCGTTCGATCAGCTCCTCCAGGGTGCGGATCTCCACCTTGCCCGTCGAGATCCGCTCCACGTAGGCGAGCGTGCCCTGGCTGTGCCGTGCGGTGTGCTGGTACAGGGTCCGTATGCTGACCCCGCGGTCGATCAGCGGCTGGTCGCGCTCCAGGGCCTGGGTGAGGGCCAGGGAGGGCCGGGCGCCGCCCGGCTGGACCGTCAGCACCTCGGTATGGCATTCGGCCGTCGCCAGGTTCAGGGCGGCGTTGATCTGTTCGAAACCCTCCAGCACCGTGATGGCGTGGGTGTTGGCCGGGCTCTGTGCGCTGATGGCCAGGAAAGGCTCGAAAGTGTCGGTGAGATCTACAGCGCTGCGCCGGCGGTCCTGGATCTCGCGTTCAATCGGATGGAGCCGTTGGGCCAAAGCTACGGACGGGGGAACCGGGCGGAGCTGGTTCGCGTCATCCGGGTCGGGCTGCAGAAGAGCGAATTCAAGCAGGCAGGGGGCGTTCTGGATCTCGCCCCGGGCGATCCGGCCGGTGCTCAACGCGGTCGCGTAGAGCCGCGTCCCCTCGGCACACATGGACGTCACAGGGTGGGGATGTGTCGCCTTTGTCTCGTTTCGCGTCAAATCTCCACCCCCCAGGGTCCTGAACATGCAAGAACATGATGCATCGTCCCTGTGGCATTGACGTGCCTGAATGAGCCATCGTCTGTCACGCGGGGGAGAGGATTCCATCAAGTGAGGACGAAGCCGACCATGTACAAGAGAATGCTTCGCTCGGTGCTTGCCATAGTTTTCTCCGCCGTTGCGGTTTTTGGGGCAGTCAGCGCCGTCGAAAGTGACGCGGGGAGCGCTAGGGACGGTCAGGGCACGAGCCTGACGAGCACGGACGACACCGGCTGGACCACGGCGCCCGCGGGTAAGTACGCGGACACCGGCTGGACCAGCGGCCTGCTGGGCGGAAACGGCGATACGGGTTGGACCGATGCGCCTGTGACGGTGTCCGCATGACCCCCGACGATCGCGGCTTCCGCCGCGAGATGGCCTCCGCCTACCGTTCGGGCTGGCAGTTCATCGATCTCGCCACGGCCATCCCCCACCCTGGCGACTCGTTGATGGTCACCCTGTTCGGCCAACCGATCGTCGTCGTGCGCGAGGAGGACGAGGACGTACGTGCCTACCGGTGCCTGCGCCGCCCGCGGGGCGCGCCGCAGCCCGTCCGCTGCGAGGTGCGCTACGGAATGGTCTTCGTCAATCTCGATCAGCGTGACCACCAGCTCTTCGAACCCGATATCACCACCGCCACCCCCCGCAGTGCCTGAAGCGATTCCCCCGTCGTTCCAGATCGCTCAGGCGCTACCCCCACACAACGGCGCCATCGTGGACCTGACCACGATGGCGCCGTTGTGATGTCCACGTCCAGTGCATGAACCGGACAAGATGAAGAATCAACGGCTTACGCGCGCCCCATGGCCCGGTCCAGGGTGATCTCCATGACGACCCGGTCGGGATTGGGCGACGGCGTGCGCCCGTAGCGCTCCGCGTAGCGCGCCACCGCGTCGGCGACCGAGGCCTCGTCCGTGCGGATCACCGCGCGGCCCTCCAGCGTGGCCCAGCGGCGCCCTTCCATCTGGCAGACCGCGACCCGCGCGCCCGCCTGCGCGCCGTCCGGCCGCGCCTCCCGCGCCTCCTGCGCCTCCCGCGCCGCCAGGATGTTGCGCACCTTCCTGCTGTGCCGGTTGCTGATCACCCGGGCCAGGCCGGCCTCCGGGTCGTACGTGACCCCCACCGGCACCACGTGCGGCGTGCCGTCGGGGCGCGGGGTGGTCAGGGTGCAGACGTGCCGCTCCCGCCAGAAGGCGAGGTACTCGGGCGTCGGGTTGAGTACGTCATGGGACATGGCCCGAAGGGTACGGGGCAACGGTGTCCCCACTTGCCTTGAGTGGAATAGACTCAACTTTGCATACGCTGACTCTGTCAGTGTTGTTGGGGGAGCTATCCCTCGGGGAGAGGAGAAGTCGCAGTGGACGCCGAACTGACCAACAAGAGCCGCGACGCGCTGAACGCGGCCACCAGCAGGGCCGTCAAGGACGGTCATGCGGACCTGACCCCCGCGCACCTGCTGCTGGCCCTCCTCGCAGGAGAGGACAACGAGAACGTCATCGACCTGCTGGTCGCCACCGACGCCGACCTGGCCGCCGTGCGGACCGGCGCCGAGCGGCTGCTCGCCGCCCTGCCCAGCGTCACCGGCTCCACCGTCGCGCCCCCGCAGCCCACCCGCGACCTGCTCGCCGTACTCGCCGAGGCGGACGCGGAGGCCGGCAGGCTCGGCGACGACTACCTCTCCACCGAACACCTCCTCATCGCCGTCGCCGCCAAGGGCGGCGCGGCCGGCGAGGTCCTTTCCACCCAGGGCGCGACGGCGAAGAAGCTGCTCGACGCCTTCGAGAACGCACGAGGAGGACGGCGGGTGACCACCCCCGATCCCGAGGGCCAGTACAAGGCCCTGGAGAAGTTCGGCACCGACTTCACGGCAGCGGCGCGTGAGGGCAAGCTCGACCCGGTCATCGGCCGTGACCAGGAGATCCGGCGCGTCGTCCAGGTGCTCTCGCGCCGGACGAAGAACAACCCCGTGCTCATCGGCGAGCCCGGCGTCGGCAAGACCGCCGTCGTCGAGGGCCTGGCCCAGCGCATCGTCAAGGGCGACGTCCCAGAGTCCCTGAAGAACAAGCGCCTCGTCTCCCTGGACCTCGGCGCGATGGTCGCCGGCGCCAAGTACCGCGGCGAGTTCGAGGAGCGGCTGAAGACCGTACTGGCCGAGATCAAGTCGAGCGACGGCCAGATCATCACCTTCATCGACGAGCTGCACACGGTCGTCGGCGCGGGTGCCGGCGGCGACTCCGCCATGGACGCGGGCAACATGCTCAAGCCCATGCTGGCCCGCGGCGAGCTGCGGATGGTCGGCGCGACCACGCTCGACGAGTACCGCGAGCGGATCGAGAAGGACCCGGCGCTGGAGCGGCGCTTCCAGCAGGTGCTGGTCGCCGAGCCGTCCGTCGAGGACACGATCGCGATCCTGCGCGGGCTCAAGGGCCGCTACGAGGCCCACCACAAGGTCGTCATCAACGACAGCGCGCTGGTGGCCGCCGCGACCCTCTCCGACCGGTACATCACCTCGCGCTTCCTCCCCGACAAGGCCATCGACCTCGTCGACGAGGCCGCGTCCCGGCTGCGCATGGAGATCGACTCCTCCCCGCTGGAGATCGACGAGCTCCAGCGCTCCGTGGACCGCCTGCGGATGGAGGAGCTGGCCCTGAAGAACGAGTCCGACCCGGCCTCGATCGAGCGCCTGGAGAAGATCCGCAAGGACCTCGCCGACCGGGAGGAGGAGCTGCGCGGGCTGACCGCCCGCTGGGAGAAGGAGAAGCAGTCCCTCAACCGGGTCGGTGAGCTCAAGGAACGCCTGGACGACCTGCGCGGGCAGGCCGAGCGCGCCCAGCGCGACGGCGACTTCGACACCGCCTCCAAGCTCCTCTACGGGGAGATCCCGGCCCTGGAACGCGAGCTGGCGGAGGCCACCGAGGAGGAGGCCGAGGCCTCCAAGACCGGGCACTCCAAGGACTCGATGGTCAAGGACGAGGTCGGCCCCGACGACATCGCCGACGTGGTGGGCGCCTGGACCGGCATCCCGGCCGGCCGGCTGCTGGAGGGCGAGACCCAGAAGCTGCTGCGCATGGAGGACGAACTGGGCCGCCGCCTGATCGGCCAGGGCGAGGCCGTAGGGGCCGTCTCCGACGCCGTGCGCCGCACCCGGGCCGGCATCGCCGACCCGGACCGCCCGACCGGCTCCTTCCTCTTCCTCGGACCGACGGGCGTGGGCAAGACGGAGCTGGCCAAGGCGCTCGCGGACTTCCTCTTCGACGACGAGCGGGCCATGGTCCGCATCGACATGTCGGAGTACGGCGAGAAGCACAGCGTGGCCCGTCTCGTCGGTGCCCCGCCCGGCTACGTCGGCTACGAGGAGGGCGGCCAGCTCACCGAGGCGGTGCGCCGCCGCCCGTACAGCGTGGTGCTCCTGGACGAGGTGGAGAAGGCCCACCCCGAGGTCTTCGACGTCCTGCTCCAGGTCCTGGACGACGGCCGGCTCACGGACGGCCAGGGTCGGACCGTGGACTTCCGCAACGCCATCCTGATCCTGACCTCGAACCTGGGCAGCCAGTTCCTGGTGGATCCGCTGACCCTGCCGGAGCAGAAGAAGCAGCAGGTCCTGGACGTGGTGCGGGCCTCCTTCAAGCCGGAGTTCCTCAACCGCCTGGACGACCTGGTGGTCTTCTCCGCACTGACCCAGGACGAGCTCGGGCACATCGCGCAGCTCCAGATCGGCCGCCTGGCCCGGCGCCTGGCCGACCGCAGGCTGACCCTGGACGTCACGCCCGACGCCCTGGCCTGGCTGGCCGAGAAGGGCAACGACCCGGCGTACGGCGCCCGGCCGCTGCGCCGCCTGATCCAGACGGCGATCGGCGACCGGCTGGCGAAGGAGATCCTCTCCGGCGAGGTACGGGACGGCGACACCGTACGGGTCGACGTGGCGGGCGAGGACCTGCTGGTCGGCAAGGCCCTCTGAGCGGGGCGGCCGCAGTATGGGCCACCTCCCGGGACACCGCCGGCGGCGGGGCCATCCGGGCGAACGCCATGACCTCCGCGCAGTCGGCCGTCCCCCGGGGCCGCCTTCGTGGCCCGGATCCTCCGTGGCCTGCCACAGCACATCGGCGCACACGGCGACGACGGCCGGCGCCGCCCCCAGGACCCGTTTGAACGTCCTGCTCCGGGCCATGCGCCCCCCTTACCTGGTTCTTACTCGGTTCTTACTCGTTCTGCCCGGAGCGGATCGTGCGTGCGGGGCTGGACACAAGGTGGGCGCGATGGGGGAGGATGCAGGTATCCGCACGAAGGGAAAACACGGTGAGCATCGACCCGGCCTCGATTCCGAACTTCGGAGGGCAGCAGCCCGATCCGCAGGCCACAGGACCGGCGGGCCCCGTCGCCCCCGACCAGGATCTGGTCAAGCAGCTGCTGGAGCAGATGGAGCTCAAGTACGTCGTCGACGACGAGGGCGACCTCGCGGCGCCGTGGGAGGAGTTCCGCACGTACTTCATGTTCCGCGGCGAGGACGAGCAGCAGGTCTTCTCGGTGCGGACCTTCTACGACCGTCCGCACAAGATCGACGAGAAGCCGCAGCTTCTCGAGTCGATCGACGACTGGAACCGCCGCACCCTGTGGCCGAAGGTCTACAGCCACACCCACGACGACGGCTCGGTCCGCCTGATCGGTGAGGCGCAGATGCTGATCGGCACCGGCGTCAACCTGGAGCACTTCGTGTCCTCCACGGTCAGCTGGGTCCGCGCGTCCATCGAGTTCGACAAGTGGCTCGTCGAGCAGCTCGGCCTGGAGCAGGACATCGACTCCACCGACAGCGACGACGACAGCAACGACGACAGCAACGGCGACACCAACAGCTAGCCGTTACAGCGGTACACGGGCGATCAGCAGCAGATACAGCCCGTAGCCGTAACCGAGCCCGGCCAGCACCACGGTCACCATGACGGCGGTGCGCGGCCGGGCTCTCGCCATGACGGCGGCCAGCGGCAGGAGCAGCGGGAAGGCCGGCAGCAGGAAGCGCGGCTTGGACTCGAAGAAGCCGGCCCCGCCGAAGCCGATGACCAGCAGGACCGCGGTGTACGCGAGCAGCGGCAGCGGGGTGCGGTCCAGGACCAGCAGCACCGCCAGCAGCCCGGCCATGGCCAGCAGGACCACCGTCACGGTGGTGGCGAGCGGCACGTGCCCGCCGGTCAGCACCCGCTCGGCGGAGCGCAGCGCCCCGACGCCGAAATCGAAGCGGGAGCCCCAGCCGCGCTGCACGGCGAAGTAGCCGCCGAAGGGGTCGCTCACCTTCACCCCGACGGCCAGGACGTACGCCGTCCAGCCCGCCGGAGCCACCAGTCCGGCCAGCCACACCGCGGGTGCCCGGGATCTTCGTACGACGATCGCGTACAGGGCCATGGCCGAGACGGCGGCCGCGACGGCCAGCCCGGTGGGCCGGGTCAGCCCGGCCAGTACGGCGAGGCCGGCGGCCCACAGCCAGCGGTCGCGCAGCAGGGCGTACAGGGCCCAGGCGGCGAAGGCGGCCAGCAGGGCCTCGGTATAGGCGAGGGTGAGCACGACCGCGTGCGGCAGCGCCGCCCAAAGCCCCACGAGCAGCAGCCCGGCGCGCGGGCCGATCACCCGCTCCCCGACCCGGTAGATCCCGAGGGCGGCCACGGCGGCGGAGACCCACGCGACGAGGAGCGCGGCGGGAACCGTTCCGCCGGGCAGGATCCCGGAGACGAGCCGTATCAGGGTGGGGTAGAGCGGGAAGAAGGCGTAGTCGCTCTGCACGGGCCCGGTCCCGGTGACGGCCTCGGGCCACATCAGGGTCCGCCCGTAGCCGTGGGCGGCGATCCTGAGGTACCAGTCCGAGTCCCAGGACCTGCCGAGCACCTTCAGCGGATCCCGCCCGGCCCACCAGGCCCCGAGGCCGAGCACCAGCACCCCGGCCCCGCGCACGGCGGCGAACACCCCGAGCGCGATCACGGTGGTCGGCGCGGCCGACCGCACGGCCCGGACCGCGCGCATCTCCAGCGGTGACGCGGACACGGCCGCTCTGCCCGTTGCCATGAATCCCGACTCTCCAGTTCGCGGTGGGTCCGCTCACCCGGCGGTGAGGGCTTCGGGCACGTGCACGACGCAAAGCTTCACACCGGCCCTACAACCCCGCAAGGACGCGGGATGGCCGGGAGGGGAACGGCCCGCCGGGAAGAGATCGCCGGGAGGGCCCTCAGAGCCGGCGCAGCCGCTCGGCGGCCTCGCGCAGGACGTCCTCGCGCTTGCAGAAGGCCCAGCGGACCTGGGTCCTGCCCGCGGCCTTGTCGTCGTAGAAGACCTGGTTCGGGATGGCGACCACGCCGCAGCGTTCCGGGAGGGCGCGGCAGAAGGCGAGGCCGTCCTTCTCGCCGAGGGGGGTGATGTCGGTGGTGATGAAGTACGTGCCCTGCGGGCGGAAGACCTCGAAGCCGGCCGCCGCGAGGCCGTCGGCGAGGATGTCGCGCTTGGCGGCCAGGTCGGCGCGGAAGGTGTCGTAGTAGCTGTCGGGCAGGGCGAGGGCCTCGGCGATCGCGTACTGGAAGGGGCCCGACGAGACGTAGGTGAGGAACTGCTTCGCCGAGCGGACCGCCGTGATCAGCTCCGGGGGCGCGGTGACCCAGCCGACCTTCCAGCCCGTGAACGAGAAGGTCTTCCCGGCAGAGCTGATGGTGACCGTGCGCTCGCGCATGCCCGGGAGGCCCGCCAGGGGGGTGTGGGCGCCCTCGAAGACCAGGTGCTCGTACACCTCGTCCGTGACGACCAGCAGGTCGCGCTCGACCGCCAGCTCGGCGATCGCCGTGAGCTCGGCCGGGGTCAGGACGGTGCCCGTCGGGTTGTGCGGGGTGTTCAGGAGCAGCAGGCGGGTGCGCGGGGTGACGGCGGCGCGCAGTTCGTCCAGGTCGAGGGCGAAGGCACCGGCGTGCGGGCGCAGGGTGACGGGGACCCGTACCGCGCCGGCCATGGCGATGCAGGCCGCGTACGAGTCGTAGTAGGGCTCCAGGGCGATGACCTCGTCGCCCGGCTCCAGGAGGGCGAGGAGGGCGGCGGCGATGGCCTCCGTGGCGCCCGCCGTGACGAGGACCTCGGTGTCGGGGTCGTGGCCGAGCCCGTAGAAGCGCTGCTGGTGCGCGGCGATCGCGGTGCGCAGCTCCGGGACGCCCGGGCCCGGCGGGTACTGGTTGCCGAGTCCCGTGAGGACCGCGCGGGAGGCCGCCTCGGCGATCTGCGCCGGGCCGTCGGTGTCGGGGAAACCCTGGCCGAGGTTGATCGAACCGGTGCGCGTGGCCAGCGCCGACATCTCCGCGAAGATCGTCGTGCCGAAGGCCGCCAGGCGGCGGTTCAGGAAGGGGCGGTCGCTGCTCACGGGGATGCTCATGGGCGTCATCCTGAGGGCAACCTCTGGACTTCCTCAAGTGTGCTTTGGGCCGCGTGGCCCGGGGGCATCCCCCCTTCACGCGGGACGCGGGGATCCCGCTCCCCGGGAAGACCGGGGTGTGAGAGAGGTGGCGGACATGGGGTTCGTCTTCGTAGTGATCCTGCTCTTCGTCGTGATCCTTTTCTTCGTCGCGGCGCACTTCGTCGCCAAGCTGGTGCGGTCGTCCACGGGCCGGGGTTCGTCCCGGCGCGGTGGCCGGCGCAGCCACGGCAGCTGGTGGACGGGTGACGGCGGCTCCTCGGGGGGCGGCTGCGGATCGTCCTCGTCGTGCGGGGGATCGTCCTCCTCGTGCGGTGGGGGCGGCGGGTGCGGCGGCGGTTCCAGCTGACACGGGGCAGCGGGCACCGTGAGGCCCCGGCGGGGCATCGCGAGGCCTCGGCGCGGCATCCGCAAGGCGCCGGCCGGGGCCGCGAAACACCCGCGCGGCACCGCGCGGACGAGGGCGTTCGACGGTCCGACTGCCGTGGGGCGCCCTCTTGTTCGCCGATGCATGACGACGCGCGGGACGCAACCTGTTGAACACGTGAACTGCGGAGCCCCCGGGGGGATGTAAACCACTTCAAGTTGGGTAAAAACGCTGTGAGTGCCGTGCCTTTCATGATTCCCTCGGTTGAGTAGACCAGTCCTCGGACCTCCCTGGACTTCCTGTGGACCCGTGCCGGTGTCCCCCCACCCGTGCTTGCTACCGCTGGCGGGCCCCGGCCCATCTCCCTCGCGCGTTTGCGGAGCCGACTCATGCTCACGACCCTCCAGACCTCATACACCGACACGCGTGCCGCCGATCTCGCCTGGGCCCTGGGTCGGGACCGGTTGCCCGCCCTGGCCGTACTGAACCTCGAACTTTCGGGGGCGAAGGTGGAGTTGCGCCTGCTCGGCGCGTCCCACCAGGTGCTTCTGGAGGAGGGGGAGGTGCTCTGCTCGGAGACCGTCGCCTGCATGCCCGGCAGCAGTACGCCGCTGCCGCTCGGCGTGGCCAAGCGGGTGGGCGACTGGGAGTACGAGTTCGCCGCGCGGGTCGAAACCCTCTCCCGCGGCTCCTTCGCCGGGCGGGCCCAGGAGTTGCTCGCACTGGTGGCCGATCACCCGAACGGACTAGCGGGGACCTTTCCCGGAAGTCCGCACGCCTTCACCGCCATGCTCGCGCAGCGCTACGAGGGCCAGGTGCGCTGGCGGACCTGGCACGCGTACCCGCAGGAGGGCCAGCTGGTGGCCACCCGGACGCGGGTGGGCGTACGGATCGGGGCACCCGCGGCGGCGGCCCTGGAATCGTCCGCGCTGCTGTAGCGGGCGCGGGGGCGCGATTATCCCGCCACGGTTACGCCAACTGGCCGGATCGGTACGCCACTTACACCCATGTGGGTGACCGGATGCAGCGGGGCGGTGACGTACGGTTCGCTTCATGATCGACCGTTCCGTCCCGCGCCGGGTGCTCCCGGCTCCGGAGCCTCGGGGCGCCGCGACCGTCCCGGCCGCCCTGCCCGTACGGCCCCGGACCGGCCGACTCCTGGTCCTGGCCACCGTATTCATCTGCGCCGCCTGCGGGCTCGTGTACGAGCTGGAGCTGCTCGCCCTCGGCACCTACCTCATCGGCGACTCCGTCACCCAGGCGTCGGTCGTGCTGTCCGTCATGGTCTTCGCCATGGGCGTCGGCTCCCTGCTCGCCAAGCGCTTCCGCCACCGGCCCGCCTTCGGCTTCGGCGCCATCGAGGCCGGGCTGGCCCTCCTCGGCGGGCTGTCGGCCATAGCGCTGTACGCGAGCTTCGCCTGGCTGGGGGAGTCCCGCCCCGCGCTCGTCGCCTTCTCCTTCGCCATCGGGGTGCTCATCGGCGCGGAGATCCCGCTGCTGATGGTCCTCATCCAGCGCATCCGCCGACAGGACGCGGGCGGGGCCGTCGCCGACCTGTTCGCCGCCGACTACGTGGGCGCCCTCGTCGGCGGCCTCGCGTTCCCCTTCCTGCTGCTCCCGATGCTGGGCCAGCTCACCGGCGCCATGGTCACCGGCACCGTCAACGTGATCGTCGGTGGCGGGCTGGTCCTGTGGCTGTTCCGCCGGGACCTCAGCAGGCGCTGCCGCTGGCTGCTGATCGGCGCGAACGTGACCGTACTGGCCGTGCTCGCCTCCGCGACCGTCCTCGCCGACGACTTCGAGCGGACCGCCCGGCGCGCCGTCTACGGCGGGGAGGTGCGGGTCGCCGTCCAGACCGGGGTGCAGGAGCTGGTGCTCACCGGGCCGCGGACCGGCTCCCCGCGCTCCCTCGACCTCTACCTGGACGGGCGGCTGCGGGTCAGCGGCTACGACGAGTACCGCTACCACGAGGCCCTGGTCCACCCCGCGATGACCGGCCCGCACGCCCGCGTCCTGGTCCTCGGCGGCGGCGACGGGCTGGCCGCGCGCGAGGTGCTCCGCTACCGGGACGTCTCCTCCGTCACCGTCGTCGAACTCGACCCCGGGGTGGTCCGCCTCGCCCGCACCGATCCGATGCTCTCCGCGCTCAACGCCCGGGTGTACGAGGACCCGCGCCTCGCCGTCGTTACGCAGGACGCCTTCCGCTGGCTGCGGGGGCCGGCCGCCGGCGACCGCTTCGACGTCATCGTCTCCGACCTCCCCGACCCGGGCATCACCCCCAGCACGAAGCTGTACTCGCAGGAGTTCTACGGGCTGGCCGCGCGGGCCCTGCGCCCCGGGGGCCGCATCGCGGTGCACGCCGGACCGCTGGCCACGCGCCCGCGGGCGTACTGGACCGTCGACTCCACCCTCCGCGCGGCCGGCCTGCGCACCGCCCCCTACAGCGCGGGCGGCCGCCTCACGGGCTTCGCCGCCGGACCCGACCGCACCCCCCACGGCGTGACCGACGCACCGCCGCAGGACTGGGGCTTCGTCCTGGCCGCCAAGGACCAGGACCCGCCCCTGCGGGTGGACCGCGACACGCCCGCGCTGCGCTCGCTGTCGACCCGCTCCCTGCAGGACGCCGCACGTGACGCGGAACGCACCCGGGTGCCCGGACTGCCGCCGTCGACGCTGCCGCACCCGCGGTATTCGTGACCCGGTGCGGGTCTCGTCGGTAGGCTCGACCACATGGAGCATCAGGTGTTCGTCCCGGTACCGGCAGACGATCTCCGCGCCGTGCTGCGCGACCCCGCCCGGGTGGCCCGGTGCGTGCCGGGACTCCAGCAGGATGCCGACACCGAAGCCGGGCCGGTCTCGGGCCGGCTCAAGGTCCGGGTCGGCGGGAGCACCGTGACCTACCGGGGTGCCCTGGCCGTCACCGAGCGCGACCCCGGGCACTTCACCTTCGAGGGTGAGGGCACGGAGGTCCGGGGCAGCGGGACCGTGAAGTTCGCCCTCGACCTGCGGCTGACCCCCATCCCGGACGGGACCCGGCTCGACTTCACCGCCGAGGTCACCGCCGACGGACGCGCCGCCGCCTTCCCGCCCGAGGCCGCGGCCACCGCCGTGCGGCGGCTGCTGGACCGGGCCGCCGGACAGCTGACCCTCGGCTCCGCGCCCGACGCCGTGAGCGACCCGGTGGCCGAAGCCGAGGAAGCGGAGGACGGCGAAGGCGGAGAGGGCGGATCGGGTCCCGGGTCCATCGAGGACGACGTCACCGAGGTCACCGCCTCCCTCTTCGAGACCGACGTACCGCCGCCGTCCCTGGATCCCTTCCTCGCCGGCCGGTTCGAGGGCTCCGACGGGGCCCCGCGGCCGCCGGCCGAGGCCGCCCACGCCCGCCGCACCATGATCGGCCGCAGCGCGGAAGAGGTGGACCACGCGCCGCCGCGCGGGCGGTACGCCCCGGTCCCCGCGCCCGCCTCGGCCGGGGCCGGCGACAGCCTGCGCTGGATCGCTCCGGCCGCCGCCTTCGCGCTCGCCTCGGCGGTCGTCATCGGCCGTGCCCTGCGGCGCCGTCGCTGATCAGCGGGCCCGGCCGCACTAGGGTCGACCGCATGAGTACGCAACTGAGCGCCGGCGGCGCCGAGGTGACGGTCGACCAGGAGCACGGCTGCCGGATCAGCAGCCTGCGCATCGACGGAACGGAACTGCTGCGCCAGGGGCCGAGGTTCGGGGCCTTCCCTATGGTCCCCTGGTGCGGCCGGACGGCGAACGGGCAGTTCCGTGACGGCGCGACCGTCCATCAGATGCCGCTCAACCACCCGCCGCACGCACTCCACGGCTTCGGCCGCGACGCGCCCTGGCGCCCGGCCGGGGCCACCGCCACCGAGGCGGCCTTCGCCTACGACCTCACCGACCCGTGGCCGTACCCCGGCCGGGTGACCCAGGTCGTCACGCTCGCCGAGGACTCGCTGACCCTCACCATGGGCGTCGAGACGTACGGGGACTCCTTCCCGGCCCAGGTCGGCTGGCACCCGTGGTTCCTGCGCAACCTCGGCACCGGCGGGCCGGACGCGGAGGTCTCCTTCGACCCCGGGTGGCAGGAGGAGCGCGGCGCCGACCACATCCCCACCGGCCACCGCATCGACCCGAAGCCCCGCCCCTGGGACGACTGCTTCGGCATGCCGCACGGCGTCGACGTCACCCTCACCTGGCCCGGCGCCCTCGAACTGCGGGTCACCAGCAGGGCCGAATGGGTGGTCATCTACGACGAGGAGCCCGAGGCCGTCTGCGTGGAGCCCCAGTCGGGTCCGCCGAACGGACTGAACACCCTCCCGCGCCTGGTCACCCCGGTGGATCCGCTGGAGGTCTCCACCACCTGGACATGGCGTCGGCTCGGCTAGGCCCTCTTCTCGGCCCCCTCTAAGCTCAGAGGCATGAGTGACGTACGCGATGCGCTTCTGCAGCAGATCAAGGACAAGGCCGTCGTGCACGGCAAGGTGATCCTCTCCTCCGGTCGTGAGGCCGACTACTACATCGACCTCCGCCGGATCACCCTCGACGGCGAGGCGGCCCCGCTGGTCGGCCAGGTCATGCTCGACCTCACGGCCGAGCTCGACTTCGACTGCGTCGGCGGTCTGACGCTGGGCGCCGACCCGGTCGCGACCTCGATGCTGCACGCCTCCGCGGCGCGCGGTGAGCGCCTGGACGCCTTCGTCGTCCGCAAGGCGCAGAAGGCCCACGGCATGCAGCGCCGTATCGAGGGCACCGACGTGAAGGGCAAGCGCTGCCTGGTGGTCGAGGACACCTCGACCACCGGCGGGTCCCCGCTGACCGCCGTCGAGGCGGTCCGCGAGGCCGGCGGCGAGGTCGTCGCCGTCGCCACGATCGTCGACCGCGGTGCGGCCGACGCGATCGCCGCGGCCGGCCTGCCCTACCTCACCGGATACCTCCTCCAGGACCTCGGCCTGTCCTAGGCCCGGTCCCGGTCCCGGTTCGGATCCTGTCCCGGTCCGGGCGCGGAGTCTGCCCCGGTCCGGCCCTGGATCAGCCCAGCCTGGCCCTGGATCAGCCCCGCTCAAGCCTCCGTCCGGCTCTGTCCGGCCACCGCGAGAACTGTTGACGAAGGTCCTCGGTCGCCCCTCGGACCGGTCTGACCTGCTCTTTCCCGGGCGCCCGGGGTGTTTCACGTGAAACACCCCGGGCCGTTCGCCCACCACGTGAGACCGGCAGTCTGGACCCCTGCGCTGAGTCTGGAAAGATAGGCGCGACGATGACGTCGCCCCCAGGTCAGGGCCCGCAATAAGCACACTCCCCGCACATCCAAGGAGCCGGCAGATGCCCATCGCAACCCCCGAGGTCTACAACGAGATGCTCGACCGGGCGAAGGCAGGCAAGTTCGCCTACCCGGCCATCAATGTGACCTCCTCCCAGACCCTGCACGCTGCCCTGCGCGGCTTCGCGGAGGCCGAGAGCGACGGCATCATCCAGATCTCCACCGGTGGTGCGGAGTTCCTGGGTGGCCAGCACAACAAGGACATGGTCACCGGCGCGGTCGCCCTGGCCGAGTTCGCACACATCGTGGCCGCGAAGTACGACATCACGGTCGCCCTGCACACGGACCACTGCCCGAAGGACAAGCTGGACGGCTACGTACGTCCGCTGCTCGACATCTCCGCCGAGCGCGTGGCCCGCGGTCTCAACCCGCTCTTCCAGTCGCACATGTGGGACGGCTCCGCCGAGACCCTGGCCGACAACCTGGCCATCGGCCAGGAGCTGCTCGCCAAGGCCGTCGCCGCCAAGATCATCCTTGAGGTCGAGATCACCCCGACCGGCGGCGAGGAGGACGGCGTCACCCACGAGATCAACGACGAGCTGTACACCACCGTCGACGACACGATCCGCACCGCCGAGGCCCTCGGCCTGGGCGAGAAGGGCCGCTACCTGCTGGCCGCCTCCTTCGGCAACGTCCACGGCGTCTACAAGCCGGGCAACGTCGTCCTGCGCCCCGAGCTCCTCAAGGACCTCCAGGCCGGTGTCGCCGCGAAGTACGGCAAGGCCTCGCCGTTCGACTTCGTCTTCCACGGCGGCTCGGGCTCCACGGCCGAGGAGATCGCCACCGCGCTGGAGAACGGCGTCGTGAAGATGAACCTCGACACCGACACCCAGTACGCCTTCACCCGCCCGGTCGTGGACCACATGTTCAGCAACTACGCCGGTGTGCTGAAGGTCGACGGCGAGGTCGGTACGAAGTCCAAGTACGACCCCCGCACCTGGGGCAAGGCCGCCGAGGCGGGCATGGCCGCGCGCGTCGCCGAGGCCTGCGCGAACCTGCGCTCCACCGGCACCAAGCTGAAGTAGTCGCCCACAGCGAGCCGCACCGTTGGGCCCGGCCCCCGTCCCACGACGGAGGCCGGGCCCTTCGGCGTCCCCCTGGCAGGGGTGACGGCGGCGGTGGACGGTGACCGCACGATGGTGTGAAATGCCCCCGGCAGTACGTGCTGGGGGCATGTACGGACCGATCGGTCGGGGCGGGGAGAGGGCTGGTGCACATGAGGGCCGAACGCACGCAGGTGAAGCAGGACCGCGCCCTGCGAACCCGCCGGGCGATCCTGGAAGCCGCCGCCGTCGTGTTCGAGGACCGGGGCTACGGCGCGGCCAAACTGACCGACATCGTCCGGCTCGCCAACGTCACCAAGGGCGCGCTCTACTTCCACTTCGACTCGAAGGAAGACCTGGCGCAGGCCGTGATCGACGCCCAGGTCAGCCTGCACGCGCCGGTCACCCCGCAGGAGTTCAAGGCGCAGGAGTTCGTCGACGTCGGCATGGTCTTCTCGCACCGCCTCCGCCACGACGTGCTGATGCGCGGCAGCGCCCGGCTCACCCTGGAGCAGAACGGCCGGGAACTGGACCGGGCGGCGCCGTACCAGGGGTGGATCGATCTGCACACCGCCCTGCTGGTGCAGGCGAAGGAGCGCGGCGAACTGCTCCCGCACGTGGACCCGTCGGGGCCCTCGCGGCTGGTGGTCGGGGCCTTCGCCGGGCTCAACGTGATGTCGCAGACCCTCGGGTTCGACCTGGACCGGGAGGTCTCGGCGCTCTACACGAGCGTGCTGCCGAGCATGGTGGTCCCGGCCGTGGCGGCCCGGCTCGATACCGCGCCGGGCCGCGGCGCGAGGGTGCTGCACGGTCCGGACGAGGCCCCGCGGTGCGACTGTCCGAGCCCGGCCACGCCGATCCCGGCCGCCGCCGGCTGATCCGCGCGGCGGGGGCCCGGGGACCGGGACCGGGGGACCGGGGCCGGGCCCGGGGCGGTGCCGCGCCGGCCCCCGCGCCGCCGCGCCCGACCATGCGTGCCGCGACCCGCTCCGGGGACTCCGGCGGACCACCGCCCGCTCAGCGGCTGCGGCCCGGCAGACTGGGGGCATGTCCATTCACCAGAACCTGCTCGGGGGCCCCGCCCCCACCCACCTGCCCGACGAGCCGGGCCGCGAGGCCATCGCCGCCGGCACCCCCGCCGTCGAGGTGGCGGCCGCGCACCCCACATCGTCCCTCGCCTGGGCGATCCTCGCCGACGGGGCCTTCGCCGCCGGCAGCACGGTCGAGTCGTACGCCTATGCCCGTACGGGCTACCACCGCGGCCTCGACGCGCTGCGCCGCGCCGGATGGAAGGGCCACGGCCCGGTCCCGTGGGAGCACGAGCCGAACCGCGGCTTCCTGCGCGCCCTGCACGCCCTGGCCCGCGCGGCCGAGGCGATCGGCGAGAAGGAGGAGTACGAGCGCTGCTCGACCTTCCTGCGCGACTCGTCCCCGACGGCCGCGGACACGCTGAGCGCCTGAGCCCCTACGGCGGGGAGTGACACGCACCGAAGTTGTGTGGTCTGCGTCACTCTCCGCTGGAGCGCCGGCGCGCCGGTGTCCTATGCTGCGGGCAGGGGACCGGGGCTCCACTCACCTCACGGAAGGGGCGGACCGCTACCCGGAAGCACGTGTCGAGGAGACAGCGATGTCGAACACCCTTGATGCCTCCGGAGTCGGCGGGTCGGAAACCCCGAACCTCGACTTCGACGGCACGACCCCGTACGAGGACTACGTCCAGGCGGACGTTCTCACCCACCTCCAGCACCTGCGCTCGGACGACCCGGGCGAGATGGTCTTCCTGGTCACGACCCAGGTCATGGAGCTGTGGTTCACGGTCATCGTCCATGAGTGGGAAACCGCCGCGAAGGCCCTGCGCGAGGACCGCATCCCGGTCGCGATGGATGCGCTGAAACGTTCCCTCCGCGAACTGGAGGCCCTCAACGCCTCCTGGCGCCCGCTCGCCCAGCTCACCCCGGGACAGTTCAACGCCTACCGCGCCGCCCTCGGCGAAGGTTCCGGTTTCCAGTCGGCGATGTACCGCCGGATGGAGTTCCTGCTCGGCGAGAAGTCCTCCTCCATGCTGGTCCCGCACCGGGGCGCCCCGCGCGTCCACGCGGAGCTGGAGAAGGCCCTGCACGAGCCCAGCCTCTACGACGAGGTGCTGCGCCTGCTCGCCCGCCGCGGCCTGCCGGTCCCGGACGCCGTCCTGAACCGCGACCTGTCGCTGCGCTACGAGCCCTCGGCCGAGGTCGAGGCCGTCTGGACGGGCCTGTACGCCGCCCCGGACGACAACGAGACCCTGGACCTGCACCGCCTCGGCGAGGTCCTCACGGATGTAGCCGAGCTCGTCTGGCGCTGGCGCAACGACCACCTGGTCGCCACCCGCCGCGCGATGGGCGCGAAGACGGGTACGGGCGGCTCGGCCGGCGTGACCTGGCTGGAGAAGCGCGCGACGAAGAACGTCTTCCCGGAGCTCTGGACGGCCCGCAGCTATGTCTGACAACTCCACGGACATAGCGGCGGACCTCCGCAGCCGCGCGGCCGAGCTGGACGCCGCCGACGAGCTCGCGAAGCTCCGCGAGCGCTTCACCCTCCCCGACGGGGTCGTCTACCTGGACGGCAACTCCCTCGGCGCCCTGCCGGCCGGGGTCGCGGACACCACCGCCGACGTCGTCGCCAGGCAGTGGGGCGAGCTCCTCATCCGGTCCTGGGACGAGAGCGGCTGGTGGACCGCGCCCGAGCGGATCGGCGACAAGATCGCCCCGCTCATCGGCGCGGCCCCCGGACAGGTGGTCGTCGGTGACTCCACCAGCGTCAACCTCTTCAAGGCCCTGGTCGGCGCCGCCCGTCTCGCGGCACCCGGCCGGACGAAGCTGCTGGTCGACGCCGCCACCTTCCCCACCGACGGCTACATCGCGGAGTCGGCGGCCCGGATGACGGGCCTGACCGTCGTCCCGGTGGACCCCTCGCACGCGGCCGAGGCCATGGACGCGGACACCGCCGTGGTCCTCCTCAACCACGTCGACTACCGCAGCGGACGGCTCCACGACCTCCCCGCGCTCACCACGGCGGCCCGCGCCGCCGGGGCGATCACGGTCTGGGACCTGTGCCACTCCGCGGGGGCCCTCCCCGTCGGCCTCGACGCGCACGCCGTCGACCTCGCGGTGGGCTGCACGTACAAGTACCTCAACGGCGGCCCCGGCGCGCCCGCGTACCTGTACATCGCCGCCCGCCACCAGGCCGGCTTCGACTCCCCGCTCCCGGGCTGGAACGGTCACGCGGATCCGTTCGCGATGACCCCGGCCTTCGAGGCGGCCGCGGGCGCGACCCGTGGGCGCGTCGGCACGCCGGACATCCTGTCCATGCTGGCCCTGGAGTCGGCGCTCGACGCCTGGGACGGGGTGTCCGTCGAAGCCGTACGGGCCAAGTCCCTCGCCCTGACCGACTTCTTCCTCGCATGCGTGGCGGCGTACGTCCCGCAGGGCCGGGTCGAGTCGGTCACCCCGGCCGAGCACGGCCGCCGCGGGAGCCAGATCTCGCTGCGGACCGAGAACGCCCGTGAGGTCATGGGGGAGCTCATCTCCCGCGGCGTCATCGGCGACTTCCGCGCACCCGACGTCCTGCGCTTCGGCTTCACCCCGCTCTATGTCGGTTTCGCCGACGCCGAGCGTGCCGCGCGGACACTGGGTCACATTTTCAGGTGACTCGGTAGCGAAACGTCACATCACCGGGCGGGCGGGGCTACGGCTCCGTCCGCCCGGTCATATTCCGGGCCCCGCACGGAACGTCCTGTTCCAGACTGATACGGTCCCGCTCTGCCGGAACACCGGAACATCTGTCCCCGCTGTCCCACGCGTTACCGAGAGGTTGAGCCGATGACGGACCCCGCCGCAGTGGAACGGGACGCCGCGGAGGCCGCCTCGGCCTTCGCCCACCCGGCCGTGGCGCCGGACGTGACCGCCGCGTACGGGGAGCACCCCGACCATGTCGTCGACTTCTACGCCCCGCGCGGCGAGACCCAGGGGCCGGCCCCGCTCGTGGTGCTGCTCCACGGGGGCGCGTGGCGGGCCCCGTACGACCGGCAGCACGTCACGCCGTTCGCGGACTTCCTGGCCCGCCGCGGTTTCGCCGTCGCCAACGTCGAGTACCGGCGCGGCAGTTCGCTGCCGCACCAGAACGCCGAGGGGCCGGTCGCCGGGCGCTGGCCGGAGACCTTCGACGATGTCGCCGCCGCGATGGACGCCCTGCCGGGGCTGGCGGCCGACGCGCTCCCGCAGGCCGATGTCCGCCGCACGGTCGTCACCGGCCACTCGGCGGGCGGCCACCTCGCGCTGTGGGCCGCGGCCCGGCACGTGCTCCCGGCCGGCTCCCCGTGGCGGCTGCCCTCCCCGCCGATGCTGCGGGGCGTGGTGGCGCTGGCCCCGATCGCGGACTTCGCGGTGGCGGAGGAACTGGGTGTGTGCGGTGGCGCGAGCGCGCAGCTGCTGGGCGGGGCGGACCACTGGGACGAGCGGCTGCCGTACGCCGATCCGGCGGCGCTGCTGCCGACGGGGATCGCCACGGCGGTGGTCCAGGGCCGGGACGACATCGTGGTCCCGCAGCAGGTGGCCGAGGTGTATGTGGCGGCGGCCGCGAAGGCGGGGGAGATGGTCGGGCTGACCCTGCTGGACGCGGTCGGTCACTTCCCGCTGATCGACCCGGCGGCGGACGCGTGCGCGGTGGTCGCCGAGGAGATCTCGCAACTGGCCTGGTAGAGCCCGGCAGCCCGGCCCCTCGCCGCCCCCTGCGGCCGGGCCGGTGCTCAGCAGTCGTAGCGGTGGGCGCACGGGGTGTCCGGGCAGCTGCGGCAGCCGAAGAAGTGCATGCCGCCCAGGCCGCCCAGGCACATGCCGTGCCCGACCCGTCCACGGTGGCGGAGTCCGCCTCGGCCCGCCACGACGGGGTCGCGGCCCCCTCCTGGCGGAGGTCCCGGTCGTCCAGGGGAAGCCCGGCGGGGAAGACGAGGCCGGGCACGTCCCGTGCGTACAGCTGGACCACCGGGACCATGGCGACCGGTTCGGGCCCGGACGGGCGGGCTGAGCGGCGAGTGGTCCTAGCGATCCGGTTTGCCCGGGGCCAGGTGTTCCACCAGGTCCGCCAGGTCCTCGCAGACCTGCTCGATCTTCAGGCGGACGTTGTTCTGCTCCGTGACCAGGGCCGACAGCAGCAGCCCGGTCAGGGCCGCCGCGCCGTTGAGGCCCTGGAGGTTGATCATGATTTCGAGGAGGGTGTGGTGGGCGAACGGCCCGTCGTGGGCGGTCGCCGCAGCGATCGTCAGGACCGACACCAGCAGGGTGATCGGAGCGCTCCCGGCGAGCTGGAAGCGTACGGCCGCCCAGATGATCAGCGGGAAGACGAGGAAGAGCAGCGAGAGGGGGCTCCGGGTGGCCACGAGCGTGACGGCGACGGAGGCGACCGCCAGGGCCGTCACCTCGGCCGCACGGTAGCCCTCCCGGGGCCGCCGGACCATCACGAGCCTGCGCAGGACGAGCAGCACGGGGGTCAGCACCAGCACGCCCATCGCGTCCCCGGCCCACCAGGCCGCCCAGACCGGCCAGAACTGCGACGCCGGCAGGTCGCCGGTCAGCACCAGCGTGCAGGTTCCGATCGTCGCGCTGATCAGCATGGGCAGCAGGCCGCCCAGGAAGACCAGCGCCAGGGCGTCCCGCAGCCGGTCCATCTCGGTACGGAAACCCGCCCGGCGGAGCATGAGGTACGCGCACACGGGGGCGAGGACGTTCCCCGCGACGATGATCAGGCCGGGCGGATCGAAATCGGCGATCTGCTCGATGGTGAGGTACGTACCGAGCGCGATCCCCGGCCACGCCCGCAGGCCCAGCCAGAGCAGGGAGGTCACCGCGATGCCCGTCGGCAGCCACAGGGGTGTGACCTCGGCGTCGTTGACGACCACACGCTGGTACAGGCCGATCAGTCCGCCCAGGTAGTAGGCGACGGCGACGGCGAGGATCGGCAGCAGAGCTGCGGGCAGACGTCGCCATCCCTCGGTGCGCACCACAGCATCAGACAACAGCCCGGCGTCCCCGCGGGCCGTGACACGCGCTACGCAGTGTCTTGCGGATCGGGCCGGGCGTCATGGCTGAGCACGAGCACGGCGGCGTCATCCGCGTGGCCGGTGGAGTCGGCCACCTTCATCACCTCGGCGGCCAGCTCACCCGGATCGGCGCCCGCGGCCTCCCGCACCACCTTGGCCACCCGCTCCAGTCCCACCTCGATCGGGAACTTCGGACCCTCGACCACACCGTCGGTGAGCAGCACGATCGACCCCGCCTTCGTGAGCCGGCGGCGGGTCACCGCGTACCCCGCCCCGGGCATCAGGTTCAGGGGCAGGCCACCGTCCTCTTCGGCTATGCCGTACTCGCCGTCGACGGTGGCCCAGACCGACGGAACATGGCCGGCCCGGGCGGTCTCCAGCTCCCGTGTCTCCGGATCGAAGCGGAGCAGACTGCAGGTCGCGAAGAGGTCGCGGTCCATGGAGAGGAGCACCTCGTTGGCCCGGCTCAGCACCTCGCCCGGATCGACGACGACGGCCGCCACGGCGCGCAGGCAGATCCGTACCTGCCCCATGAAGGCCGCCGCCTCCACATCGTGCCCCTGGACGTCACCGATGCAGAAGGCGAGGGCTCCCTCGGGCAGCCGGAAGCCGTCGTACCAGTCGCCGCCGATGTCCAGGCCGTGCCGGGCGGGCGCGTACCGGGCGGCGGTCCGCAGGCCCGGCAGCGCGGGCAGCGAGGCGGGCAGCATCTCGCTCTGCAGCGCCTCGGCCAGGTCCACCCGGGCCTGCTGCAGCTCCACCCCGCGGCGGGCCTGGTCGGCGAGCCGCCCGAGCGTGCTGAGCAGGTCGGCGCTGGCCGCCCGAGGGGCACGGCGAGGAGTCACGGAACGCTCCGAGGTGCATCCATTCGTCCCTGCTTCCGCTGCGCGAAAAGCCCGTGGACATCATATTTCCGCCCACCCGGAACCCGCCCCCCGAGACCGGGCCCGCCCTGCGGGGGGCGTGCGGTGGCCCTGCGGGGGCCTACGGGGGCTTTGCGGCGCCCTGCGGTGGCTTACCGGGGCTTCAGCCCCACTGCTCGTCGGCCGGCGAGGTGACCGGCTGGCTGCGGCTTGCCGATGACGGCCAGGGCGATGAAGAAGCTGATCCGGCCGGTGTCTGCACAGCACTGACGGAGGGAGCGCACGGATGTGACAGGGGCCGGGACATTCTTTTCCCGGAAGCGCCGGAGGGGCGGCGGGCGCGGGTGCGCCTGCCGCCCCTCCGGGGGGACCGGGTGTCCGGGTCTCCTAGAGGAACGAGTTGATCTCGATCGTCTCGGTACGGCCGGGGCCGACGCCGATCGCGGAGATCGGGGCGCCCGACATCTCCTCCAGGGCCTTGACGTACGCCTGGGCGTTCGCCGGGAGGTCCTCGAAGGTCTTGGCCTTGGTGATGTCCTCGGACCAGCCGGGGAGGTATTCGTAGATCGGCTTCGCGTGGTGGAAGTCCGTCTGCGAGTACGGCAGCTCCTCGACGCGCTTGCCGTCGATCTCGTACGCGACGCAGACCGGGATCTGCTCCCAGCCGGTCAGTACGTCCAGCTTGGTGAGGAAGAAGTCGGTGAGGCCGTTCACGCGGGTGGCGTAACGTGCGATCGGCGCGTCGAACCAACCGCAGCGGCGGTCACGTCCGGTGGTCACGCCGCGCTCGCCGCCGATGCGGCGCAGGTCCTCGCCGTCCTGGTCGAACAGCTCGGTCGGGAACGGGCCCGCGCCGACTCGGGTCGTGTAGGCCTTGAGGATGCCGATGACGCGGCTGATCTTCGTCGGGCCCACGCCGGTGCCGGTGCAGGCGCCGCCGGCGGTCGGGTTGGACGAGGTGACGAAGGGATAGGTGCCGTGGTCGACGTCGAGCAGGGTGCCCTGGCCGCCCTCGAACAGCACGACCTTGTCCTCGTCCAGCGCGTTGTTGAGGATCAGGGTGGTGTCGGCGACGTACGGCTTGATCTGCTCCGCGTACTGGAGCATCTCCTCGACGATCTGGGCGGCGTCGATCGCGCGGCGGTTGTACAGCTTCGCGAGGAGCTGGTTCTTGCCCTCCAGCGCCGCTTCGACCTTCTGGATGAGGATCGACTCGTCGTAGAGGTCCTGGACGCGGATGCCGATGCGGTTGATCTTGTCCGCGTACGTCGGGCCGATGCCGCGACCGGTGGTACCAATCTTGCGCTTGCCGAGGAAACGCTCGCCGACCTTGTCGAGGGTGACGTTGTACGGCGTGATCAGGTGCGCGTTGCCGCTGATGAGCAGCTTGGAGGTGTCGATGCCGCGCTCGTTCAGGCCGCGCAGCTCGGAGAGCAGGACGGCCGGGTCGACGACGACACCGTTACCGATGACCGGGGTGCATCCGGGGGAGAGGATGCCGGAAGGGAGAAGGTGCAGTGCGTACTTCTGGTCGCCTACGACGACCGTGTGGCCGGCATTGTTGCCGCCCTGATAGCGCACCACATAGTCAACGGATCCACCGAGCAGGTCGGTGGCCTTTCCCTTGCCCTCGTCACCCCACTGAGCTCCGAGCAGCACAAGAGCGGGCACAGGCGTACACCTCTTCCGGATGGGGCATGTCCAAGGTCAGGGGGCGTACGACGATGTACACCGCAGGCTGAGCCGTCGGACCGGTACCCCGGAATAGACGAAGGCCCTGGCGCAATAGCGCAAGGGCCTCTTGCACAAAGATGCTACCCGAGGAAGGACCGAGGTGTCGGCTCCAGAGCCCACCATGAGCCAAGCGGGCGCGCCGGTAGGCGGCCTGCTCGTGCTCGTCGACCCGGTCGCCCGCCGTCTTGACGGCGAGTCCGTGCGGATCGCGAAGGATGTGTTGTCAGCGGGCGCGGCAGCGAAAATCTGCCTCCCGGATTCGCAGGAGGAATTTGCGCGGGCTCTTGCCCGCCGTGGTCATCGGCGGCTGGTGATCGTCGGCGACGACCGGGCCCTGGTGCGCGCCGTGGGGCTGCTGCACCGGGAGCGCGGGCTGGGGGAGGGACCCCTGGCGCTGGTTCCGGTGGGCCCGGTGGGGTCGCTGGGGCTGGCGAGGTCCCTCGGCGTGCCGCTTTCGGCCGTCGCCGCGGCCCGGGCGGTCCTCGACGGGACGGTGCGGAACTGCGACCTGCTGGTCGACGACAGCGACGGGGTGGTGCTCGGTGCGCTGCGGATCCCGCCGGTGCACGGGGTCCCGCGGTCCGCCGGGCCGTCGGTGTGGAGCGCGTACCGCTCGCTGGTCCGGACGCTGGTCCGGCCGGTGGCGGCGGCCGGCGGCGCGGCCACCGGCCGGCACCGGCTGCGGGTCGAGGCCGACGGGGTGCTGCTGGCGGACGTGGACCGGCCCGTGGAGGACGTCTCGGTTCGCACCCGGGACGACGGCGGTCCGGCGGAGGTCGTGGTCCGGACGGGCGGCGGCGGCTCCGCCGAATCGACGGTCACGGCCCGGGCGAAGACGGTGACGGTGTCGGGCGCGGACTTCCGCTATCGCGCCGACGCGGCGCTGACCGGCCCGGTCCGCCGCCGTACGTGGACCCTGCGTCCCGGGGCATGGACGCTCACCGTGCCCCGGTGACCACACCGGGTGCACGGGGTACGCCGGACGCACCGGATGCGCGGGACGCTCCCCTGCCACGGCAGCGGCCAGGGGTCCGGGTCGGGGTCCGGGTCCGGGTCCGGGTCGGGGTCCGGCGACGACGGATCAGGCGCCGACGTACGCCGCGAGGTGCTCGCCGGTGAGGGTGGAGCGGTCTTCCACGAGGTCGGTGGGGGTGCCCTCGAAGACGATCCGGCCGCCGTCGTGACCGGCGCCGGGACCGAGGTCGATGATCCAGTCGGCGTGCGCCATGACCGCCTGGTGGTGCTCGATGACGACGACCGACTTCCCGGAGTCGACCAGCCGGTCGAGCAGGCCGAGCAGTTGCTCCACGTCGGCGAGGTGCAGGCCGGTGGTCGGCTCGTCGAGCACGTAGATCCCGCCCTTCTCCGCCATGTGGGTGGCCAGCTTGAGCCGTTGCCGCTCGCCGCCGGACAGTGTGGTGAGCGGCTGGCCGAGGCTGAGGTAGCCGAGCCCGACATCGGCGAGCCGGGTGAGGATGCGGTGCGCGGCGGGTGTGTGCGCCTCGCCCGCGCCGAAGAACTCCTCGGCCTCGGTCACCGACATCGCGAGCACCTCGCTGATGTCGCGGCCGCCGAGGTGGTACTCCAGCACCGACGCCTCGAACCGCTTCCCCTCGCACTCCTCACAGGTGGTCGTGACCCCGGCCATCATCGCCAGGTCGGTGTAGATGACGCCGGCGCCGTTGCAGTTGGGGCAGGCACCCTCGGAGTTGGCGCTGAACAGAGCCGGCTTCACCCCGTTGACCTTGGCGAACGCCTTGCGGATCGGGTCGAGCAGCCCGGTGTAGGTCGCCGGGTTGCTCCGGCGCGAGCCGCGGATCGCGCCCTGGTCGATGGAGACCACGTCCGCGTCGGGGGAGAGCGACTTGTGCAGCAGCGAGCTCTTGCCGGAACCGGCGACGCCGGTGACGACCGTGAGCACCCCGAGGGGGATGTCCACGTCGACGTCGCGCAGGTTGTTCGCCGTGGCCCCGCGGATCTCCAGCGCGCCGGTGGGCGTGCGTACCGACGGCTTGAGCTTGGCCCGGTCGTCGAGGTGGCGGCCGGTGATGGTGCCGCCGGAGCGCAGCCCCTCGACGGTGCCCTCGTAGCAGATGGTGCCACCCGCGGTGCCCGCGCCGGGGCCGATGTCGACGACGTGGTCGGCGATCGCGATGGTCTCCGGCTTGTGCTCCACGACGAGCACGGTGTTGCCCTTGTCGCGCAGCCGCAGGAGCAGGTCGTTCATGCGCTGGATGTCGTGCGGGTGCAGGCCGATGGTGGGCTCGTCGAAGACGTAGGTGACGTCGGTGAGCGAGGAGCCGAGGTGGCGGATCATCTTGACGCGCTGCGCCTCGCCGCCGGACAGGGTCCCGGAGGCCCGGTCGAGCGAGAGGTAGCCGAGGCCGATCTCCACGAACGAGTCGAGGGTGAGCTGCAGTGCGGCGAGCAGCGGGGCCACCGAGGGCTCGGCGAGGCCGCGTACCCACTCGGCCAGGTCGCTGATCTGCATGGTGCAGGCGTCGGCGATGCTGATCTTCTTGATCTTCGAGGAACGGGCGCCCTCGCTGAGCCGGGTGCCCTCGCACTCGGGGCAGACGGTGAAGGTGACCGCCCGTTCCACGAAGGCCCGGATGTGCGGCTGCATCGCTTCCTTGTCCTTGGACAGGAAGGACTTCTGGATCTTGGGGATGAGGCCCTCGTAGGTGAGGTTGACACCCTCGACCTTGACCTTGGTGGGCTCCCGGTAGAGGAAGTCCTGCATCTCCTTCTTGGTGTACTTGCGGATCGGCTTGTCCGGGTCGAGGAAGCCCGACTCGGCGTAGACCCGCACGGTCCAGAAGCTGTCGGACTTCCAGCCGGGGATGGTGAACGCGCCCTCGGCGAGCGACTTGGAGTCGTCGTAGAGCTGGGTGAGGTCGATGTCGGAGACCGAGCCGCGGCCCTCGCAGCGCACGCACATGCCGCCGGTGCGGGAGAAGGTCGCCTTCACGGTCCTGGTCTTGGCGGCGCCGCGCTCGACCGTGATGCCGCCGCTCGCCCGGACGGAGGCGACGTTGAAGGAGTAGGCGCTGGGCGGGCCGATGTGCGGCTTCCCGAGCCGGCTGAAGAGGATGCGCAGCATCGCGTTGGCGTCGGTGGCGGTGCCGACCGTGGAACGGGGGTCGCCGCCCATGCGCTGCTGGTCGACGGTGATCGCGGTGGTGAGTCCGTCGAGTACGTCGACCTCGGGGCGGGCCAGCGTGGGCATGAAGCCCTGTACGAAGGTGCTGTAGGTCTCGTTGATCATCCGCTGGGACTCGGCGGCGATCGTGTCGAACACCAGCGAGCTCTTGCCCGAACCGGAGACCCCGGTGAACACCGTCAGCCGGCGCTTGGGGATCTCGATGCTGACGTCCTTGAGGTTGTTCACGCGCGCACCGTGCACGCGGATCAGACCGTGGCTGTCGGCGGCGTGCGGAGTCTGCGGAGTCTGGGGTGTCTGCGGTGTCTGGGGCGTCTGGGGTGCGGGCGACTTGGGGTCCGGCTGGGTGGCCCTGCTCATCGTGTCTCCATCTCTCGGGCGGGCCGCCTGCGCGGACTCCTGGGGCAGTCGGCGGCTAGGGCTTGCGGGGCTGGTTGAAGCGGAGCATGTTGCCCGCCGGGTCCCGGAAGGCGCAGTCGCGGACGCCGTACGGCTGGTCGACGGGCTCCTGCAGCACCTCCCCGCCGGCGGCCCGGATGTGTTCGAAGGTGGCGTCGACGTCGTCGGTGGAGAAGATCACGCCGCGCAGCAGGCCCTTGGCCAGCAGCTCCGCCATGGCCTGCTTGTCGGCCGCCGAGGCGCCCGGGTCGGCGAGCGGCGGTTCGAGGACGATCTCCACGTCCGGCTGCGTGGGGGAGGCGACGGTCACCCAGCGCATCCCCTCGAACCCGACGTCGTTGCGGACCTCCAGGCCGAGGATGTCGCGGTAGAAGGCGAGCGCCTTGTCGTGGTCGTCGACTGCGATGAAGCACTGCGAGAGGTTGATGTCCATGCCGTCGACGCTACGAGGAGGGTGCGGATTTCGCTTCTCCGATCCTGACCGGTCGCGTGAGGATCTTGGCGACGCACGCCGGGATCGCCGCGCCGTCGTCGTGGCTGCGGGCCCGGTAGGCGCTGGGGGTCTCGCCGACGAGCTCGGTGAAGCGCGAGCTGAAGGACCCCAGCGAGGTGCATCCGACGGCGAAGCAGACGTCCGTGACGCTCATGTCGCCGCGTCGCAGCAGCGCCTTCGCGCGTTCCACGCGGCGGGTCATGAGGTAGCTGTACGGGGTCTCCCCGAAGGCGGTGCGGAAGCTGCGGGAGAAGTGTCCCGGCGACATGAGGGCGACGTTGGCGAGTGCCTGAACGTCCAGCGGCTCCGCGTACTCGCGGTCCATCATGTCCCGGGCGCGGCGCAGCCGTACCAGGTCCTCCAGGTTCATGCGTTCCAGCATGGCACGCATGAGGTGTCCCGTCTGCGGGTATCGGTGCTTCCGGATCCGATCACCCTGTGATCGGCCGGCCCGCACCCGCTCGGGCCGGTTCAGGCCGGTTCGGGCCCGATCAGGCCGGTTTCGGCCCGCTCAGCCGAGGCCGATCGCCGCCTTGTGGACCCGCCAGCGGTCCATCAGGCCCAGCATCTCGCCCTGCATGAACTCGAAGAAGGCCGCCGTCTCCGCGACGCGCGCCCCGGCGGGAGAGTCCGTGCCGAGGGTGGCCGCGCCCTCGCGCAGGGTCTTCTCCCACAGGGTCAGGACCTGGTCGCGGCGTGTGAAGGTCTCGTACCAGAGCTCGTTGTGCAGGACGTACCGGTCGCGGCGTGAGCCCGGTTCGCGTTCGCGGCTGACCATGTTGACCTGGGTCAGGTAGGACACGGCGCCCGACACCGCGGCCGGGCTGATCTGCAGGGCCTCGCCCAGCTCCGCCGAGGTCATCGCGCCGCCGTCGCTGGCGAGCAGCTGGGCGAAGACGCGCGCGGCCATCCGCTGCATCCCGGCCTCGGTCAGCTGCGCGGCGAACCGCTCGACGAAGCGGGAGACGGCGTCGCCGTCCCGGGCACCGGCCGCGGTGCCGGTATCGGTGCCGGCCTCGGTCCCCGCGTCCACATTCACCATGTCATCTGCCACCTTCCCGACTTTACGCGATTCCTGAGATTCTCAAGCTTCACAAATTTGTGAAAGTAACGTACGTTCGGAAGTATGACGAAGGCAATCAGCGTTGCCGGCCTCCACAAGGCATTCGGCCGCACCCGCGCCCTGGACGGACTCGATCTCGCGGTCACCACCGGCGAGGTCCACGGATTCCTCGGCCCCAACGGCGCCGGCAAGTCCACCACCATCCGGGTCCTGCTGGGCCTGCTGCGCGCCGACTCCGGCACCGCCGAGCTCCTCGGCGGCGACCCCTGGGCCGACGCGGTCGCCCTCCACCGCCGCGTCGCCTACGTCCCCGGAGACGTCACCCTGTGGCGCAACCTCTCCGGCGGCGAGGTCATAGACCTCTACGGACGCCTCCGCGGCGGCCTCGACCGGACCCGGCGCGCCGAGCTCGTCGAGCGGTTCGAGCTGGACCCCGCCAAGAAGGGGCGCACGTACTCCAAGGGCAACCGGCAGAAGGTCGCCCTCGTCGCCGCCTTCGCCTCCGACGTCGAACTGCTCGTCCTCGACGAACCCACCTCCGGCCTCGACCCGCTGATGGAGGAGGTCTTCCAGGACTGCGTCGCCGAGGCGCGTGCCGCCGGACGCACCATCCTGCTCAGCTCGCACATCCTCAGCGAGGTCGAGGCCCTCTGCGACCGGGTCAGCATCATCCGCAAGGGCCGCACCGTGGAGACCGGCACCCTCGCCGAACTCCGCCACCTCACCCGTACGTCGATCAGCGCCGAGCTGGCCGGCCCGCCGAACGGCCTCGCACACCTGCCGGGCGTGTACGACGTCCAGGTGCAGGGGCTGAAGGTCCGCCTCCAGGCCGACACCGACAAGCTGGACGCGGTACTCCGCTCCCTCACCGCGTCGGGGGTGCGGTCGCTGACCTCGACCCCGCCCACCCTCGAAGAGCTCTTCCTGCGCCACTACGGCGAAGAGGCGTCCCGATGAAGAACCAACTGGCCGGCACCGGGGCGCTGCTGCGGCTCGCGCTGCGCCGCGACCGCGTGATGATGCCGGTGTGGACCCTGGTCACCACCCTCATGGTGGTGAGCATGCCCGGCTCGCTGGGCAGCGTGTACGCCACCGCCGCCGAACGAGCCCGGGCCGCCGCCTCGATGAACGCCAACGGCTCGATGCGCGCCCTGTACGGACCGGTCTTCGGTGATTCGCTCGGCGCCCTGACCGCCTGGCGGGGCGGCGTCTACGCCGCAATCCTCGCGGCCGCCATGAGCCTGATCATCGTCGTCCGGCACACCCGTGAAGAGGAGGAGACGGGCCGTCAGGAACTGCTCTCCGCCGCGATGGTGGGGCGGCGGGCCCCGCTGACCGCCGCCCTGCTCGCCGCCCTCGTGGCCGACGCCTGCGTCGCCCTGCTCGTGGCAGGCGGTCTCGCGGGGTAGGGCGCGCCCGGCGCGGTCGCTCTCGGCCTGACCGTCGCGGCCACCGGCATGCTCTTCGCCTGCACCGCCGCCATCGCCGCCCAGCTGACCGGGAGTGCCCGCGCCGCCAAGGGGATCACCGGCGCCGTGCTCGGCGCCGCCTTCGTCCTGAAGGCCGCGGGCGACGCGGGTACGGAGGGCGGGCGGTCGGCCCTGACCTGGGCCTCGCCGCTCGGCTGGGTGGAGAACGTACGGGCCTTCGCCGCCGAACGCTGGTGGGTGCTCCTCTTGTTCGCCGCCGCCGCCGTCACGGTGCAGGCGGGCGCCGCGTACGCCCTGGCCGGGCGCCGTGACCTGGGCATGAGCTTCCTGCCGTCGCGGCCCGGGCCGGCCGAGGGGCGGCTGGGCACGGCGGGTGCGCTGGCCTGGCGGCTGCAGCGCGGCAGCGTACTGGGCTGGAGCGCGGGCTTCCTGATCGCCGGTGTCGTCTTCGGCGGGATGGCGGACGGCGCCGCGGACCTGGTCGGTGACAACGACCGGACCCGCGAGATCATCGAGCGGATGGGCGGCGGGCAGAGCGGGTCGGGTGCGCAGGGTGCGCTCACCGACGCCTTCCTCGCCACGATGGCCGGCATGTTCGGCATGGTCGCCGCCCTGTACGCCGTCTCGGCGGTACTGCGCCTGGGCGGTGAGGAGTCGGGCGGCCGCGCGGAGCCCCTGCTCGCGAACGCGGTCGGCCGGCTGCGCTGGGCCGGCGGCCACCTGGCCGTGGCCTTCGGCGGCTCGGCGCTGATCCTGCTGCTGGCGGGCCTCGGTCTCGGCCTCGGGCACGGCCGGGAGCCGGGCGCGGCGATCGGCGCCACACTCGCCCAGCTCCCGGCGGTGTGGCTGATCGGGGCGCTGGCGGCGCTGCTCTACGGCGCGGTCCCGCAGTACGCGGCGGCCGCCTGGGCGGTGGCCGGGGGCGCGCTGGCCCTGGGCTGGGTCGGCCCGGCGCTGAACCTCCCGCAGGCCGTCCTGAACCTCTCGCCCTTCGCCCATCTGCCCCGGCTCCCGGGAGCGCAGGCCCTGGACCCGGCCCCGCTGCTGGCCCTGACCGCCCTGGCGGTGGCCCTGACGGCGGCGGGCCTCGGCGCCCTGCGCCGCCGCGACATGATCACCTAGATGCCGGCCGGCGGAGACTGCGCTAGAACTCCACCAGCAGTTGCTCCAGCCCCCGGATGACGTACCCGTCCCGCCACCGCGGCTCCTCGACGAGCCGCAGCGGCGGGACCCCGTCCGCCAGCAGCGCCCCGAACGAGGCCTCCAACTCCCGCCGGGCCAGCGGCGCCCCGAGGCAGTAGTGGATCCCGGCCCCGAAGGTCAGGTGCGGGTTGTCGGCTCGTACGAGGTCCAGCGCGTCGGGATTGTCGAAGCGCTCGGGATCCCGGTTCGCGGACCCGAAGAGCAGCGCGACCTCGGCCCCGCGGGGGACGACGGTGTCACCGATCCGGATGTCGTCGAGCACCCAGCGTTCGAACATCTGGAGGGGAGTGTCGTACCGCATGAGTTCATCCACAGCTGTGGACAACTTTTCGGGATCGTGGCTCGCACGGAGCGCGGCGAGCTGCGCGGGATTGCGGAACAGCGCCCACCACCCGTTGACGGTCGTGTTGACGGTGGCCTCGTGCCCGGCGTTCAGCAGCAGCACACAGGTGGAGATCATCTCCTGCTCGCTGAGCCGCCCCTCCTCATCGTGGGCGGCGATCAGCCCGGAGATCAAATCCTCCCCGGGGCGGCTCCGCCGCTCGGCGATCAGCCCCCGGAGGTAGGCGCTGAACTCCACGCTCGCCCGCACCGCGCGCCGCGCCGTCTCCTCGTCCGGCCGGAGCTCGAACATCCCGCAGATGTCCGCCGACCAGGGCCGCAGCAGCCCCCGGTCCGCCTCGGGCACGCCCAGCAGCTCCGCGATCACCGCCACCGGCAGCGGTTCGGCGACGACGGTGAGCAGATCCCCGCCCCCGTCCGCCCGCAACCGCCCCACCAGCTCCCCGGCCAGCCGCTGCACCGCGGGCACGAGCCGTTCCACCGTCCGCGGGGTGAAGGCCTTCGCCACCAGCCTGCGCACCCGCGCGTGCGCGGGATCCTCCAGGTCCAGCAGGCCGTTGCCGTTGAGCACGTGGAAGGGCTCGTGCTCCGGCGGCGGCGCCTCGCGGCCGAACTCCTCGTGCGAGAACCGGTGGAGATAGGTCCGTCCCAGCCGCCGGTCCCGCAGCAGCGCACTCACATCGGCGTAGTGCGGCACCAGCCACTGCCCGGTGGCCTCCCACCACACGGCCCGCCCCTGCTCCCGCAACTCCCGGTACGCCGGGTACGGATCGGCGACGAACGCGGCATCCCACGGATCAAAACCCATCCCCGCACCCTAAAGGCAGCCGGGCCCGATCAGGCGGGTGTCACCAAGCGGGTCTCGTACGCGTACACGGCCGCCTGGGTCCGGTCCCGCAGGCCCAGCTTCACCAGGATCCGGCTCACATGGGTCTTGATGGTGGACTCGGCGACGACCAGCCGGTCGGCTATCTCCGCATTGGACAGCCCCTGCGCGATCAGTACCAGCACCTCCGTCTCCCGCTCCGTCAGCTCCCCCACGCCTGCCGGGTCGGCCAGCCTGCGGGCCTCGGAGATCTTCGAGAACTCCACGATCAGCCGCTTGGTCACCGAGGGCGCCAGCAGGGCCTCCCCGGCCGCCACCACCCTTACCCCGTCCGCCAGCTGACGGGCCGACGCGTCCTTGAGCAGGAACCCGGAGGCCCCGGCCCGCAGCGCCTGGTACACGTACTCGTCGAGGTCGAAGGTCGTCAGGACCAGAACCTTCGCGTCCGTGTCGGCGGCCACGATCTCCCGCGTGGCCTCCAGCCCGTTCATCCGCGGCATCCGGATGTCCATCAGCACCACATCCGGCCGCAGCACCGCCACCTGCTCGATGGCCTCCCGGCCGTCGACCGCCTCGCCGACCACCTCGATGCCGTCCATCGCGTTCAGCAGAACGGAGAACCCCTCGCGCACCATCACCTGGTCGTCGACGATCAGGACCCTGATCGTCATACCGTCCCCTCCCGCGGCTCCGGCGCCGGCTCCGCACGGTGGGGCACCGGTATGAACACCGCCACCTCGTACCCGCCCGCCGCCGTCCGTCCGGCCGTCATCTCGCCCTCCAGCATGGCCACCCGCTCCCGCATGCCGGTGATCCCGTGCCCGGCCCCCGGCGAGGGCCGCGCGTCCCCGGTCGCCCGGTCGTTGACGACCCGTATGCCCAGGCCGCCCAGTACGTACGAGACCTCCACCTCGGCCGAGGCTCCCGGCGCGTGCCGGAGCGTATTGCTGAGGGCCTCCTGGATGATCCGGTAGGCCGACAGCTCCACGCCCTGCGGCATTTCCCGCACCGAGCCCGTGATCGTCTTCTGCACGCTCAGGCCGGCATCCCGCACATTGGCCAGCAGCCCCTCCAGCGAGGCCAGCGTCGGCTGCGGGGCGTCCGGGGCCTCGTAGTCCGCGGAGCGCACCACACCCAGCACCCGCCGCAGCTCCGTCAGAGCCGCCACCGCGTTCTCCCGGATGGTGACGAACGCCGCCTCCAGCTCCGGCGGCGGGTTCTTCACCCGGTACGGCGCGGCCTCCGCCTGGATCGCCACCACCGACATGTGGTGGGCCACCACGTCGTGCAGCTCCCGCGCGATCGTGGTCCGCTCCTCCAGCAGCGTCCGCTTGTCCCGCTCGACGGCCGTGACCTCCTGCTGGGCGCTCACCTCGGCCCGGGCATCACGGCGTATCCGGATACTGCCGGCGATCACCAGGGCGAAGGCCGAGGTCACCGCCATCTCGGGCAGGTTCGACCCCCAGTGGCCGTTGAACAGGATGGAGATCGCCGATCCCAGCACGAGGGTGAGCGTCCACATCCAGGCCGCCACCCGGGGTCCGGTCCGCAGCGTGACGAGGAACATGACCACGATGTACGCGAAGAAACTGCTTTCGGTCCAGGGCCAGTTGTGGCCCCCGCCGATGCCGGCCGTCACCACCGTCATCGCGATGGCCGCCCACCACGCGCCGACCGGCCGCACCAGCGTCATCAGGACCGGGGCCGCGGACAGCATCGCCATGGCGATCGGCCCCAGGTCGCCCCAGGCGGCCGACTGCGTGTTGAGCGCGGTCAGCCCGACGAGGAAGGACAGCATTCCCACCGCCGCATACCGCCGCCACGGCGCGTACCGGCGCAGCACCCCGGGAAGCCGGCGCACGAAGCGCCCGGAGGTCTCCGCCAGGGGCAGCGGCCGGTAGGCGAAGGCATCGGTGACGAGGTCCCGGCGAAGGGTCGCGATCACCTCAGATGCCAGTCGGAACTCAGGTGCCCGGGATGTCCCCCCGGTGGTCGTCTCGGTCATGCACACACCGTAGGTCTGTACCGCCCTCGTCCGCGTCGCCGCTGATGGGGATTTCCCGGGGTCCCTCTCAAGTACTACCCGGGTCCGCTCAGTAGCCCGTCGGGCGGATCAGACCCGTCTCGTACGCGAACACCGCGGCCTGCGTGCGGTCCCGCAGACCCAGCTTCACCAGGATCCGGCTCACATGCGTCTTCACCGTCTGCTCGGCCAGCACCAGGTGCTCCGAGATCTCGGCGTTCGACAGGCCCTGGGCGATCAGCGACAGCACCTCCGTCTCCCGCTCGGTCAGTGCCTCGATCCGGGCCCGCGACGGCGCGCGCGGTGCTCCCAGCCGGGAGAACTCCGTGATCAGCCGCTTCGTGATGTTCGGCGAGAGCAGCGCCTCGCCGGCCGCCACCACCCGCACCGCCTCGGCGAGCTGGTCGGCGGACGCGTCCTTGAGCAGGAACCCGGAGGCCCCGGCCCGCAGCGCCTCGTACACGTACTCGTCGAGATCGAAGGTGGTCAGCACCAGCACCTTCACAGCGGCGTCCGGAACCGCGGTGATGACGGACGTGGCCTCGATCCCGCCCATCCCCGGCATCCGGATGTCCATCAGCACCACGTCCGGAGCCAGCTCGGCGACCTTCGCCACCGCGTCCGCCCCGTCCACCGCCTGCCCCACGACCTCTATGTCGGGCTGCGCGTTGAGAAGCACGGTGAAGCCCTGCCGGACCATCATCTGGTCGTCGGCGATCATCACCTTGATCGGGGTGCTCATGAGGCCCTCTTCGTCTCGGGGTCGGGGACCGCGGGCAGATCCTGCGGATCCATCGGGAGTACGGCGCTCACCTCGTACCCCCCGTCGGGGCGCGGGCCGGCGGCCAGTTCGCCCCCCAGCATGCCTGCCCGCTCCCGCATCCCCAGCAGCCCGTGCCCGGCACCGGGCGAGGGCGGGGCCGGCCGGGTCGGCGCGCTGTTCGCGACGCACAGGTGCAGATCACGCGGCCCGTACGCGATGCCCACCTCCACCCGCGAACCGGGCGCATGGCGCAGAGCGTTGCTCAGCGCCTCCTGCACGATCCGGTACGCGGTGAGCTCCACGCCCGGGGTCAGCGGCCGCCGTGTCCCCGCGATCTCGGTCGTGACGTCGAGCCCGGCACCCCGCACGTTGTCCACGAGGCCGTCCAGCTCGCCGAGGGTGGGCTGCGGATGATGGGGGTTCGCGGGATCGTCGGGCCGCTCGGACCGCAGCACGCCCAGCACCCGCCGCAGCTCCGTCAGCGCCTCCAGGGCGTTCTCCCGGATGCCGGCCAGGTTCTCCTTGAGCTCCTCGGACGGGTTCTCCACCAGGTGCGGGGCGACCTGCGCCTGGATGGAGATCACCGACATGTGGTGGGCGACGACGTCGTGCAGTTCGCGGGCGATCCGGCTGCGCTCCTCCAGCAGGGTGCGCCGGGCCCGCTCCTCCTCGGTGAGGGTCTCCTGCTCGACGAGTTTGCCGCGGGCGAGGCGGGTGGCCCGCAGGGCGTAGCCGAGGATCCCCACGAACGCGAAGAGGAGGGCCGCGCCGCCGATGATCGTCTGGCTCTTCGGCGGCCTGAGGGCGATGTCGGCCAGTCCGTTGAGGGCGAGCGTGATGCCGATGACCGAGGCGGTCACCCGGGGCGGCACCCGCAGGGCGACCATCAGGAGCACGGGCGCGAGCGTGAACGGCCCGGCGGGCGTCCAGGGCCAGGACTGCCCGTGGCCGACGTGGTCGTGGATGGTCCAGGCGACCAGGCCGGAGGTGACGAGCCCGAGCCACCAGGCCGCGACCGGCCGGAACATGCTGAGCACGACGGACGCGGAGGTCAGCAGCGACAGCCCCAGCACGGCCGAACCGAACACCCCGTAATGGTCGTTCAGCTGCATCCCCGTGAGGACGCCGCAGGGAATGGCGACGTAGCAGAGGACCACATGCGGCAGCCAGGCCAGCCAGCGCGGCCGCGACATCTTCGGCAGGGGGTCCCGCCGCAGTGTGAACAACTCCCGGGCCAGGCCGCGCGGCAGGCGGATGCGGACTTCGGCGGCGGGTGGCTCGGTCTGCTGGTTCACGCCGTCCAGGCTAAGGCGGGCCCTGGTGCTGTGGCCGGAAAGGTTCACCGGGTCACGACGCCCGGCACCTCGCCGCGTTGCCGGACCGCGCACGTACGTCCAGTACGAGCCGCGGCCCTCCGCCTTGCGATGCTTCCCCCAGGCCCTGCGGGCCTGGGGAGACCCCATGCACCGGACGCCGCAACCCGGCAGACCTTCCCGGCCACAGCACTAGACATGGGTGATCTCCTTGGCGGGGTGCGTCCTGGGGCGGGGGACGGCGACGGTACGGGTGGTGCGGGACGGCTTCGGACGGCGGGCGGTCTGCTCGTGGATACGGAACGCGGCCCAGCAGAGCGACAGCGCGGCGGCGAACACGGGCAGCCACAGCAGCCGGGCCGCTATCCAGCCCACCGAGTCGGGCACCGTGTGCAGCCCGGGCAGGTCGGCCGAGACCAGCAGCCCGAGGGCGGTGACGGCCATCATGGCGGTCTGGTGCCACAGGAAGACGGTCATGGCGGAGAGGTTCACCAGGGCCACCTTCGCCCAGGCCGTCGGCCGCCGCATGGCCCGGGCCAGCGGCTCGTGCACCAGGAGGGCCAGTCCGCACTGGGCCAGCCCGAAGGCGGCAGCGGCCAGCGTCGGCGGGTTCAGGTTCGATACGGCGGCCCCGGGGACACCCACCATCGAGGCCGGGTACCCGCCCCAGAGGATCAGCGCGGCCGTGGCCAGGACGCCCGCGCCGAGCAGGAGCAGCGCCCGGCCGCGCCGGGAGAACGCCCCGCGGGACCAGGCGGCGCCCAGGGTGAAGGGGACGAGCCAGCCCGCGGCCACATTGACCCAGCCGATCCACTCGGGGCCCTGAAGTCCGAAGCGCCACACGTCGACGGCAGCGACCACGGCCAGCGGCCACAGCGGGCTGAGCCGGGCCACGAGGGGGGTCGCGGCGGTGAGCGCGGCGAACACCAGCAGGAACCACAGCGGCGACAGCACCAGCTTGACCAGCGACCGGACGGTGTCGAACTCCGCCCCGCCGATCAGCATCCCGCCCGCGACGACCGCCCAGAGCACCAGCACCGCGGCGACCGGACGGAACAGCCGCCCCAGACGCTGCCCGGCCCAAGAGCCGTACGAGAGGCCGCGCTCGCGCGCCGACGCGTACCCGCGGGCGGCGACATGGCCGCCTACCAGGAAGAAGACGGACAGCGTCTGGAACACCCAGGACACCGGCGCCAGCCACGGCATATGGGCCAGCGGGCTGGTGGTGCTCAGACCGCCGTCGCGCGCGGTCAGCGCGGTGACCAGCCAGTGGCCGAGGACCACGCCGAGGATCGCGAAAGCCCGCAGCGCGTCCACGGCCCGGTCGCGGCCGGCCGGGGTGGCGGCGTCGATGCCCGCGGCCAGGGTGGACCAGCGGTGGCGGAACTCAACCATGGTCGGCCTCCGATGCGGGGGTGGTACCGAGGGTGATGGCGGCCAGGCTGTCGAGGGACTCGGTGCCCGGCTTGAGGTAGTCGCTGTGCCCGACGGCGCCGGCGGCGAAGGCCCGGGCTCCGAAGGCGGGATCGACCGGGTCGGTGCCGAAACCGATCCCGCCGAGCCGGACATGCGGGACGTTGCCTATCCAGTCCCCGCTGCCCCGGCCGGCCCAGACCCGGGCCCCGGTCGGCAGCTCACGGGCGGATCCGGCCCCGGTGCCCGGGCTGCCGAACAGCGCCACGTCGCTGACCGCGGACCCGGTGGCGGTCCGGGCGCAGACCACGGAGCCGTAGGAGTGGCACAGGAGGGAGATCCTGGCACCGGGCCCCGCTATGCCGTGCAACTGCTCCAGGAAGGGAGCCAGCTCGCCGGCGGCCGCGTCGGCCCGGTCGGCGCTCAGCACGGTGGTGCTCACCGTGCCGGGGGTGTCGTACCCGAGCCAGGCGACCACGGCGGAGCGCGGATGCTCGGTCTGCAGGCGCTGCTGGAGGGAGACGGCCCCGGCACGGAACCGCTCATAGGTGTCCAGCGTGGTGTCGGACCCGGGCACCAGGACGGCGACCCGGTCGGCGCTCTCCAGCTCGCCGAACACCTCGACGGCGCGGCCCCTGCCGCGGCCGTCGAAGGTGAGGAACTGGGCTGCGCCGGCCGCCGCCATGGCGCGCAGCCTGGCTGCGCGGCCCGGGCGGTCGGCGTCCTCGGCGGTACGGGCCGCCTCGGCGAGGTTGGCGCTGTTGGCGGCGTACCGGCTACGGGGCGTGGCGTCCTCGGAGAACGTGGCGGGCGCGGGGGCCGGGACGTTCGGGGAGGCCGCGGCGGACACGGGGACCACCACGGCCGCGGCGACCAGAGCGGCCAGCAGGCCGCGGCGCAGCCGGCCACCGCCGGACCCCGCCCTCCCCGTGGCGAGCGCCGTGCCCGCCCCGCGGGTCTCTTCCGTGGTCCCGGTCTGCGTCCCCGTCCCCGTTGCCATGGTCCTCTTCCTCCGGTCGCCGGAAGAGCCGTGAACGCTCTTCTCTGCTACCGAAGTTAGAAATCCGGACCCGTGGTCGGCGTCACGCCATGGAGCCGTGTTCGCGCGTAGCTCTCAGGTATGACGGGGGATACCTGCGAGGCAGGCCCACGACTGTCACGACGTCACGACCGTCACGACGTCACGTCGTCGCCACCCGCACACCGAAGCCGATCAGGACGACACCCGTCGTCCGGTCCAGTGCCCGCCGGACCCGCGGCCGCGTGAAGAACCGCCCGGCGCGCGACAGCACGTACACGTACGTGCCCAGCCAGACCACCGTCAGCAGCACATGGACCAGGACCAGCAGCGCCATGCCGACCGCCGGCCGCGGGCCCGGCGGGACGAGGGCGGGCAGCAGCCCTGTGTAGAAGACGGCGATCTTTGGATTGAGGACGTTGGCGACCAGGCCGGTCCGCCAGGCCCCGCCGACGCCCGGCTCAAGCCGCCCCTCCGCGGGCTCCGCGGGCTCCGCGGGCTCCGCGGGCTCCGCGCCCGGCCGCAGCAGGGCCTGGAGGCCGAGCCGGCACAGATAGGCGGCCCCCGCCAGCTTCACCACCAGGTACACCTCGGCCGAGGCGGCGACCAGCGCCGCGAGCCCCGCCACAGTGAGGGCGCCCCAGATCAGCAGCCCGACGGCGATCCCGGCGACCGTGCGCAGTCCGTCGCCGCGCCCCCGGGTGACGGCCCGTTTCGTGACGATCGCCATGTCCGGGCCGGGGACGAGGGTGAGGAGCGCCAGGACCCCGGTCGCGCCGAGAAGAGCGGTGAGCACGCGGCTCAGTCTGCCACCAGGGGTTCGACGTAGCCCGCCCGCCAGCGGGGTGCCGGGTCCTGGCCGGGGCTGGTCCAGTACTCCCTCGCCCCCACGATCTCCCCGTCGCTCACGGTCCAGAGGGAGACGGCCCGGTAGACGACGTGGTCCTGAGGTATCTCCACCTCGGTGACCACGAGGTTTCCGTCGGCCAGGATCCGCAGCAGTTCCACGGATCTCTCGTCCGCGTAGCCGTCGTCGCTGTTCACGGCGATGAAGTTGGCGCGCCCCACGATGCGCTCACCGCTCACGGGCCATTCGCGTCCTCGGCGATGAGCCCGGCCACGCCGTCCCAGTCGCGTGCCTCGATTCGCTCCCACAGTTGTGCCACTACCTTCAACGGCTCCATGTGCCGCAGTGTCCGGCAGCCCGTTATACGTAACAAGCTTTGCTTGCAGGCTTATTGACTTCGACACAATCGTTTACGGCGGGCCTTCGGGGCGCGGGGCAGAGCGCGGGCAGGGCGCCGCGGGCGGTGCCGTCGTCCCAGGCTCACTCCGGCGCGGGTGCGGGAATGGCGGCGGACGGCGCGGCGGACTCCAGCGCGTCCAGTGCCGTGGCCAGCCGTTCCAGGGCGCGGACCGTCTCCGCGAAGGCGGCGCCGCCCAGCTCCGCCGTGAGGCGGGCCGCCAGGGCCGCGTGGCCCGGGCCGATCCGGTCCACCGCGTCGAGCCCCTCCTCGGTGGGCCTCAGCAGCTTCGCCCGCCGGTGCGCGGGGTTCGGGGCGTATTCCGCGAGGCCCTTGGCGACCAGCAGGTCCGCGATGCGCTGCACGCTCTGCCGGGTGATGCCCATGTTCCGGGCGATGCCCGCGACGGGCAGTGGCTCCCGCAGTACCGCGCCCAGGACCTGCCACCAGGCCGCGGTCATCCCGGCCGGCTTGGCCAGCTCTTCCGAGATGGCGAGGAACTGGCCGTTCAGCCGGAACACCCCGAGCGCGGTGCGGCTCAGCAGGTCCTGCTGGGTGCGGGCGTCCTTGAGGTCCCCGACGTCCCTGACGTCCCCGAGCTCGACGAGGTCCCCGACCTCCCCGACCTCTCCGACGTTTCCGCCTGGCAGCGGCTCGTGCGTCGCCTCACGCATCGCCGGCCGCCGATGCAGCCATCAGGACCGGGTACGCGCTGACGTCCGAGTCGTGGAAGAGCCCGTACCAGGCGTCCAGGACCTCCGGCTTGTAGACGTCCAGGCGGGCGAAGACCTCGCGGGCGAAGGCCACCGGCTCCGTCGGCCCCGCCGTGATCAGGTCGCCGTCGGTCACCGCGTCGGCCTCGACGTAGCTCCCGGCGCCCCCGTAGCCGGGCTGCTCGGCCAGGTAGAAGGAGGCGGCACTGGTGTGGGTCCGGCCGTCCAGCAGGCCCTCGCGGGCGAGGCCGGCGGTGGCTCCGCAGATCGCCGCGACCGGCACTCCGGCGGCCAGGAACTCCCGCGCCTTGGCCGCGAACGGCGTCAGGTCCTCGCTCGTGTCCCACAGGGAAGCGCCCGTGAGGATCAGCAGCGAGGAGTCCTCCGGTCGCAGGTCGGCCAGGGCCAGATCAGGCTGGATGCGGATGCCGCCCATGGTGGTGACCGGCTGCGCGGCGCTCATGCCGACCGTGCGCACGGTGTGGCCGCGCTGGGTGAGGTGCGCGGTGGTGTGGCCGGTCTCCCAGTCCGCGTACGTGTCGTAGACCGCGAGGTGGACGGGCTTGCGGGCCGGCTTGCGCGGGGTCTCGCTCATGGTGCTTTCGCCTCCAGCGTGGTTCCTGCTCTATGACAATAGGCTGTCATAACGACAGGATGCTGTCAATCTCGGAGAGGGGTTCGGGCACCCTCGCAGACAGACTGCCGAGAGCGGCCCCTCACCCCCATACAGTCCGCCGATATCCCGCCCCACCTGCGCACTTCTAGCGTGACGACATGACCCCTCATGTCGCCTCGCACACCCTTGCCACCGTGAAGGACGCAGATCGGAAGCACGTCTTCCACTCCTGGTCCGCCCAGGCCCTGATCGACCCCCTCGCCGTCGCCGGGGCCGAGGGGTCGTACTTCTGGGACTACGAAGGCAAGCGGTTCCTCGACTTCTCCTCCCAGTTGGTCAACACCAACATCGGCCACCAGCACCCCAAGGTGGTCGCCGCGATCCAGGAGCAGGCCGCCCGGCTCTGCACCCTCGCGCCCGGCTTCGCCGTCGACGTCCGCTCCGAGGCCGCACGCCTCATCGCCGAGCGGACCCCGGGCGACCTGGACAAGATCTTCTTCACCAACGGCGGCGCCGAGGCCGTCGAGAACGCCGTGCGCATGGCCCGTCTGCACACGGGCCGCGCCAAGGTGCTCTCGACCTACCGCTCCTACCACGGGGCCACCGCCGCCGCGATCAACCTGACCGGCGACCCGCGCCGCTGGCCCTCCGACACGGCCGCCGCCGGCGTCGTGCACTTCTGGGGCCCCTACCTCTACCGCTCCGCCTTCCACGCCACCACCGAGGCCGAGGAGTGCGCCCGCGCCCTCGCCCACCTCGCCGACACCATCGCCTTCGAGGGGCCGCAGACCATCGCGGCGATCATCCTGGAGAGCGTGCCCGGCACCGCCGGCATCATGACCCCGCCCGCCGGCTACCTCGCGGGCGTCCGCGAGCTCTGCGACCGCCACGGCATCGTCTTCATCCTGGACGAGGTCATGTCGGGCTTCGGCCGCACCGGCAAGTGGTTCGCCGCCGACCACTGGGGCGTCACCCCCGACCTGATCACCTTCGCCAAGGGCGTGAACAGCGGCTACGTCCCGCTCGGCGGCGTGGCCATCTCGGCCGCCATCGCGGAGACCTTCGCCACCCGCCCCTACCCGGGCGGACTGACGTACTCCGGCCACCCGCTGGCCTGCGCCGCCGCCGTCGCGACGATCAACACGATGGAGGAGGAGGGCATCGTCGAGCACGCCGCCCACCTCGGTGAGAACGTGATCGGCCCGGCGCTCGCCGAGATCGCCGAGCGCCACCCCTCGGTCGGCGAGGTGCGCGGGCTGGGCGCCTTCTGGGCCCTGGAACTCGTACGGGACAAGGAGACGCGCGAGCCGCTGGTGCCGTACAACGCGGCCGGTGCGGACAACGCGCCGATGGCCGAGTTCGCGGCGGCCTGCAAGGCGTCGGGTCTGTGGCCCTTCGTGAACATGAACCGCACCCACGTGGTCCCGCCCTGCAACATTACGGAGGCGGAGGCCAAGGAGGGCCTGGCCCTGCTGGACGAGGCGCTGACGGTCGCCGACCGCCACACCACGGCCGGCTGACCCACACCACGGCCGGCTAGACCCGCCCGCGCGGCGGGAACGGGGCCGGTCGGCATCCGCGGCGACATCCGCACCCGGACACCGGGTGCGGATGTCGGATATCGGTTAGCTACCGATCGGTTTTCAGCCGCTCTGTCTGGCCCTATGGTGTCCGAAGCTCTACGACAGGAGACGGACCCCTATGCCAGGCAGCGGAGCTGTCACCCGCAACACACTTCGCCAGCAGATCGCGGACGCGCTGCGTGACGAGGTGCTCGCGGGACGCCTGCCTCCGGGGACCGAGTTCACCGTCAAGCAGATCGCCGAGCAGTACGAGGTCTCCGCGACCCCGGTGCGCGAGGCGCTCGTGGACCTCTCGGCCCAGGGGCTGCTCGAACTGGTCCAGCACCGCGGCTTCCGCGTGCGGATCTTCTCCGTGGACGACTTCCGGGGCATGATCGAGGCCCGCTCGCTCGTCGTGGACGGGATCTTCCGCCGCCTCGCCGAGCGCGGCACCGCCCCCGGCTCCGGCGAGCTGCTGGTCTCGGTGCGCCGCCGGGGCGAGGAGGCCCGGCGGGCCGCGCAGAGCGGTTCGCTCGAAGTACTGATCGGCTACGACCTGCGCTTCTGGCGGGAGCTGAGCGGGCTGGTCGCCAACACCTACATCTCCGAGTTCCTGCACCGCATCCGAGTGCAGTGCTGGGTCTTCGCCGTCCCCCACCTCCAGCGCGAGCCGCAGCTGCGGGCGGCGCTCTGGGACGGTCACAGCGAGCTGGTGGACGCGGTGACGCTGGCCGATGCCGACGCGGTGCGCGGCATCGTCCGCGGCTACAACGAGCACGCCCTGGCCTGGGCCGCCCGCCTCTGACGCCTCAGCGGGTGCCCAGGTTCTGCGCACCCCTTCGCGGAGGGTGTCCGGCCCACTACGCTGGCCGGATCGGCGACAACGACTGATCGGAGGCCGAGTGGCCTGTGACCTGTGGCTGGTCCCCCTTGTCGACGTGCTGTGCCACAGCCCCGACAACCCCTTCGCGGAAGAGATCGCCTCGTACGACAGGGCGCTGGGCGCGGCCGGACTGCCGTCCGTGCCCGTGTTCGCGTACATGCCGGGCCTGAGCGGGGACGTCGCCCCGGTCGCCGGCTTCGACTACGACGCCCTGCATTTCCTGCGGCGGGCGTACATGCTCCAGCTCTGCGGGCTGCCCGTGACTCCCGTGGACGAGCTGGGCGGGGACTACGAGCAGCTGCTGGAGATGTTCGAGCCCACGGCCCAGCAGTCGCACCTCGTCTGGCACTACGACCACGCCGGGGCCTATGTCCCGGTGGACTTCGCGGCTCCGCTGGCGAACGAGGAGCTGCTGGCCGGGGGCGGGCCGCTGGGGTCCGTGCAGGGGCTGCTGCGGGAGCTGCTGTTCGTGGCCCCCGCCATCGGGATAGACCCGGGGAACCCGCCCGCCGCACCGGCGCCGCCGGGGCGGCCGACGCTGCTGGAGGAGCCGGCGGGGCCGATTCCGTACGACGACAGCCTGTTCGCGCGTGAGCGGCACGTGTGGCTGGGGCTGCACGCGGCCGCGACGCGCAGCCTCGGCCAGGGATCGATGATCATCTTCAGCTGAGCGGCGCCGGTGGGCGGGGTACGGGTCCGCTCCGCGGAACCCCGGCCCCGCCCGTCTCCCGCGAGCCCCGCCCCTCTCCCGTGATCCCTGCGAGCCCCGCGCGTCTCCCGCGAACCCCGCCCGTCCCTCAGCGCGGCTGCTCCGGCGGCCGCTGCCGGGGCATGTTCGGTCTGGTGCCCGGCGGCAGCGGGAAGCGGGCGGGCGGGATGCCGGCGTCCGGGCGCCCCCCGGAGGCCCCCAGCGACTGCATCACCAGCGGCGTGGGCCCGGCCCGGAACTCCACCATCCAGTCCGCGGTCTCCGAGCGCACCAGCTCGGTGATGTCCTCCGAGAAGCGGCGCAGCACGGTCAGGCACCGCTCCGCGGCCTCGCTGGCCGTGCCCTCGGTGGGGCCGAGCACCTCGCGCACGTTCTCCGAGGCCCAGTCGAACTGGAGGGTCTGGAGCCGGCGCTGCACGGCCTGGGCCGTGGCCACGTCCCGCATCCACCCGGACGTCAGCCCGAAGAACCGGTCGCAGGCCAGCGCCGCCGCGCCCAGCAGCAGCGCGAGGTAGCCGTACGTGGAGGCGCCCGGGATCGAGCCCGTCAGCTCCAGCAGCGGCATCGAGGCGCCCGTGACGGCGCCCACGGCCGCCCCGGCGCGCAGCACGCGCGCACCGCGCCGCTTCCACGCCCGGTCGGACAGATACCACTCGGCGGTGCGCAGCGCATCGGCCTCGACCCGCCGGTAGAGCTCGTCGAGCCGCTCGGCGGGCTCGCCCCAGTCCCCGAGGGGGAACGGCCGGCCGGTCAGATCGCCCGCCGCCATCGGTCCGCCGCCTTCCTCCCGGGGATCCCGGGGTGGCCCCTCGGGCTGCATCTCCGGCTGGCTCACCCGGCACTCCCTCTGCCTGCGCTGACGTGTGGTGGTGCGCGTGTGCGCAATGATGCGCATGCTCTTCCTACCTTCGAATGACGGGCGATGGGCGACGATTCCCGGGATTTCCGCCCGCAAGGAGGTCTCCATCAGGTACGCGCACGCCTCGTCTCTCACTCGAAAGAGTTGGTCCTCACGGCGTAGGGCGCGGCGCCCGGGGAGCACGTAGGCTCGGATTGACCAGCGTTCCGAAGGTCTCGACGTACGACGTATGGAGTGAGTGCCCTGTGATTCCCGGTGGTGGCCAGCCCAACATGCAGCAGCTGCTCCAGCAGGCCCAGAAGATGCAGCAGGATCTCGCGGCCGCGCAGGAGGAGCTCGCACGGACCGAGGTCGAGGGCCAGGCCGGCGGCGGTCTGGTGAGGGCGACCGTCACCGGATCCGGTGAGCTGCGCGCACTGGTGATCGACCCGAAGGCCGTGGACCCCGAGGACACGGAGACGCTCGCCGACCTGGTGGTCGCCGCGGTGCAGGCGGCCAACGAGAATGCGCAGGCGCTCCAGCAGCAGAAGCTGGGCCCCCTGGCCCAGGGCCTGGGCGGCGGCAGCGGTATCCCCGGCCTCCCGTTCTAGTCCTCCTCCCCCTACCCGACGAAAGAAGGCAGTCCGTTGTACGAAGGCGTGGTTCAGGACCTGATCGACGAACTGGGCAGGCTGCCCGGCGTCGGGCCCAAGAGCGCGCAGCGGATCGCCTTCCACATCCTGCAGGCCGAGCCCACCGACGTCCGCCGCCTCGCGCACGCGCTGCTGGAAGTCAAGGACAAGGTCCGGTTCTGCGCGGTGTGCGGGAACGTGGCGCAGGAGGAGCGGTGCGGCATCTGCCGCGACCCGCGCCGTGACACCACGGTCATCTGCGTCGTGGAGGAACCGAAGGACGTCGTCGCGGTCGAGCGGACGCGCGAGTTCCGGGGCAAGTACCACGTCCTCGGCGGCGCGATCAGCCCGATCGAGGGCGTCGGCCCGGACGACCTGCGCATCCGCGAGCTGCTGGCGCGCCTGGCGGACGGCGAGGTGACCGAGCTGATCCTGGCCACCGACCCGAACCTGGAGGGCGAGGCGACCGCCACCTACCTCGCCCGCATGATCAAGCCCATGGGCCTGAAGGTCACCCGCCTGGCCAGCGGGCTCCCCGTCGGGGGAGATCTGGAGTATGCGGACGAGGTCACGCTCGGGCGGGCCTTTGAAGGAAGGCGACTTCTCGATGTCTGACGCAACGCTGCACGCCCTCGGCCAGGATCCGGACGACTTCGCCGCCTCGATCGCGGACCAGATCGGGTCGTTCATCGTTGCGGTCACCGAAGTGGCCAAGGGCGAGGACCCGGACAGCGCCGTGCCCTTCCTCCTCCTGGAGGTGTCCCAGCTGCTGCTGGCGGGCGGCCGGCTGGGCGCGTACCAGGACGTGCTGCCGGACGAGCGCTACGAGCCCGATCTCGGCCCGGAGCCGGACGTGGACGACCTGCGCGAGCGGTTCGCGATCATGCTGGAGCCGGTCGACGTCTACTCCGAGGTCTTCGACCCCTACGAGCCCCGCAAGGCCCCGGTGGCCCACCGGATCTCCGACGACCTGGCGGACGTGGTCGCCGACCTGCGGCACGGGCTCATCCACCACCAGTCGGGCCGCATCACGGAGGCGCTGTGGTGGTGGCAGTTCTCGTATTTCACCAACTGGGGTCCGACGGCTTCGGCCACCCTGCGCGCCCTCCAGTCGCTGATCGCCCACGTACGCCTGGACCAGCCGCTGGCGGCGCTGGACGGCCTGGACACGGACGAGGACATGGCCGAGGACGACCTCGCGGAACAGGCCGGACAGGTGATGGCCGAGGAGCTGGGCGGCCTCGGCCGCACCTGAGTGAACACGGCGGCCGGCCCGGGAACTCATTCTCTGATCTTCTCGTCTCATGATGTGGTACGAGGCGGTCGGATCCCGGTCGCTCGTTACACTGCACCAGCAATGAGACGGACTGAGCGAGGAGCGCACGTGGGCCTTGTCGTGCAGAAGTACGGAGGCTCCTCCGTAGCCGATGCCGAGGGCATCAAGCGCGTCGCCAAGAGGATCGTGGATGCCAAGAAGAACGGCCACCAGGTGGTCGTCGTGGTTTCCGCGATGGGCGACACGACGGACGAGTTGATCGATCTCGCCGAGCAGGTGTCCCCGATGCCTGCCGGACGTGAATTCGACATGCTGCTGACCGCCGGAGAGCGGATCTCCATGGCCCTGCTGGCCATGGCGATCAAAAACCTGGGCCACGAGGCCCAGTCGTTCACCGGTAGCCAGGCAGGCGTGATCACCGACTCGGTCCACAACAAAGCGCGCATCATCGATGTCACGCCGGGCCGGATCCGCACCGCGCTGGACGAGGGCAACATCGCCATCGTCGCGGGCTTCCAGGGGGTGTCCGCGGACTCCAAGGACATCACCACCCTCGGCCGGGGCGGCTCGGACACCACCGCCGTCGCGCTCGCCGCGGCGCTGGACGCCGAGGTGTGCGAGATCTACACCGACGTCGACGGCGTCTTCACCGCGGACCCCCGCGTCGTGAAGAAGGCGAAGAAGCTCGACTGGATCTCCTCCGAGGACATGCTGGAGCTCGCGGCCTCCGGTTCCAAGGTGCTGCTGCACCGCTGCGTCGAGTACGCGCGCCGCTACAACATCCCGATCCACGTCCGCTCGTCCTTCTCCGGACTGCCGGGCACCTGGGTCAGCAACGAGAATCCGCAAGGGGACGCGCAGGTGGAGCACGCCATCATCTCCGGAGTCGCGCACGACGTCTCCGAAGCCAAGATCACGGTCGTCGGTGTCCCGGACAAGCCGGGCGAGGCCGCGGCGATCTTCCGCGCCATCGCGGACGCCGAGATCAACATCGACATGATCGTGCAGAACGTCTCCGCGGCCTCCACGGGCCTCACGGACATCTCCTTCACGCTCCCCAAGGCCGAGGGCCACAAGGCCATCGAGGCCCTGGAGAAGGCGAAGGGCGCGATCGGCTTCGACTCCCTGCGCTACGACGACCAGATCGGCAAGATCTCCCTGGTCGGCGCGGGCATGAAGACGAACCCGGGCGTCACCGCCTCCTTCTTCCAGGCGCTGTCCGACGCGGGCGTGAACATCGAGCTGATCTCGACCTCCGAGATCCGCATCTCGGTCATCACCCGCCAGGACGACGTCAACGAGGCCGTCCGCGCCGTGCACACGGCCTTCGGCCTCGACTCCGACAGTGCCGAAGCCGTCGTCTACGGAGGCACCGGACGATGACCCGCACCCGGTCCTCCGGCCCGGCACTCGCCGTGGTCGGGGCGACCGGAGCAGTCGGTTCGGTCCTGCTCCAGATGCTGTCCCAGCGGGCGGACGTCTGGGGCGAGATCCGCCTGATCGCCTCCGCACGCTCGGCCGGCCGCATGCTGACCGTCCGTGCGGAGGAGACCGAGGTGATCGCCCTCACCGAGGACGCCTTCGACGGCCTCGGACCGGGCGACATCGCCCTCTTCCTCACCCCGGCCGACGTCTCGGCCCGGTGGGCCCCCGCGGTCACCGCGCGCGGCACGGTCGTCATCGACCTGTCCGCCGCCTTCCGGGAGGACCCCGAGGTCCCGCTGGTGGTGCCCGAGGTCAACGGGCACGCCGTACGGATCCGGCCGCGCGGGATCGTCGCCGGCCCGGACTGTGTGACCGCCACCATGATCGCGGCGCTGGGCGCGCTGCACTCCGAGTACTCCCTCTGCGACCTGGTCGTCTCCTCGTACCAGGCTGCGAGCGCCGTCGGCCGGGCCGGTACCGAGGCGCTGCGCCGCCAGCAGTCGCTGGTCGCCGGGACCTCCCTGGGCGAGCAGCCCGGGGACGTACGCCGTGCCGTGGGCGAGGACACCGGCCCCTTCGCGGCCCCGCTCGCCCTCAACGTCGTGCCGTGGTCCGGCGAGCTGTGTGCGGACGGCTGGTCCTCGCACGAGCTGGCGGTACGCGGGGAGACGCGCCGGATCCTGCAGTTGGAGCAGCTCCCGGTGTCGGTGACCTGCGTCCAGGTACCGGTGCTGACCGGGCATTCGCTGACCGTGCGGGCCCGGTTCGAGCGCGAGGTGGACGCCGCGCACGCCCGGGAGATCCTGGAGGCCGCGCCCGGCGTGGTGCTCGTGGACGACCCGGCGGCCGGGGAGTTCCCCACTCCCGTGGACGCCGCCGGGACGGATCCCGCCTGGGTGGGGCGGGTGCGGGCCTCGCTCGACGACCGTCACGCCCTGGAGTTCTTCGTGTGCGCAGACAATCTCCGCAAGGGCGCAGCGTTGAATGCCACACAGATCGCGGAACTGATCGCAGGTGAATTTGCGTAATTCGCTTTGTAGGATCGGTGCTGATCCCTTGATCAAGGTGATGGCCCGACTGCCGTCTCGATAAAGACGGGGCAATCGGGAAGAGCGGGTACGCATGAGGGCAATAGGGATTTTGCTGGTGAGGCCGCCTGGCGCGTACAACCCTGATGGGGGGACGCGTGTCCAACCGGCGTGGCAGACACACTGCTCGAACCGGCCGTCCGGCCGGCGCGGATCGGGATCATCCCGTCGCGCCGGGGTCTCCGCGTGCCCGGCGACGGTTTTCCCGTGATCGTGCCCGTCCCGCCGGCGGGGCCGTCGGCGGCGCCCGTACGGACCTCCGTACCGATCCGGGGCGGCCTCGTGCCCGCGCCGCGCGACAGCGCTGAGACGGACGGGAGCAGCAAGAGCGAGGCGGCCGAGACGCCCGAGGTGGCCGAGGCGGCCGAGACGGCCGAGACGCCCGAGGTGGCCGAGGCGGCCGAGACGCCCGAGGTGGTGGCCGGCACCACCGTCGACCACCTCACCGCGACCTACCAGGCGCACTACCGCTCGCTCCTGGGCCTGGCCGCACTGCTCCTCGACGACACCGCCTCCTGCGAGGACGTGGTCCAGGAGGCCTTCATCCGGGTGCACTCCGCCCGGAACCGGGTCCGCGACCGGGAGAAGACCCTGGCGTACCTGCGCCAGACCGTCGTGAACCTCTCGCGGTCCGCCCTGCGCCGCCGCATCCTCGGCCTCAAGCTGCTCTCGAAGCCGATGCCGGACATGGCGAGCGCCGAAGAGGGCGCGTACGACCAGCTGGAGCGGGACGATCTGATCAAGGCGATGCGTGGGTTGCAGCGCCGCCAGCGCGAGGTGCTGGTGCTGCGCTACTTCGCGGACATGACGGAGGTCCAGGTCGCCGAGACGCTCGGAATATCGCTCGGTTCGGTGAAGGCGTACGGATCGCGGGGCATTGCCGCGCTGCGGGTGGCGATGGAGGCTGCGCAGTCATGATGGACGACCACACTTCGCCGGGCGGGGCGAGCGGGGAAGAAGAGCTGCGCATCCTCCTGCGCGGGGCCGTCGAGGGCCTGCAGCCCTCCGCGGACGCGCTGGAGCGACTACGCGGCGCCGTCCCCGCGCGCCGGACCCGCAACCGCCGCGCCGCCTTCGTCGGCGCCGCCGCGGCCGTGCTGCTCGTCGGGACGGCGATCCCGGCCGCACTGCACCTCTCCGCGGCCGAGGGCGCGGCCACGGACCACCCGGCGATGGCCGGGCACGGCGCGGCCACCGGCGACAAGCACGACTCGCCGGCTTCCGACCCCCACCAGAACGGCTTCGGGTCCCAGCCGAGGCCGCCCCACTCCTTCGGCGAGATCCCGTCCGTGGGCGGGGTCACCGGAGCGCCGAACGCGACGGCCGGCCCCCCGGCGGACGGTCTGGCGGCAGGCCCGTCGGGCGCCGGGACCTTCGCCGGACCGGCCGGTTCCGGCGGCGCTGTGGCGGGTTCGGGCCCGCTGCCGCCGGTGGCGGCGCCAGGAGTGCCCGGGTGCGGCGCGGACCAGCTCGGGGTGGTGGGCTCGGCCCGGACCCCGGAGACCGACGGCAGGGTGTACGGCAGCTTCCGGGTCACCAACGTCTCGGCGCAGGGCTGCGCCGTCAACGGCCAGGACACCCTGACGGCGGCCGCGGCGCCCGGTACCGGGGCCGGCTCGGGCGCCGGGGTCGCCGTGGTCGGCCACACGGCGGGGGATCCGGCGAGCGGGCTGCTGCCCGACCCGGCGGCGGCGGCTCCGGCGCTGGTGCTCCCGCCGAACACGGCGTACGAGGTCCGCTTCGCGTGGGTGCCGTCGGGGGAGACCTGCGCACCGGCGAACCCGGACGCGGGCGGGAAGTCCCCGCAGACCGAGCCGGCGGGAACCACGGGCGGCACGGCGAACGGACCGGCCGTCGAACCGCAGGCGGGCGAGTCCCCGGCCCCGGCCGGCGTGGCCGTCTCGCACACCCCGCAGTCGGGGGCCACGACCACACGGACGACGATCCCCGAGGCCTGCGGCGGAACGGTCTACCGGACGGGCGCGATCCCGCTGCCCTGAGGACTGCCCCCAGGGAGTTCCGCAGGGAGCGGGCCCAGGGAGTGCCCCAGGGAGTTCCCCAGGGGGTGTCCCCGTGGTGTCCACGTGGTGTCCCAGGGCGGCGTCCGGGGCGGCAGGGCTACCGCGCGGCGGGCTCCAGCAGGCCCGCCTCGGCGTCGCGGATGGTCTCCACCTCGCGACGGTAGAGCCGGAACCACATGAAGAGCACGAAGGCGACGAAGACGAACCACTCGCCGGTGTAGCCGAGGTTCTGGAAGGCCTTCAGGTCGAGCCCGGTGTTGGTCGGCGCCTGCGCGGGCACCGGAATCATCCCCTCCGACGGGGTCTGCACGGTCAGCCAGGCGTCGTACAGGTCGTACGGGACGATGTTGACCAGCGAGGCCGCGCTGATCACCCCGAGCTGCCCGGTCGGCAGCCCGCCCTGGGAGTGGACCCCCTTCGTGCCGGCGTTCTCCGCGGCCTGCAGGGCCCCGCTGACCTCGACCCGGCCGGCCGGCGGGGCCGGCGCCTTCGCGGGATCCGCCACTCCCGGCAGCCAGCCCCGGACCACCGGGACGCTCTTGCCGGAGTCGGTCTTCAGCAGCGTCAGCACGTAGAACCCGGACCGGCCGTCCAGCCGTCGCTCGGGCACCAGCAGCTGGTCGCCGTACTCCCCGGCCGTGGAGGCCAGCCGCCCGGAGGTCGTCTTGTCGACCGGAAGCAGCGACTCCAGGGGCGCGGCCAGCTGGTCCGCGGGCCGCTCCGTGCTCGCTTCCCGGTGGCTGTCGACACGGTCCTCGAACCGGCCGAGCTGCCAGGACCCCATGAACAGGCAGAAGGGAACGGCGAGCGCGACGAAGACGTTGATCCCCCACCAGCGCGGGGTCAGGAGAAACCGGTGCACCCCACCACCGTACGGGGGGTGCACCGGTCGCCCTCCCGCAGGGTCAGTGCGGCAGGTGCTTCAGCGCGAACTCCAGCTCCATCCGGACCTGCTTGATCCGCTCCTCCACCACCAGCGAACCGTGCCCGGCGTCGTACCGGTACACCTCGTGCACGGCCCCGCGCGCGGCGAGCCGGTCCACGTAGTTGTCGATCTGACGGATCGGGCAGCGCGGGTCGTTCACCCCGGCCGCGATGTGGACCGGCGCCTTCACGGCGTCCACGTACGTCAGCGGCGAGGACGCCTCGAAGCGGTCCGGGACCTCCTCCGGAGTACCGCCGAAGAGGGTGCGGTCCAGCGCCTTCAGCACCTCCATCTCGTCGTGGTACGCCGTCACGTAGTCCGCGACCGGTACGGCGGCCAGGCCCACGGCCCAGGCTTCGGGCTGCGTGCCCAGGCCCAGCAGCGTCAGGTACCCGCCCCAGGAACCGCCCGACAGCACCATGCGAGCCGGGTCCGCGAGGCCCGAGGAGACCGCCCACTCCCGGACCGCCGCGATGTCCTCCAGCTCGATCAGCCCGACCCGGTGCTTCAGGGCGTCGGTCCACGCGCGGCCGTAACCCGTCGAGCCGCGGTAGTTGACCCGCACCACGGCGAAGCCGTGGTCCAGCCAGGCCGCCGGGGCCGACGCGAAGGAGTCGCTGTCGTGCCAGGTCGGCCCGCCGTGGATCTCGAAGATCGTCGGGAAGGGACCCTCGCCGTGTCCCGCCGGCCGCTGCGCGAGCGCGTGGATCCGCCCGCCCGGGCCCTCCACCCACACGTCCTGGACCGGCACCGAGCCGGGCGCCCGGAAACCGGGCGGGTCCAGCACGATCCCGCCCGCGGTGGACCGTACCGCCGAGGGCTCGGCGGCCGAGGACCACAGGTACTCCACCGTCCCGTCGGGCCGCGCGGTGGCACCCGACACCGACCCCGCGGGCGTGTCCACGCGTACGAGCTCCCGCGCGGCCAGGTCGTAGCGCCACAGCTCGCTGCGCGCCTCGAAGCTGTGCGCGACGAGCAGCGCGGACCCGTCCGGGTACCACTCGGCGCTGACGTCGCCCGGCAGGTCGATCGCGAGCTCCTGCTCGGCGCCGGTGGCCACGTCCCACACCATCGGCTCCCAGCGGCCACGCCGCTGGTGGCCGACGAGCAGCCGGGTGTCGCCCACGACCGGCGCGAAACCGAGGACCTCCAGGCCCAGCTCCTCGGACCCGCCCCGGGAGTCGTCCAGCTCGGCGACTGTGGTCCCGTCCAGGGTCAGGACGCGCAGGGCGGAGTGCATCGCGTCGCCGTGCTCGGTGTGCTCGACGGCCACCAGCGTTCCGTCGCGGGACAGGTCGCCGACGCCGGCCGACTCCCGGTGCCGGTAGATCACGGTGGGCGCGGAGCCGTCCGGCCGGACCACGTGCACGGTCGAGCCGTCCTCGTCGGTGGAGCGCCCCACGACGGCCGTCCCGTCCCGTCCGATGGCCAGCCCGGCGGGGTACGAGGGCTCCAGGCCCGGGGTGGCCGGTTCGTCGGGGCCGCCCGCGAAGGGCTGGCGCACCCACGTGCCGAACTCGTCGCCGTCGGTGTCGGAAAACCACCAGATCCACTCGCCGTCGGGGGAGAGGGTGCCGTCGGTGGTGCCGTTGGGGCGGTCCGTGGCCTGCCGCTGCTCGCCGGTGGCGCGGTCCCACGCGTAGATCTCGTAGGTTCCGGTCGCGTTGGAGACGAAGAGCGAACGGTCCGGGGCGTCCTCGGCCCAGTCGGGGAGCCCGACGCGCGGTGCCCGGAACCGCTTCTCCCAGTCGGGCATGCCGGGGGTCATCTCACTGTCGCTGGTCATGCGCCCCATTGTGGCCGCAGCGCTCCCCGGGATGCCGACCGTTTCGAACGGGCGCACAGTGGAACGCATCGGCCGTCCCGTCCGAGGAGGAACGATCATGGCCAAGAAGGCCCGCACCGGGCACCACAGCCACCAGGACTCCGAGCGCGCGCTGGCGAAGAACACGGCCGCGGAGGCCCGCGCCAAGGCTGCGGTCCGGGACCTCCACAACACCGCCGCGAAGACGCGCGGCATGCAGCAGAAGGCCCAGGCCAAGCGCGGCTAGGCCCGTTCCGCCGGATGTCTGCCTAGGCTGGCGCCATGCGGATGATCGTCCGGGGCGCCCGGCTGCTGCACACCCACGGCCTGTCCGACGTCGAGGTCGCGGAGGACGGCCGGATCGCGCGGGTCGTCCCGTACGACGATCAGAAGGAACCACCGGTCACCGGCATCCTCATCGAGGCCCACGGCGGCCTGCTCACGCCCCCCTTCGTCGAGCCGCACATCCACCTCGACACGGCGCTGACCGCTGGCGAACCCCGCCCCAACGCCTCCGGCACCCTCTGGGAGGGCATCGCCTGCTGGAGCGAACGCAAGCGGACCCTGACCCGCGAGGACGTCATCGCGCGGGCCACCGAGGTGCTGCGCTGGCAGGCCGCCCACGGGGTGCTGCACGTGCGGACGCACTGCGACGTCACCGACCCGGACCTCACCGCACTCGAAGCGCTGCTGGAGGTGCGCGACCGGGTGCGGGACTTCATGACCCTGCAGATCGTCGCCTTCCCGCAGGAGGGCATCGTCTCCTTCCCGGGCGGCGAGGGGCTGATGCGCGAGGCCGTCGCCCGCGGGGCGGACGTCGTCGGCGCGATCCCGCACTTCGAGGACACCCGCGAGGACGGCCTCGCCTCGCTGCACACGGCCTTCGCGCTGGCCGAGGAGCACGGCCTGCGGGTGGACGCGCACTGCGACGAGATCGACGACGAGCAGTCCCGCTTCGTGGAGGTGCTGGCCACCCTGGCCCTGCGCTCGGGGCTGCGGGGGCGCGCCACGGCCTCGCACACGACGGCCATGGGCTCCTACAACGGCGCCTACAGCTTCAAACTCCAGCGCCTGCTCGCCCGCTCCGGCATCAACCTGGTCTCCAACCCCTTCGCCAACCTGGGCCTCCAGGGCCGCTTCGACGCCTATCCCAAACGCCGCGGCCTCACCCAGGTCAAGGAGATGCTGGCGGCCGGGGTCAACGTCGCCTTCGGCCACGACGACGTGATGGACCCCTGGAACGCGCTGGGCACCGCCAACCCGCTGCAGACCGCCCTCGTCGGGCTGTACGCCGCCCAGCTCACCGGTGCCGACGAGGTCCCGCTGGCCTTCTCGATGGTGACGGAGCGTGCGGCGCGGGTGCTCGGCCTCGCGGAGACGGAGTACGGCGTCACCGCGGGCGCCCCCGCCTCCTTCGTGCTGCTCCCGGCCCCGTCGCCCGAAGAGGCGATCCGCCGCCAGGTCCGCCCGCGGTACGTGGTCTCGCGCGGGACCGTCCTCGCCGAGACCCCGCCCGCCCCGACCCGGCTGAACTGGCCGGGGGAGTCCCCGTCCGAGATCGACTTCAGCCGCCGCCTACGCTGACGCCCCATGAAGACGTGGACACTTGACACCGCATCGGCCCGCGCCACCCTCGAGATCGCCTCGGAGTACGCGGACACGACCCTCCTGAACCATTCGGTCCGCTCCTACGCCTTCGGAGCCCGGTACGCGGAGCAGCACGGGCTGGCGTACGACGCGGAACTCCTCTACGTCAGCGCCCTGGTGCACGATCTGGGCCTGACCGCGCCCTTCGACAGCCACACCCTGCCCTTCGAGGAGGCGGGCGGCCATGTCGCGCGCGTCCTGACGGCGGGCCTGGGCTGGCCGGCGGCCCGCCGGGCGCGCGCCGAGGAGGTCGTCGTCCTGCACATGCGGGACGACGTGAGTGCGGCCGCGGACGTGGAAAGCCACCTGCTGCAGGTCGGTACCAGCGCGGACGTCTCGGGCCTGCGCGTCGCCGAGTTCGATCCCGCCTTCACGGCCGACCTCCTCGCCGCGTACCCGCGGGGCGACTTCGGCGCCGCGTTCCTCGCGCTGGTCGAGGACCAGGCCGCCCGCAAGCCCGACTGCGCGGCGGCCGCGTACGTGGCCGGCGGCGCGGCCACCCGGATCGCCGCCAACCCGCTGGACGGGCCGCGGGCGTAGGCCGTACGCGGGGGTCACGCATATCGGTCACCGGGTCGGATAACGTGCCCGCATGTCGTGGGACGAGGACGGAACACCGCACCCGCTCGCACTGCGCCGCACCGGCCGCAGCGAACTGGAGCCGGACCGGCTGCCGGAGATGCGGGAACTGGAGGTGCTCGGCTGGGAACCGGCCCCCGAGGACCTGCGCTGGGTGTTCCTCCCGTACGTCTGGCCCCCCGCGGACCGCACCTGGATCCCCGACCGGTCCACCCACTGGGCGGTGGACACCGCCCTCGACGGCCACGGCCACATCACCGGCGTGGAGTGCGCCCCGCTGCCCGAGCCCGACCTCCGGGACCTCGACCGCGAGGCCGACGAGGCCCTCGCCGGGCTCGGGCTCCCGCCCCGCCCGCGGGGGCGGCTGTGGCTGCTCCGCCCGGTCGGCCCCTTCACCACCCTCGGCGCGCTCCTCGACCACCTGGACGACCTGGCCGAGGCACGCGCCGTGCCGGCCCGGCCCTCCACGGCCTTCCTCGCCCTGGCCCGGGCCGCACTGGCCGAGCTGGCCGACCCCGAGGGGCTGGCCGACCCCGAGGGGTAGGCGCCCGCGAGGGGTAGGCGCCCGCGAGGGTGTGAGCGGCGTGGCGTCCGGCGCTCGGGTGGCTACGCTGGTCATGGGGGACACAGCCGGGAGGCGATCTCATGGGTCGGCGCCATCACTTCCACATCGACCACGACGGGCACTCGGTCAGCGCCACGGTCCAGACCGGGCACGCCGCCGTCGTGGAGGTACTGGTCGACGGCAAGGAGACCGGACACGCCACGACGCACGACGACCACCCCGTGACCGTGCATGTCGAGCTGCCGACGGATCCACCGACACCGGTCTCCGTCCGCGCGACGCCCGGGCCGGGTGTACCCCGCTGCATCTTCGAGGCCCCGGCCATCGAGCCGCACATCATGTCCCCCCGCCCCTACTGACGGCGGCGGCTACCGGCTCCCCTTGCGCTCCTTCGTCGCGGACCGGATCTCCTCCGTCGCCTCCCGGAACGCGGGGGCCGCGCGCCTGAAGTAGTCGAAGAGCAGCTCCTGCTGCTCCGGCGAGTATCCGGCGAGCACCTCGCCGATCCGCTTCCGGGCCGGCCCCACGGCGGCTTCGACCTGCGCCAGCGCGCCGGGCACGGCCTCGACCACGACCTTGCGCCGGTCGCCGGGGTCGGCGGTGCGTCGTACGTACCCCGCACGCTCCAGCCGGTCGATCAGCCGCGTCGTCGCCCCCGTCGTGAGCCCCGTCCCGGCCGCGAGCTCGCCGGAGGTGAGCCCGCCGGCCAGGGTGATCCGGCTGAGCGCGTACCACTCGGACGCCTGGAGGCCCGCCGCCTCCGCGCCCGCCATGCCGTGGAGCCCCACGGCGTCGACGTAGTCCCGAAAGACCGCCCGCCGGTCGTCCTGCTCCGTCATCGCGAACCTCCCCTTGTCATTTATCTGCACATGCGCAGATAATGCATGCGTGCAGTTGCTGCGTCAGTGTAATCAACGCGGCGGCGGCCGTCATCCGCTCGTAGCCGTCGACAGGGAGGCACCCCATGAACACCAGGACCCTCAAGCGCGCCGCCCTCGTCACCGCCGCCCTCCTCGCCCTCGGTGCCGGCGGCGCGTACCTCTACCTGGACACCACCTCCGACGTGCGCCGCACCGGCACGGAATCCTGCGCCGACGTCATACCGGCGGGAGCGAACCGCGCCGACGGCGAGGCCGTCTGCGCCACCGTCGACGCCCTCACCACCGCCTGGGCCCGCGGCGACGCGGACGCGTACGGCGGCCTGTTCACCGAGAACGCCACCTACACCACCTACGTCGGCAGCCACTACGAGGGCCGCTCCGACATCACCGAAGGCCACCGCGCGCTCTTCAAGGACTTCGTCAAGGACACCGCACTCGCGGCGACCTTCCTCGACCTGCGCTTCCTCGGAGCCGACGCGGCCATCCTGACCGGCCGCGGCGACGACTACACGGGCGCGAAGCCCGGCCCCGCCGAGCTCTCCAAGGTCCAGACGTACACCCTGGTCCGCGACACCGACGGCGCCTGGCGCATCGCCGCCTTCCACAACACCCAGCGCAGGAACGTGATGGAGCGGTTCTCCTTCCTCTACTCGCCCGCGACGGCCCCGAAGGCGGAGAGGTAACCGGGCACGCCGCGGGGAAGCCCGGTCAATCGCAGCGCTCGACGGCGCCCGGCCGGAGCCTCAGCTCCTGGACCTGGTAGCAGTCCGAGTAGACGGTGGCGATGACCGCCCCGCACGCGCACACCAGGTTGGGCCCCCATTCGCCGTCCATCCCACAGCAGTAGCCGCGGCGCATCGCGATGTCCGGGTGCTCCTCCAGGCCGATGCCATCGCCGGGGTTGAGCACGACGGTGCGGCTGGGACCGGATTCGACGAGCAGACCGGACGGCTCGTCCAGTACGTACGGCGGGCCGGATGGATCGGGGTCGACCGCGAACGTCCCCGGGGCCATCCGCACGATCGGCCGGTCGGTATGACCGTTCGCATCGGGGGCCCGGCCTCCGGCCGATACCACCCGTCATCCGTATTGGGGTCCGGCAGGGGCCGCTCGGTGACGGTCGGCGTCACCGCACGGTGGCAGTCACGGCACTGGAAGACCGTCATCGGACACCTCGTTCACCAGGTCAGCACGCAGACCAAAACAGGAAGACCACCTACCGAATCAGTAGGTGGTCTTCCTGATACTGCTCTGTCGGGGTGGCGGGATTTGAACCCACGACCTCTTCGTCCCGAAGCATTCCGGGGCAAGGGGCGAGCTGCCGAGTCTACCGGGCTGACCTGCGACGGATGGCCGTGAGCGTCCGTGGACGTCCGTCAGTGTGAGCCCCCGTTGTCGCTCAGTTAGACACTCACTCCGACTCTCAAGGCTCAGTGAGGAAGGCGCCTCGGCGCTCGCCACAACCGGGCTGTAACACCGCAGTGTTACAGCAGGTCTCTTAGCTGGGCCCTGGATTCTCTCCCGCTCAAATCGCTCGGAGGCGTCGCTCCTGAGCAACGAAGATGGTGTTCCGGGAGGAGTCTGCGAACCCAGCGATCGAAGCGATCTCATCGGGGGTGAGCCCCTTGGCGGACATTGCCTCGCCAATGCTTCGGGCCAAGGCCGGGATCTCTGGACTGAGCTCGTCGCTCAGGGGCTCTTGTGTGCGCCACCCCTTGTTGCTGAGGGCTTTATAGAGGTTGGTCCGCTTGTCTGGAGTGATCACATTGAGTTCGCGGGCGCGTTCAATGAGTGCTTGCATCGACGTGCCCCACTCGCGTTTTAGGTCGTGTAGCCGCCCCAACGTGAGGTTCCTGAGCTGGGGTCGAATGACCTCCTCGGGCATCAGGAACTCGGCAGCGAAACGATTCGCGTCCTCTTCCATGGTGAGAGTGACCTCGGATGAGTGCAGGCAGAGGTGACCGAGTTCATGCCCCAGGGTCAGTCTCAGACGGTCCACTGGCGCGGATGCGTTGATCAAGACGACCGGATAGTCGTCCACCCATTGCGAGAGGCCATCTACCCGCGACGTGCCGAAATCCTCAGCCAGCACGATGCACCCTGCAGCTTCCATCCAAGGGGTGATTGTCTGGACTGGGCCGATAGGCATCCGCCACTGCATGCGCACCATGCGAGCTGCGTCCGCCGGGTCGGTGTCTACTGGGTCGAACGTTGGGATCCTCTGCTCAGCACGTAGCGACACTTCTTCCATCAGGTGGCGTACGTGCATCCGGTACATGTTCAAGCGTGCTTCGAGCTGTCGCCACGTGGTCGCCTTGGCGGTTGCGCGCTTGCGCATGTGGGCATCCACGGCCATCGCCCCGCGGACGGAGCCCGCCCCCTTGAGGAAGGACTCCGTCACACCAAGAGCATGGGCGAGCCGGGAGAGAACGTCTCCCTCCGGCTCACGCATGTTCTTCTCGTACCGCGACAGGGCTCCTTGGGTTACCCCAGCGGCCGCTGCCAACTCTTCCTGGGTGGTGCCAAGGGCCCGGCGAGCTGTAGAGATTGCTTCGCCGAGACTGCTCATGTTGACCTGTCCTCCATTGCGTCCTGCTGAGCCGATGCCGGAACGTCGATCGACGGCAGAGGGGGCGTCGGCGTTGTCGGACGAACGGGCTGCACTGTGCCGCCGGCGCCGCCTTCACCGACCTCGCGGAGAGGGATCAGCCAGACGACTTTCTCTTGGCCGTTGCGTAGCGACAGGACCGCCTCGCCGATCTTCCTCGTATCAGGATCCCACTCGTATCCAGCAGTCAAACGAACCTCGTCGAGGCCAGGAAACGCCTCCTGCGTGCCCTGCGCGAAAAACTCCAGGGCGGTCTGAGTGGCGTAGCTGCTGACCTGGCCGTCTTCGCGGTGACGCTTGACCCGCAGACGATAGCTGATGCCTACCACGAGCTCCCGAGTGGGCTCGCCGTCAGTGAGGGTGACCCCAGGGTGCCCGTCGAGTTCCGCAGTGAGGTGCGCCCAAAGGCGGTCGTGGATCCAGTTGGCCAGTCCGCGCTCGCTGCTTTGTGCCACCCAGGAGGGGCGCTCTGTTCGGTAGGCAAGCAGGTCTTCCGCAGCCAGATCGACGGCTCGCACGAGGCTCCGTGTGACCTTCGGGCCTAAGCCGGACAGGACGTCAGATGATTCTGGGTAGGAAATCATGCCGGAAAATATACCGCCCAAGCTGATCCCCGTGTCCAGGGTTGATCGGAAGGTGTTTCCCGAAGTAACCCGGGACAACCGGCGATCTGCCGAGGCTAACGCGCTGACCTGCGGCGGAGGTCCGTGAGTGTCCATGCACGTCCGCCGCAGTCCCGGCCGGTAGGCACGCAGTTAGTCACCCACGCGGCACCGTGCGCAGTGCCTAAGGAAGCTTTCCGCCCCAGGCCCGCTCCGTCAGCTCGCCGGGAGTGCCAGGGGCCACCGTCCGAGGGTCCACAGCCTCGCTGGGGGCGATCCCGCTGTAGACCCCCTTGCCCTTCGGCTGCTCGGACCGGTCGTGGTCCTTCACCCAGAACACGCGACGCGAGAACGTGCCGGGAGCATTGTGGTTGCTGGGCGCATCCTCCCTGAGAACGGTGTAGCCGACTCGACGCCCTGCCGGCGGTGAGATGGGCCGACGCCGGTTGCGAGCACTCCTTACTAGGGTCTCGCGGACGTAGTCGAATGAACTGACATCCTCAGTCCATACGATCCTGTCTTCATGCTCGATCTCCTCAGGCGTAACGCTCACGCTGCCCCTCCCAGAGCTTGATAGAGGCAGAGCTTCCCCAGGGCGAACGCCTCCTACTCCACCTTCCTGAGGCCATCAGGCAAGGGCTGGAACCCCCCGGTGTTGCAGCCGTCTGTGACACGGACAGTGGTGACGGCTACCAGCCGACCGGGCCGGTGCCTTCGGACAGCAGCTGGTCGATCCTCTGCATGGCTAGCGCTTCCTGGAGCCAGGGTGTCTCTTGCACAAGCTTGGCCAGGAGCTCACGTGCCTTGCCCGGTGGCAAGGTGCTGCTGACCACCGTCGTGCCGTCGCCGAGGGCCTGCGGCCTGTCGCAGTCGACGAACAACTCGATACGTCCGCCCTGGGTCTTCCTGACGCTGATGGTGGCGCCTCCGGTCGTTGAATCTCCGTCAATGCGCAGCAAGGCATGCATCCCTTCATGGACACCGGACAGTCCGGACAGCTCTGCCCAGCAGTGTCCGGATTGTTTTCCCAGGTCAAAGACCCAACCGGACAGTCGGACAGCTCGGACACCTTCCGACATGGTCCATCACGCCCGGACACTCCGTCCGGGTCTTCTCGTGTTTCGCCGCACAGGCTGGCTGAGGTGATGACGGATGAGAGGGCTCACCCGCGCATCACCACGTCGGTACCGTGAGAGGCGCCCCTACTCAGCAGCGGGAGGCAACACCCCATGCGTGGTCTTGGAGATCACCTCAGCATTGGCGAACGAATCGCGTTCTACCGGAAGCGCCGCGGCTACACGCAAGAGGTGCTGGCCGGATTGGTGGGACGGAGCACGGACTGGCTGGCGAAAGCAGAGACAGGCCGGCGCAAGCCGCCCCGCGTCGACATGCTGGCGGAGCTGGCGCGGATCCTCCGTGTCCCCCTTGGTGACTTGGTGGGCCAGTCCACCCTCATGGAGGACGAGAAGCATCAGGACGATATCCCGGCCGTGCGTGACGCCCTCATGAGCCCGCGGCGGCTGTCTCGGCTGTTGTTCGGTCCTGAGGCGGGGGTGCAGCTCCCGACCCCGGCGCCAGCAGCCGTGCGGGTCGAGAAGGCATGGGGCGACTACCAGGGTGGGCGGCTCGGAAGCGTGATTGCTGCCCTTCCGGCTCTCCTTCAGACTGCTCAGGAGCTGGAGGATCGCGCGGCCCGGCGGGAAGAGGACCGCCATGACTGTTGGGCTGTCTCTGCCCGCACCCATCACCTTGCCGCTACAACGCTGGCGAAGATCGGGGAGTCCGATATCTCTTGGCTCGCCGCCGAGCGCGCCATGCAAGCCGCTGACGCCTCCGATGATCCGCTGGTTCTGGCGTCAGCTGCTCGGTCCGGGACGCATGCACTGCTCGCCAACGGGCGGTACGGGGCGGCAATGGAGTTGGGGGACGCCACAGCGAACTGGCTGGCACCTCAGGTGGAGGACGGCGACCCCGCGGCTCTGAGCTTGCTCGGGATGGTCCATCTGCGGGCGGCGGTCGCTGCTGCTCGCCATCAGGACCGACCTACAGCGATCCGCTTGCTCAATCGCGCCGAGGAATTGGCGGACGATCTCGGCTCAGACGAGAACTACTGGCAGACCTGCTTTGGCCCGACCAACGTGCTCTTGCACCGACTGTCCATCGAGCTCGACCTGGACAACGTCTCGTACGTCGTGGAGCACGGACGGATCAACGTAGACCACATGCCCCAGGAGCGGAGCGTCTCGCACCGCATCGACTTCGCTCGTGCGCTCTCGCTGGCGGGCCATGGGGATGAGGCATTCACCGAGTTGCGTACGGCTGAGCGAACGTCTCCACAGCTCGTGCGAAACAATCCAAGGGTGCGCGAGACGTTGCGGGACCTCACGAAGCAGTCTCCAGTCACCGCAGGCGCGCGCTCATCCGAGGTATTCGTGATGGCTCAACGATGCAGGGCGGTGCAGTGAGTACGGGGAAGCGGGGAGTGCTCGGCGTGGTCGGCGCGGCGGCCGGCGGGCTAGAGGTGCTGCGGACAGGGTTGGTCGAGCCTGCCATCGAGCGCGGTTGGCAAGTGGCGGTCACGCTGACGCCAGCCGCCGCGAATTGGCTCCGTCTGAGTGGGGAGGTGAAGCGCTTGGAGACGGTGACTGGGCTCCCAGTCCGGGACGAGCAGCGTCTTCCGGAGACCAGCAGCCCACACCCTCGGGTTGACTGCTACGTGGTCGCTCCGGCCACAGCGAACACGATCGCCAAGCTGGCCACCGGCATTGCGGACAACCAGGCGCTTACGCAGGTTGGGGAAGCCCTGGGCACCCTTGGGCTACCCGTGATCGTGTTCCCCCGCGTCAATGCCGCCCATGCCCGCCATCCCGCGTGGAAGCGGCATCTGGACGCCTTGCGCGAGGCGGAAGTCCACCTGGTCTACGGCCCTGACGTATGGCCGCTGTATGAGCCGAGAGAGGCCCCGCCTGGTCGTCCCCTCCCCTGGGGCGCAATTCTGGACGCGGCGGATCGAGCGGTTGACTGACGGAGTGCCAACACTGCTGACCTGCAACGACTGTGGACCCGGACAATCTGTCCGGGTCCACAGTCGTTTATGCACTCAGGCTGTCCCACATGCCGATCACAGCCGAACAGCCGCGTGAAGCAAGTGAACTCAGCGCTGCACAGTGTGCCTTGCTCCTGGCGGGCATCAGAGCCGCTCAACAGGAGTTGTTGCGGCTGTCCTTACGCGCAGATGGTGTTGTAGAGGGGCTTACGCACCCCGCGTCTTCACGATCTCTTCCAGGCGTTCCAGCCGTTCCCCGAACTGCCTGAGCGTCTCGTGAAGCGCGCTGATCTCCGTGGCGAGGGCGATGAACGCCGTTCCGCCTCCGCCGTCCCCCGAGCGGATGGGCTGCGAGGGGTCGGCGACGAACGTCCCGCGCCCCACCTCGGAGAACACGAGTCCTTCGTCGCTCAGCTCGCGATACGCGTTCTGAACCTTGACCAAGGTCACTTGGTACTCCTTGGCCAGCTCGCGAGCAGCCCTGAGCTGGTCGCCTGGCCCCAGCTTCCCACTCGCGATCTCGCGGCGGATGTCGGCGGCGATGTCCTTGGCCGTGGGGCGCGGTGCGCCGGCGCTCTTCTCCATGCGTTCGAGCGTAACCGGCCTAGGTCAATTCGAATCCGGTCGAGCCGCTTGACGACCCGGATCGACCTGGGTAGCTTCCTAACCAAGAGATGGACCTAGGTCAATCTGGATCATCTCTCGTGCGTCTCCCGTGCCCGGAGGATCCCGCGAAACGGATCCGAAGGAACCACTGGCTCCTTGAGAAATGAACAGAGTGAGTAGCAAGACGTGACGGGCGTGATCCCGTCCCCTGGCGGCTGGGTCATGACCGCCTGGCGGCTCACATTTCCGCGTATCGGCCCTGGAGAACAGCTTCGGCTGCCACCCGTTGCGCGCCGCCCTGCTGGCGTCAGAGCAGCGACGATGACGCGCCCGACACCCAGGGCTCGGGGCTGTCCGCCGTGGCAACGGCGGGACGGCGAAGCCCTCCCATTGCACGTCTCCGCCCGGCGGTGGGACTCCCCACCAAGGTCGCCCACCGCCGGGTTCTCCCCGCCCCTGCTGACTTCAGGAGAGCACCATGCGTACGTACATCGGCGGCCAGGAGGCCGTCAGTGTGAACGAGTTCATCGAGCTGGCCCTGGGTACCCCGCTGGAGCTGTGGCTCGGGGTGGAGGGTGAGAGTGAGGAGGAGCGTGCGGCCCGTCTGGATGCGGCCCGCGACATCCTCGCCGAGAACCCGGATCTGCCGGATGACGTGAGCCGGGTCGCCGCCCAGGTGATCGAGGCGAACGCGCCGGAGCTGTTCAACGTCGTCCCGATGCGGCGGCGGCCCGCCCGCCGCCGCACGCGTTCCGGCAAGGGGGCGGCGGCATGAGCCAGCACTCGCCCGATGGCGCCGACCGGATCCTGATCGCGACCGGCTCGGCGGTCACGATCACCGCGCTGCTGGCCGCTGTGGCGCTGCACGAGCAGTGGCTGCTCCTGATCGCCGCGATCGGCTTCTGCGCCCACCACATCGGCTGGGCGAACCACCGTCGGCGGATTGGCGGTGCGCGATGACGACCACGCCGGAGAACGCACGGCCCGAGGTTCCGCCTCTGACCAAGCCCGAGCTGGGCCTGATGGGCTTCGCCGCCGTGGCGGCGGCAGGGGTCGGCGGGCTGGGCCTGGCCTCTTCGTTCGATGCGGTCTCGGCGGCGGCGGAGCGGTGGGCGTTCGGTTCGCCGTGGATGCTGCCGATCGGCATCGACATCGCGATCCCGGTGTTCACCGCGGCCAACCTGCTGCTCATCCGGATGGACATGCCGCTCGCGTGGGTGCGGTTCGTGCCCTGGGCCCTGACCGCGGTGACATGCTGGCTGAACATCGCGGCCGGGCACTCGCTGTCCGCGAAGCTCGCGCACGGCACGATGCCGCTGCTGTGGGTCGTGTTCGCCGAGATCGTTGCCCACGTCTACGCCGTCCGGATCGGCGCCGTCACCGGCCGCCGGATGGAGAAGATCCGACGTTCCCGATGGCTGCTCGCCTTCCCCTCCACCTTCGCGCTCTGGCGCCGCATGACCTTGTGGGAGATCACCTCCTACACCGAGGCACTGGCGAAGGAACGGGAACGACAGCTGGCCCGCGCTGATCTGCGGGAGCTGCACGGCCGCAAGTGGCGCACGAAGACACCACGACGCCAGCGGGTCCTGCTCAAGCTCGGCGAGCTGGCCCCCGCCGTCGAGGCGACCGAGACGATCACGTCGGTTCCTGCCGAGGCTGTGGAGCCCGCAGGCCCCGAGATGGAAGCACCGAAGGGCAGGGCGCCCCGCTCCCCGCGTAGGCGGCCGAGCCGGGCCAAGGCCACCAAGGGACAGCGGACCGCCGAGCAGCTGCTCGCCGAAGCCCGTGACGTGACGGCGGCTTGGCCCGACACCGCGATCAATGCCGAGGCCATCCGCACTCACCTGCGCTGCTCCGCCGCCAGCTCCCGATCCCTGCGGGACGCCCTGTTGGCCGAGCGAGCCGAAGGCCGCAAGCGACAGCCCACTGACGAGGTGGACAACCTGCTTGAGACGGCCGCCTGATGGCCGGCCAGCCGCGGTTCTGGGACCCGCGCGGGGAACGCTTCGGTATCCCCACCTACCCATGGAACCTGGCCCCGCTCGGCCTGGCCACCCGCCGCCAGCTGCGCGAGCAAGGGCTCAGGCCCGGCGGCCAAGACGTCGTTGCGCAGCTGATGTGGCACTCCAACCGATACCGCCAGCCGGGCAGCCCCGGGATCCGTGCCGCCTACCTCTACGACGTCGACCGGGCCAAGCCCGTTCGTCCCATGACCCCCGGCCGAGTATCCGCGCTCGCCAAGGCGATGCGGGCCCGCCGCACCTGCCCCGACTGCCAGAGGGACGCCGGATACGTCATCCCGACCTCCCTCGGTACATGCACCGACTGCAGCACCACTCAAGAACAGCGCGCCGCCTGAACAAGGCACGCACTTTGCGTGCCTACCTGTGCAGGCACCTGACTCACCATCAAGGACACGGGCCCGACCGCTCACCTCTCACAGCAGTCGGTCGGGCCCGTCATTTCCCTCGCTCTGGAAGGAAGCTCCAGTGAAGCACCCTGACGACGAGCACGACTTCTTCAACCGACTCGAAGCCGAACTGACCGCCGACTTCGGCGCCGACGTGGTCGACCTCGACAAGGCCCGCACCGCCCGCCACGCGACGGCCGATCCGTCCGCCGACTCGGCACCCGCGACGGCGGCCGACGAGTCGGGCGACCCGTCGGCCCGACGGCTCGTCGACGGACCCGCCCTCGCCGGGCCCGGCTACCTCGGCCGACTCCTCGGCGCGAAGCGTCGGGCGATCATCCCGCCGTGGCTGCGCTCCAGCGCTGAACTGAAGACGGCCGCTGGTTGGGTGGCCAAGCACTATTCCCACCTGGCCGGGTATCACGCGCTGCGGTCCCCGGTCTACGCCGCCCGCCTCACCCTCCAGGCGCCCCGCGGTGCCGCGCGGGTGGTCGGGGGGACGGTGAGGTGGCTGGCCGACCGCGAGGGCGACCCCGTCCGCGCTGCGGCCGTCCGCCGTGAGGACGCCGCCGAGTACCTGACCCTCTCCCGCCAGCGTGACGGACGCGTCCGGCTGCGCGCCATCATCGCCGGACTCTCCCTGCTGGTCGGCTCCATCACCGCGCTCGCCAACTACATCCTGGCCCCCGGCTGGGTCCACGCCCTCTCCATCAGCGCCCTGGTCCTCGCCCTCGGCGCGGCCGGCCGACGCCCCGACGCCCCCGTCATCAACCGCGCCGTCGAGGTCGCGAAGGCGCCCAAGTTGACCTCGGACATCATCCTGCGCGCCCTCGGCGCCCTCGGCATCGCCCCGATCAGCCAGGCTCAGTCCAAGGGCCGTGACGGGTTCACCTTCACCGCCCCTATCACCCGCGACGGGCCCGGCTGGCGGGCCGAGGGAGACCTCCCCTACGGCGTCACCGTCACCGACGTCATCGAGCGCCGCGACAAGCTCGCCTCCGGCCTGCGCCGCCCCCTCGGCTGCGTGTGGCCCGAGGCCGTCCCGGACGAGCACACCGGCCGCCTCGTGCTCTGGGTCGGCGACCAGGACATGTCCACCGCAAAGAAGCCCACCTGGCCGCTCCTGAAGTCCGGGAGCGTGGACCTGTTCAAGCCCGTCGCGTTCGGCACCGACCAGCGCGGACGGTGGGTGGAGATCACCCTCATGTACATCGCGGCCGTCATCGGCGCGATCCCCCGCATGGGCAAGACCTTCCTCCTCCGCCTCCTACTCCTGATCGCCGCGCTCGACACCCGCGCTGAGCTGCACACCTACGACCTCAAGGGCACCGGAGACCTCGACCCGGTCGGGGAGAAGGTCTCCCACCGCCACCGCGCCGGCGATGAAGACGCCGACATCGACTACGCCCTCGTAGACCTGCGAGAAGTCCGCGAGGAACTGCGGCGACGGGCGAAGATGATCCGGTCCCTGCCCCGCGACATCTGCCCCGAGTCGAAGGTGACCAGCGAGCTGGCGAACAAGCCCAAGCTGGGGTTGCACCCGATCGTGATCGGGGTGGACGAGTGCCAAGTGTGGTTCGAGCACCCCAAGCACGGCGCCGAGTTCGAGGAAATCTGCACCGACCTGGTCAAGCGCGGCCCCGCCACCGGCATCGTCCTGCTCCTGGCTACCCAGCGCCCGGACGCCAAGGCCCTGCCCACCGGGATCTCCGCGAACGCGTCGGCGCGCTTCTGCCTGAAGGTCATGGGCCAGCTGGAGAACGACATGGTGCTGGGCACCTCCTCCTACAAGCGGGGTGTGCGGGCCACGATGTTCTCCTGGAAGGACAAGGGCATCCACTACTTCGTGGGCGAGGGAGCGGACGCCCGCATCGTGTCCTCCGTCTACGTGGATGCCCCGACCGCCGAGGCCATCGGGAACCGGGCCCGCGCCGCCCGCGAGCGGGCGGGCACCCTCGCCGGTCACGCCCTCGGTCAGGAGCCGGAGCACGCGGAGCGGTCCGCGTACGACCTGCTGTCCGACATCCTCGCCGTCGTCCCCGCGGAAGAGCCCAAGCTCTGGTCCGAGGTCGTCGTCGCCCGCCTGGCGGAGCTGCGGCCGGACGTCTACGGCGGGTGGGAGCCCGAGCAGCTGGCCTACGTCCTCAAGCCCTACGGCGTCCCCACCATCCAGGTCTGGGGAAAGACCGAGGCCGGGAAGGGCGCCAACCGGCGCGGCATCGTACGCGCCGACATCGTCAAGGCGAGCGCGGAGCGTGACGGAAAGCGGGACGCGAGCTGACCCCGATCCGCAGCTAGACCTAGCGGAGCACCCCGCTAGGTCTAGCACCGCGCCTAGCACCCCATTCCATGCCTGATCAGCCCGCTAGTTCCTAGCGGGCTGGCCCCCGCACGCCCTGAAACCGGCTGGGAGGCCCTTCGTGACCCTCTTCCTCACCGCTAGCGCCCTCATCCTGCTGCTCACGCTCAGCTACATCGCGACATGCGTGGCCTCACCGTTCGGGAACTGCCGTAAGTGCCGCGGCTTCGGCTACCTCACCCGGACCGACCGCAAGGGACGGCTCAAGCGCGGCAAGGACTGCCGCCGCTGCCACACCACCGGCAAGCGCATACGCGTCGGCCGCTGGATCTACAACCGCGCTGTCCGCGTCCACCGCGCCGGCACCCGCTGACCCCAAGGGAGCACCTTCATGGCCCGCGACCCGCAGCCCTTCACCGACCTCGACCCGCACAGCCCCGGTGAACTCGCCCGTGTCCTCTACCTCGGCTTCAAGGCCGTCCGTCGCCAGCAGCGCGGCAAGTCCATCAAGGCCATCGAGAACGAGATCGACCGCATCCGCGAGACCGCCCAGGCCCGCGAGGACGCCCGCAATACGCGCCGCAAGTAGAACAAGCGGACCGGCGGCCGAACGCCATGAGGCGCATCCCCCGCCTAGCTGGCGGCAGACCGGCTCGGCCGCCGGCCCTCACTCGAAACCCGGCCCCCGAAAGGGCCGAACCATCGCGCACCCTACCCGCCCGCACTCCCCAACCCCGAGCAAGGAGAACCCCATTGGCCGTCACCCTCTCCCTCGTCGCCCTCTTCGGGCTGATCCTCTTCCTCCTCCTGCGCTCCAAGACCCTCGGCGCCGGAAGCGCCTTCGTCGCCGTCATGTTCGGCTTCTTCCTCGCCTCCACCGGCGCCGCCCCCGCCGTCACCCAAGTCATGACCTCTCTCATCAACGCCATACCCGACCTGTAGGAGGCACCCCTTGAACCACGACCTCACCCGGCGGGAGACCACCGAACTCCATCACCCCGTGCCCCTCGCCACGGCTTACCCGCCGCTCGACGTTCAGCAGCCGCACCCGCTGCCGGACGTCCAGACGGTCCAGCTCCCTGACGGCCGGATCATCACCGGCTACGCCATCGCCCCCACCAAGGCCCCCGAGCCCGTCCGGGAGCGGCCCGCCATCAACCCGCTCGCTGTGAACATCGCCCTCGGTGGGATCGGCTTCGCTGCCGTCTGCGGCGGCCTGATGCTCCTGACCACCTTCATCGCCGCCATCGCAGCCCTCATCCAGCAGCTCATCATCCTGGCCGCCGTCATCTTCGGCGGCTTCATCGCCACCCAGGTCCTCGGCAACAACCACGGCGCCCAGGGCGGGACGATCGTCAACATTCGCCGGGCCGTCTTCAAGCGCAACCACTTCCACGGCTGAGACCGGCGATGCAGCTCCTGGACTGGGGCGACACCCGCCACTACGACCACAGCGGGAACCGGCCGTGCACCTTGTGCGGCAAGCCGACACCACTGCGCTCCCACGCCGGGGAGCCCGTCCACAAGGTGTGCGCCGAGGGCTGGAACCACACCCACCCCGGCGAGGCCCGCCGCTACACCCACCCTGACAAGCAGAAGCGCCAGCGGGACATCGGCAGTTGGCGCTTCCACAACGACGGGCCCAACACCCCAGGCAAGGCCACGAACGTCGTCAGTCTGCCCGGACCCGCCGTAGAGACCCTCGAACTCCCCGCAGCCTGAGAGGAATCCGCATGTTCGAGATCCGGATCATCTGCACCCCGCCCGAGGCCCCCGAGATCACGAAGGCTCTGTCCGAGACCTTCACCACTGGCCAGGTCCGCCAGCACCCGACCCGTGACGGCGAGCGCGTCCGCCTCTACGTCACCGCAGAGCAGCAGCCCGGCCACTGGCCCACGCCCGAGACCGCGTACGCCACCGCGCCCAGCATCATCAGCGAGATCGGATGGACCGCGCGCGGAGTCCGCGACTGCCTGCACGGCATCGCCGTCCGCGAGTTCTGGCTCCGCAAGGCCGCGCTCCTGGACCGCGTCGCCCTCACCGACGACGACCCCGTGAGCGGCGAAGCCGCAACCCTCGCCACCGAAGCCGCCCGCCGCCTGATGGCCATCGACCACGCCGCCGGCCTCGGCCCCAGCGGCTACGCGGACGGCCCCTACACGCCCGACCACCCGGACAGCATCCGCGAACCCCGCGGCTACCTCCGCCAGGAGTACGCCCTCTGGCACCGACACAGCTGAATACGCCCGTGGCGGCAGGACTCCCCACCAAGGTCGCCCGCCGCCACGGCCCTCCCCGCAAGTCCGAAGACCGACAGGAGAACCCAAGGATGCCTCACCCCGAACCGCACTCGCTGGCCGTGGCCGCGCAGAGCGCCGCTGACCGAGGCTGGCACGTCTTCCCCCTCATCCCGGGAGACAAGCGGCCCGCCATCCGGAACTGGACCGAGCGCGCCACGACCGACCCCACACGGATCGCCCGCTGCTGGGCCCACGCCCCCTACAACATCGGCATCGCCACTGGCCCGTCCAACCTGTTGGTGGTTGATCTCGACACCGCCAAGACCCCGGACGACCTTCCGCCAGTCAGCTGGGCCCACCCCGGCATCCAGAACGGTCGAGACGTCTTCCTCGCCCTCTGCCAGCGGCACACCGGACGCGGAGACCTCGCCCCCGACACGCACACGGTTTCCACCTCCAGCGGCGGCCAGCACCTCTACTTCGCCGCCCCCGAGGGCATCGAGCTGCGCAACACGGCGGGCAAGCTCGGTTGGAAGATCGACACCCGAGCCATTGGCGGCTACGTCGTGGGCCCCGGCAGCACCATCACGGGGAAGGGGCGCCCGTACGAGACGGTCGTGAGCGTGGCCCCGCGGTTGCTGCCGGACTGGCTGCTCGACCTGCTCCGTCCCACTCCGCTCCCGACCCAGGCGCCCGTCACGGTTGTACTCGGTGCAGACCGGCGCGGCCGGTGGCTCCAGGCTGCGATCAACGGCGAGTTGGAGCGCGTATCCGGATCGGCCGACCACGAGCACAACTCAGCTCTCTACGTCGCCGCCGTCGCACTCGGCCAGCTCGTTGCCGGGGGAGAGCTGAGCGAAGCGGACGTGATCGAGTGGCTCACGGAGGCGGCGCTCCGCGTTGGCCAGGGCGACCGCGAAGCCCGCGCCACGGTCGCCTCCGGCCTTCGCGCCGGAGCCCGGAGGCCGAGGGCGGTTGCGTCATGACCACCAACCCGATCCCGCCCCTGCACCTGTACTCCGTCCCCAGCGACCCCCAGCCCGAGGCCTCGCCCCCGCCCAAGCGGGAACGACCCCGCACCGCGTGGACCGCCGATCAGCTCATGGCCACGGAGTTCCCCGAACCGAAGTGGGCCGTGCCCGGCATCCTCGCCGAAGGCGTCAGCCTCCTCGCCGGACCGCCCAAGGTCGGTAAGTCCTGGCTTTCCCTCGGCCTCGCCCTCGCCGTCGCGGCCGGGGGACAGGCCTTCGACTCCGTACCCGTCCTCGGCGGCCCAGTGCTCTACCTCGCCCTGGAGGACACCCCGCGCCGCCTCCAGTCCCGCATGGGAAAGCTTCTCGGCGGCCAGCCCGCGCCCGCCGGCCTGACCCTGGTTACCGAGTGCCCGCCCTTCCCCCAAGGCGGAGATGCGGCTATCGCCCAGTGGCTCGACCGAAACCCGGACGCCCGCATGGTCGTGATCGACGTGTTCGCCAAGATGCGCGGCCAGGCCCCTCAGGGGATCTCCGCGTACGACGCGGACTATCACGCGGTGGGCTACGCCAAGCGGATCGCGGATCACTACGGCATCGCCGTCGTACTGGTCCACCACGTCCGCAAGGCAGGCTCCGAGGACTTCCTCACCGAGGTCTCTGGCACCAACGGCATCGCTGGCGCCGCTGACGCCACCCTGGTCCTGAAGCGGGCCCGCGGACAGGCTGACGGCATCCTGCACGTAACCGGCCGAGACGTGGACGAAGCCGAGTACGCCCTCCAGTTCCAGGCCGCTTCCGGTGCGTGGCACCTCCTGGACGGCCCCGCCTCGGATCACCTCGTTGGCGACACCCGAGCCGTCATCCTCCGCCACGTCCGCGCGCACCCCGGCGTCCGCCCGAAGGACATCGCCGAGGCATTGCCCCACCTCGATGCGGACACCGTCCGACGCACCTGCTCCCGCATGGCCGCCGATGGCCAGCTCGCCAAGGACGCCAGCGGCAGCTACTACCCGGACACCGCGACGCGGACAGAGAGCACCCCTGAGGTGTCCCAGCTGTCCGACTGTCCGGTCTCCCCCTCTGACCAGCCCGAACGCCCCGGACAGCCCGGATCGGACCTGTCCGGGCTGTCCGCCCGTCCGTCACACGACCTCAGGAGGAATCCGTGACCCTCGCCCTCCCCGAGCGCAACGCGACAGTCACCCCGGTCCTCCTGAAAGTGCCGGAGGCCATGCGCGCCCTGAGCCTGAGCCGCACCGTCATCTACGAGCTGATCCGCGCGGGCCGTCTCCGTGCCGTCAACGAGGGCCGTGCCCGCCTCATCCCCGTGTCCGCCATCAACGAGTACGTCGCGCTGCTGGAGCGCGAGGCAGGAGCCGGTAAGTGACCAAGCGCCGTAGTAGGGGGGATGGCGGTCTCCACTGGGACGAGAGGCGCCAGCGCTGGATCGCCTCCGTGACCCTCGGCTTCGACGCGAGCGGGAAGCGCGTCGTGCGAAAGGGGAGCGGCAAGACCAAGACCGAGGCCAAGGCCAAACTCAAGGAGGTGCTCCGCGATCACGAGGACGGGTTGGCCGTCGCTCCGACCAACTACACCGTGGCGAACGCGGTGGACGACTGGCTCATGTACGGGTTGGCCGGCCGCGACGCGCGGACCGTGGCCACCTGCACCTCGCTCAGTCGGATCCACGTGATCCCCGCCCTCGGCGCCCGGAAGCTTCGGGAGCTGAGCGGCGAGGACGTCGACAAGTGGCTGGCGGAGAAGGCCAGGACGCTCAGCACCCGCACGCTTCAGGCGATGCACTCGTGCCTGAACCGGTCCGTGAAACGGGCCATGGTCCGGGACAAGGTGAAGCGGAACATCGTGGAGCTGTGCGCCATCCCGACCGGCCAGCCGGGCCGGCCGTCGAAGGCGCTCAGGCTGGCCGAGGCCGAGGCGGTGCTCAATGCGGCTGAGGGGACGTCCGCGTACGCGTACATCGTGGTGGCCCTGCTCACCGGTGCCCGGACTGAAGAGATGCGGGCGCTCACCTGGGATCACGTCTTCCTGAAGGGGGACCCGAACGCGGTGCCGCCTGTACCGCCGCACATCGCGGTGTGGCGCTCGGTCCGCTCCACCGGGGACACCAAGACCAAGAAGTCGCGCCGGACGATCGCTCTGCCTGCGCGATGCGTGGACGCGCTCTGGCAGCAGTTCGAAGAGCAGGGGTGGGACCGGCTCGCCGCTGGTGATCAGTGGACGGAGAAGGGGCTTGTCTTCTCCTCCGCCACGGGGACCGAGCTGGACTCGACCAACGTCCGGCGCGCCTTCCGCCTGGCGATCACCGGGGCCGAGGGGGTCGACGCGAAGGAGTGGACTCCGCGGGAGCTGCGGCACAGCTTCGTCTCGCTGCTCTCCGATAAGGGGGTCCCGCTCGAAGAGATCTCGCGGCTCGTCGGGCACTCCGGTACTGCCGTCACCGAGGCGGTCTATCGGAAGCAGATCAGGCCCGTGATCCAGACCGGGGCGACGGCCATGGACGAGATCTTCAAGGACGCGCGGAAGCCGTAGTCACTCAGTTAGTCACTCAGCAGAAACAGGTCAGCCACCTACCAATATTGGTAGGTGGCTGACCTGGTCTTACTCTGTCGGGGTGGCGGGATTTGAACCCACGACCTCTTCGTCCCGAACGAAGCGCGCTGCCAAGCTGCGCTACACCCCGATCGCCGCCTCGCAGCGCTTGCTGCCCTGGCGACATCGATTACTTTAGCGGACCTCTCGCCGGAGACGAAATCCGGTTTTCGCGGAGCGGTCGCGGGGCCAGGGGAGGCGTCGGGCGGAAGCGGTCCGCCGCGACCAGGGCGAGGCCGAGTGCGTAGAAGACGGCGGCCAGGACCAGCGCGTTCGGGGTCACGTGGGCGTAGCCGTACCGGGCCGCGCCGATGAAGGGGGTACGTGTACCGGCGGGCGGTGCCCGGGGTGGGCAGGGCGCCGCGGAGCAGCTTGAAGGTCACGTACGTCAGCGGGCAGGCCGGCCACGGGGCGGCGTGGCGCGGGCGCAGGGTGCGCGGGGTCGTGAGGAGGAGGAAGTCCAGGAGGGCGCCGGCCGGGGTGACCGTGTGGAGGAGCTGGTTGGCCACGGCCTTGGCGCCGGTCAGCCGGTCGAGGTCCGCGACCACGTTGAAGGGGCTCGACGGGTCGGCGAGGACCAGGTGGAAGACGAGCCCGGTGATCAGGATGAAGAGGAGGACCCCGCCCCGGTAGGGGGGAGCGGCGTCGGGCCGGCAGCGTATTACCCCTTCGGGGTCAGCGTCAGGAGCGTCGCCTCCGGCGGGCAGGCGAACCGGACCGGGGTGAACCGGTTGGTGCCGCAGCCGGCCGAGACGTGCAGGTACGCGCGATTGCCCTCCGCCTCGTGCGTGGAGAGCCCCTTCACCCGCTTCGTGTCCAGGTCGCAGTTGGTGACGAGCGCCCCGTAGAAGGGGATGCACAGCTGTCCGCCGTGGGTGTGGCCCGCGAGGATCAGCGGATACCGGTCGGCCGTGAAGGACTCCAGGACGCGCAGGTACGGGGCGTGCACCACCGCCATCGAGAAGTCCGCGTCCGCCTCCGGGCCGCCGGCGACGCGCGCGTAGCGGTCCCGCTTGATGTGCGGGTCGTCGAGTCCGGTGAAGGCCAGCTCCAGGCCGTCCAGCTTCAGCCGCGCGCGGGTGTTGGTGAGGTTCAGCCAGCCGGCCGCGTCGAGGGCGTCCCGCATCTCCTCCCACGGGTTGTGGACGGCGCCGACGACCGGCTTGTTGCCGTTCAGCCCGTGCCGGCCCTGGGTCCGCTCGATCAGGTAGCGCCCGGGGTTGCGCAGCCGCGGCCCGTAGTAGTCGTTCGACCCGAAGACGTACACACCCGGGAAGGACATCAGGGGACCGAGCGCGTCGAGCAGCTCGGGGATGCCCTCGGTGTCGGAGAGGTTGTCGCCGGTGTTCACGACGAAGTCGGGGCGCAGGCCGGCCAGGGACTGCAGCCAGGCACGTTTCTTGCGCTGTCCGCCGACCATGTGGATGTCGGACACCTGGAGCACGCGCAGCGGGCGCATCCCCTGGGGAAGGACAGGCACCGTGACCCGGCGCAGGCGGAAGGACCGCGCCTCGAAACCGGCGGCATAGGCCACACCCGCGGCCCCCACCGCAGCGATTCCGGCAGCCGCTTTCAGGGGTACTCCGTAACGCGCACGCATGGACCCATCGTCGCAGACCGGGAAAACCAGTGAGCGCCACTGCCCCCGCACCTGGCAGACTCACCTGCATGACCACGCTCAAGGCCAAGCTCCAGGAAGACCTCACGACCGCCATCAGGGCGCGCGACGAGCTCCACTCGTCCACGCTGCGCCTGACCCTCTCCGCCATCACCAAGGAGGAGGTCGCGGGCAAGGAGGCACGTGTGCTCTCCGACGAGGAAGTCCTCAAGGTGATCGCCAAGGAGGCGAAGAAGCGCCGCGAGGCCGCGGACGCCTTCGCCCAGGGCGGCCGTCCCGAGCAGGCCGCGCGCGAGACCGCGGAGGGCGAGTTCCTCGACACGTACCTGCCCAAGCAGCTCAGCGACGACGAGCTTGTCGCGATCGTGGCGCAGGCCGTGGCGGAGGCCGGGGCCGCGGGTGCCGAGGGGCCGCGTGCCATGGGCGCCGTCATGAAGATCGTGAACCCGAAGGTCGCCGGGCTTGCGGAGGGCGGGCGGGTCGCCGCCGTCGTCAAGCAGCAGCTCTCGTAGGACCGCGAAGCGCAAAGGGGGAGGGCCCCGGCCGGTGTCGGCCGGGGCCCTCCCCCTTGTTTCGCATGTCGTGCGGTGCGGCGACCGCTGATCGCCGGCTGCCGACCGCCGGCCGCCACCGGTCAGTCGCGGCCGCCGATCACGCCGGCGGTGTTCGGGTCGATCGAGATCCCGGGGAACGGGGGCTGCGGCTCGACGTCGCCCGTGGCGCCCGTGGCACCTCCGTTGGTCCCGCCGTTCTGACCGCCGGGGCGGCCGCCGGGCTTGCTGTCACCGCCGGGCTTGCCGGGCCGGGTCGCGGGCGGCTTGTTGCCGCGCGGGCCGCCGCCGGAGGGGACGGTCGGCTCCGGGATGCCGACCGTGACGAAGTTCCCCGACTCGCGGCCGGAGAGTGCGCCGCTGACCGCGTCCTTCCAGATCGGGCCGGGCAGACCGCCACCGAAGACCTTGTCGAAGGGCTTGCCACCGATCACGATGTTCTCCATCGTGATCTTCTTCGCGCCGCCCGAGCCGACCCACACCGCGCCGGAGACGTTCGGCGTGTAGCCGACGAACCAGGCGTTGTAGCGGGAGTCCGTCGTACCGGTCTTGCCGGCGCTGTCGCGGTCGCTCAGACCGGCGCGCTCACCGGTACCGGAGTCGACCACTCCGCGCAGCAGGGTGTTGATGGTGTCGGCCGTCTCGGTGGACATCGCCCGGTCGCACTTGGACTTCGGCACGGCGAGCGCCTTGCCGTGCGCGTCGGTGATCGACTCGATGGCTACGGGCGTGCAGAAGACACCGCGGTTGGCGAAGGTCGCGTACGCGTTGGCCATCGTCAGCGGGGAGAGCTCGGCGGAACCGAGCGCGATCGACGGGGCCTCGGGGAGCTTGGAGCCGTCGGCCGGGACCACGCCGAGCTTCTGCGTCATCTCCGTCACCGGGCAGAGGCCGATCTCGCCGATCATCTCGACGAAGTACGTGTTGATGGACTTCTCCATCGCCGTCCTCAGCGCGTACGGACCGATCTCGTCCTCGGTCTCGTTCTTCGCCGTCTGGATCTTGCCGTCGATCGGAAGGTTCAGCCACTGCGTGCCGTCGCACTTGGAGATCGGCGTCGGATAGTCGATCTTGTTCGGCGCCTGGTACACCTTGGTCGCCGGCATGCCCCGCTCTATGGCCGCCGCCGCGATGAACGGCTTGAAGGTCGAGCCGACCTGGAAGCCGAAGTTCGAGCCGCCCATCCGCTTGTCCACGGAGTAGTTGATCTGCGTCTCGTTCTTCCCGAAGCCGTACGGCTTGGACTGACCCATCGCCAGCACCCGGCCGGTGCCCGGCTGGACCATGGTCACAGCCGTCGCGATCGAGTCCTCCTGGTAGACGTGGTCCTTGATCGACTCGTTGGCGGCGTCCTGCGACTGCGGGTCCAGGGTGGTGCGTACCGTCAGGCCGCCCTGGTTCCAGACCTTCGCCCGGTCCTCGCGCGTCTTGCCGAAGGCGGGGTCGGTCAGGAAGGAGTTGCGCACGTAGTCGCAGAAGAAGCCCGCGCCCTTGACGGCGGTGATGCAGCCGTTCTTCGGCTTGGTCACCTTGAGGGTGACCGGCTTCGCCTTCGCCGCGTCGGCCTCCGCCTGCGAGACGTCCTTGGTGTCGGCCAACCGCTGCAGGACGATGTTGCGGCGCTTCGTCGCCTCCTGCGCGTCGTTCACCGGGTCGTACCGGCTCGGCGACTGCACGACGCCGGCGAGCAGCGCGGACTCCTCCAGCGTCAGGTCCTTGGCCGGCTTGCTGAAGTAGCGCTGGGCGGCGGATTCGATTCCGTAGGCCTGCTGCCCGAAGTAGGTGATGTTGAGGTAGTTCTCGAGGATCTTCTTCTTCCCGAGCTCCTCCTCGACCTGGATCGAGTACTTCAGCTCGCGGATCTTGCGGCCGAGGCTCTTCTCCTGGGCCTCGCGCACCTTGGTCTCGTCGTCGCCGGCCTCTTCGACGAACACGTTCTTCACGTACTGCTGGGTGAGGGTGGAGGCGCCCTGTGCGGCGCCGCCTTCCTGTGCGTTGCGGTTGACCGCGCGCAGGATGCCCTTGAGGTCGACCGCACCGTGCTCGTAGAAACGCGAGTCCTCGATGGCGACGATCGCCTTCTGCATGTACGGGGAGATCGCCGTGAGCGGGACCACTTGCCGGTCGCGCGAATAGACGGTGGCGATCGTGCCACCCTCGGCGTCCAGAATCGTGGTCCGCTGGCTCAGCGGCGGAGTCTTGAGATTGGCCGGGATCTCGTCGAATCCCTCGACCGTCCCCTTGGCCGCCAGGCCCAGGGCGCCGGCGGCCGGAATCGCCATGCCGGCCAGTACAACCCCGGAGAGGACGGACACTCCGAGGAACTTGGCGGCCTGCTGGCTCCCCGTGAGCCCGCCGCCCGAGCGCTTCTTTCCCATAGGGGGCAGCCTACGTTCTCATTCGCCGGACACACGCGAATGCCTTGGCCTAAGCTGTCCCCAACTGTCACAGCAGTGTGGTGCGACATCAACCCCTTGGCTTGATTTTCACCCTTCCCGAATGGGGTGGACACATGTCCGAATCTTGCCCCTCTGCTGAAGTAGAACCGACGATTACACCCGAATTGCCGCAATGGTCGGGCATGTCGCCGGATCACTCCGTCGGGTGATCTGCCGCTTACCCATAGTCCGTTCGGACCATTCAAGATTGGGCCCGTCGGGGGTGTTGCACTGTGCCCGCCTTCCGTAACGTCCTCAACTGGCAGCGGTGAATATGCCGCTACCGCCGTGGGGGAGCCTCGATTCGGGAGAGGACGGCGCCGGGATGGGCTGGGTTACCGACTGGAGTGCGCAGGCAGCCTGCCGCACTACCGATCCGGATGAACTATTCGTTCAAGGAGCGGCACAGAACAGGGCCAAGGCGGTGTGCACCGGATGTCCGGTGCGGACCGAGTGCCTGGCCGACGCGCTCGACAATCGTGTCGAGTTCGGCGTATGGGGCGGAATGACCGAGCGGGAACGGCGTGCGCTGCTGCGCCGGCGTCCCACCGTCACCTCGTGGCGACGGCTGCTCGAAACCGCACGTACAGAGTACGAGCGCAGTACGGGCATCCTCACCATGGATGCAGACGCGGAGATCGACGTGTCGTACGAGACATACGCGGCAGCCGGGTAGATCACACGGCCGCCACGACGTACGAACGCCTACGCTCCGGCCGGCACCCCGGCCGCGAGTCGTTCTCCGATGGCCCGTAGCCCGGCGAGGTCGTGCACATCGCCGGGCAGGGCGGCCACTTCCGCCACCGCCACTTCGGGGTGGAGTGAGGTGAAGCGATCGCGTGTGCGCTGCTCACGCGCGATCACCTGCATTCGTTCGGCGTGCAGGCGCAGCAGGCCTGCCGTGATCCGGTCGACGACCGCGGTATCGCCTTCGGTGCCGGGGGAGCCTGTCTCGGGAGGGTTCGCGGTCCGGGTGGTCCGTGTGCTGTGTGCGGTCTGCGCAGTTTCGGCGGACCCGGCGGTCTCCGCGGTTCCCTTGGGTTCCGCGCCCGAGTCACGAAGTCCAGCTTTCCCGGACTCCTGATCGACAATGCCGCCTTCTTCAAGATTCTCTGCGGCGGCCAACGCCCGCTCGGCGGACAGCTGGTCGGCGCCACTGCCGTGCACCCGGTTCAGTACCAGACCGGCCAGCGGCATGTTCTCCGCGGCCAGCCGTTCCACGAAGTACGCCGCCTCGCGCAGGGCGTCCGCCTCGGGCGCGGCGACCACCAGGAAGGCCGTGCCGGGAGCCTGGAGCAGCCGGAAGGTCGCGTCCGCGCGCGTGCGGAAGCCGCCGAACATCGTGTCCATCGCGGCCACGAAGGTCTGGACGTCCTTCAGCAGCGAGGCCCCCATCAGCTTGCTGAGGGTGCCGGTCATCATCGACATGCCGACATTCAGGAACTTCATCCCGGCCCGGCCGCCCACCTTCGCCGGAGCCATCAGCACCCGGATGAACTTCCCGTCCAGGAAGGACCCGAGCCTCTTCGGCGCGTCCAGGAAGTCCAGCGCGGACCGGCTCGGCGGAGTGTCGACGATGATCAGGTCCCAGTCGTCCCGGGCCCGCAGCTGCCCCAGCTTCTCCATCGCCATGTACTCCTGCGTGCCCGCGAAGCCGGCCGACAGCGACTGGTAGAAGGGGTTGGCGAGGATGGCCTTGGCCCGCTCGCCGTCCGCGTGCGCCTCGACGATCTCGTCGAAGGTCCGCTTCATGTCCAGCATCATGGCGTGCAGTTGGCCGTCCCCCGCCCCTACGGTCTCCACCTTCCGCGGGGTGTTGTCGAGCGAGTCGATCCCCATCGACTGCGCGAGCCGCCGCGCCGGGTCGATGGTGAGCACGACGGCCTTGCGCCCGCGCCCGGCCGCCCGTACGCCGAGCGCCGCGGCCGTGGTGGTCTTGCCGACCCCGCCCGCCCCGCAGCACACGATGATCCGGGTCTCCCGGTCGTCCAACAGCCGGTCGACCGCCAGCCGCGGCGGAGTGTCCATGCTCACGGTGTCCACCCCCTCGCTCATTCGGCCACCGACTGCTTCCGCAATTCCTTGGCCAGCGCGTACAGCCCGGCCAGATCCATCCCCGCGCCGAGCAGGGGCAGTTCGTACGTCGGCAGCTCCAGCCCCGCCAGTACGGCGCGCTGCGCGCGCTCCAGCTCCACCCGGCTCGCGTGCTCGGCCGCCTGGGTGAGCAGCGGGTCCACCAGCCGCTCGGCCAGCCCGCCGCGCCGCGCGCCGCCGAGGCCCGCCCGGGACAGCGACTTCGCCACCTCGGCGCGGTGGTCGCCGGCCGCGGTGCGCAGGGTGTCCTCGTCGAGGTGGTGCGGCCGGACCATGTTGACGACGACCCGCCCGACGGGCAGTCCGGCCTGGCGCAGCTCCTCGATGCCGTCCGCGGTCTCCTGTACGGGCATCTCCTCCAGGAGGGTGACCAGGTGCACCGCGGTCTCGGGGGACTTGAGGACCTTCATGACGGCCTGGGCCTGGTTGTGGATCGGCCCGAACCGGGCCAGGCCCGCCACCTCGTCGTTGACGTTCAGGAACCGGGTGATCCGCCCGGTCGGCGGCGCGTCCATGATCACGTGGTCGTAGACGTACCGGCCGGTCCTGTCCTTGCGCCGCACCGCCTCGCACGCCTTGCCGGTCAGCAGCACGTCGCGCAGCCCCGGAGCGATGGTCGTCGCGAAGTCGATGGCGCCGAGCTTCTTGAGCGCGCGGCCGGCCGAGCCGAGCTTGTAGAACATCTGGAGGTAGTCCAGCAGCGCCCGTTCGGCGTCGATGGCGAGCGCGTAGACCTCACCGCCCCCGCCGGGCGCCACGGCGATCTTCCGTTCCTCGTAGGGGAGTGCCTCGGCGCCGAAGAGCTGCGCGAGCCCCTGCCTGCCCTCGACCTCCACCAGAAGAGTCCGGCCGCCCTCGCGTGCGAGGGCAAGCGCGAGTGCTGCGGCGACCGTGGTCTTGCCGGTGCCGCCCTTGCCGCTGACCACCTGGAGCCTGCTCACAGCGTCCGAGCCTAATTCCTCGGGTTCGACTCCGGTGGTGCCGGGTGGTTCTGCCGGAGTGTTCGGAGGTGAGCTCCGTTACGTCCGTGCCGGAACGGCCCGGATCGGCCCGGTCCGGATCCGGTCGGGATCCGTGCCGGGGTCCGGTCCGGGTCCGTGCCCGGGTCTGTGCCGGGGCGGTCCGGCGCCTGCCCGGGTGAGGTGTCCGACCATCGGTCCCGGGGGCGGCATGCGCCCCGCACGACAGGCACTACCCTCGCTCCCATGACCAAGAAGTTCGAATATGCGACGGTCCCGCTGCTGGTTCACGCCACCAAGCAGATCCTGGACACCTGGGGCGAGGACGGCTGGGAGCTCGTCCAGGTCGTGCCCGGCCCGAACAACCCCGAGCAGCTCGTGGCCTACCTCAAGCGGGAGAAGGCATGAGTGCGGTAGAGGCGAAGCTGGCCGAGCTCGGCCTGACGCTCCCGGGCGTCGTCCCGCCGCTGGCCGCGTACCAGCCCGCCGTGCGGTCGGGCTCGTACGTCTTCACCGCGGGTCAGCTCCCGATGGTCAAGGGCAGTATGCCGATCACCGGCAAGGTCGGCGCCGAGGTCTCGCCGGAGCAGGCCAAGGAGCTGGCGGCGATCTGCGCGCTGAACGCCCTGGCCGCCGTCAAGTCCGTCGTCGGTGACCTCGACAAGATCGCGCGTGTCGTGAAGGTCGTCGGCTTCATCGCCTCCGCCCCCGACTTCACGGCCCAGCCGGGCGTGCTGAACGGTGCGAGCGAGCTGCTGGGCGAGGTCCTCGGCGAGAAGGGCGTCCACGCCCGCAGCGCGGTCGGTGTGGCGGTCCTGCCGCTGGACGCGCCGGTCGAGGTCGAGATCCAGGTGGAACTGGTCGCCGGAGCCTGACCCCTCCGGCTGGCTTCCGCCGGGCCGGGCCGGGCCGGGTCGCGCACCGCGCGATTCCCGGCCCGTCCCGCGTGGTGCCCCGGGGCCGGATCGCCGGTGCCGGTCACCCGTGTCGGTCACCCGGGACGGGTGACCCTCGAACATCGGGCCGGATGGCCGTAGCATCCGGCCATGCCGAATGGTCAGCATGGTCAGCAGCAGCCCCCCGCCGGAGGCCAGTGGTACCCGCCGGAGTGGCCCGACCGCATCCGCGCGCTCGCGGACGGCTCGCTCGTCCCGGTGGAGCCGCGGCGCGCCGCCACCGTGATGCTCCTGCGCGACACCCCCGACGGTCCCGCCGTGCACATGCTGCGCAGGCGGGCCTCCATGGCCTTTGCCGGGGGCGCGTACGCCTATCCGGGCGGCGGGGTCGATCCCCGCGACGAGGAGCACCAGGTCGGCTGGGCGGGTCCCTCCCGGGAGGACTGGGCGGCCCGGCTCGGGACCGACCCCCTCACCGCCCAGGCCATCGTCTGCGGTGCCGTGCGGGAGACCTTCGAGGAGGCGGGCGTCCTGCTCGCCGGGCAGACCCCGGACGAGATCGTCGGTGACACCACCGGAGACGACTGGGAGGCCGACCGGCAGGCCCTCGTGGCGCGGGAGCTGTCCTTCGCGGAGTTCCTCGACCGCCGCGGCCTGCGGCTGCGTTCCGACCTGCTCGGGGCCTGGGCGCGCTGGATCACCCCCGAGTTCGAGCCGCGCCGTTACGACACCTGGTTCTTCGTCGCCGCCCTCCCCGAGGGCCAGCGCACGCGCAACGCCTCCACCGAGGCCGACCGGACCGTGTGGATCCGCCCGGCCGACGCGGCCGCCGGATACGACAAGGGCGAGCTGCTGATGATGCCGCCGACCATCTCCACGCTGCGGTCGCTGGAGCCGTACGGGAGCGCCGCGGGCGCGCTCGCCGCCGCGGCCGGGCAGGACCTCGCCCCGGTGCTGGCCCAGGCCACGCTGGAGGACGGCGAGCTGGTGCTCAGCTGGCCGGGGCACGACGAGTTCACCAAGCGTGTCCGCCCCGGACGTTCCGCCGATCCTGCAGGTCCCGCCGATCCCGCCGATCCCGCCGATCCTGCAGGTCCCGCCGGCCCCGCAGGTCCCGGAGGCCCCGCATGACCGACGCCGCCGCACTGCCCGGCCAGCCCCGCGGAGTCGTCACTTCCGGGCCCGCTACCGCCCGCGCGGTGAACGTCCTGGCTCCCAACGCGTCCGCGATGACCCTCGACGGCACCAACACCTGGCTGGTGTCCGAGCCCGGATCCGACCTCGCCGTCGTGATCGATCCCGGCCCGCTGGACGACGTACACCTGCGGGCGGTCATCGCCACCGCCGAGCAGGCGGGCAAGCGGATCGCCCTCACCCTGCTCACCCACGGCCACCCGGACCACGCCGAGGGCGCGGGCCGCTTCGCCGAACTCACCCGTACGAAGGTCCGCGCCCTGGACCCGGCGCTGCGCCTCGGCGACGAGGGCCTGGCCGCCGGGGACGTGATCCGGACCGGCGGGCTGGAGCTGCGCGTGGTGCCGACCCCCGGCCACACCAGCGACTCGCTCTGCTTCCACCTGCCCGCCGACCGGGCCGTGCTGACCGGCGACACCATCCTGGGCCGCGGCACCACCGTCGTCGCCCACCCCGACGGCCGCCTCGGCGACTACCTGGACTCCCTGCGCCGCCTGCGCTCGCTCACCGTGGACGACGGGGTGCACACCGTGCTGCCGGGCCACGGGCCGGTCCTGGAGGACGCGCAGGGCGCCGTCGAGTACTACCTGGCCCACCGTGCGCACCGGCTCGCCCAGGTCGAGACCGCCGTCGAGAACGGCTGCCTGACCCCGGAGGCGGTCGTCGCCCAGGTCTACGCGGACGTGGACCGCTCCCTGTGGCCGGCCGCGGAATGGTCCGTCCGGGCGCAGCTGGAGTACCTTCAAGATCACGGACTGATCCCGGGAGGGCCCGAATGAACACCGTGTTCTTGCTGGTCATGCTGGTCGCGACGGCCGGATGGATCACCTCTACGGTGACCCTCCGGGTGCAGAGCCTCCAGAACAAGGCGGACCGCATGGAGCGCCGCCTGGCCCTGGTGCTGGACCACTTCGGCATCGAGGAGCCGGAGCCGGCCGGGATGGACGAGGTACGGGCCCATCTGAGGGCCGACCGGCAGATCTCGGCGATCAAGGAGTACCGCCGGATCACCGGCGCGGGCCTGGCGGAGGCCAAGCTGGCCGTCGACGCCCTCGCCGAGGCCGAGAAGGCCTGAGCCCGTCCCTGAGCCCGTCCCTGAGCCGTCCCTGAGCGGCGCCCTGGGACGCCGGAGCCGGCGGGTCCGCCGGGACCGGCGTTCAGCCCCGGCGCGGCGTCTTCGTGCCGTGCCGGGCCGTGTACTCGTCCGCCAGCCACGGCCCGAGGTCCTCGACGTAACCGCGCAGTACCTCCGGGTCCGCTACGGGATCCAGGGCAACGGCGGCCGCGGCCTCCACCTGCGCCGCGCGTTCCGGGTAGTACATGCCGAAGATCTCCGCGGACTCGCCGAGGTCGCTGGTCCAGCCGCCCCACCGCGGCATGACCAGCGTGAAGGCGGTGCGCACCAGGTGGCGGGAGAAGCGGCGGCTCAGCTTCCGGTACTCCTCCGGGGCCGACGCCTCCCGCACCCGTGTCCGCCACCCGGGCAGCAGGTCGGCCAGGTCGCCGTTGGTCTCGCGGGCCAGCAGGCTGTCAGGCCGGTAGCGCGGCAGGTGCTCGGCCAGGTCCGCGCCGAGCAGCGGGGTGCACAGGCAGGCGAGGAACAGCCCAGGTCGAATCGTTCCGCCTCGCTCAGCACGGCGACCTTGTCCCGGAGCAGGATGCCGACCCCGTCGACCTCCGGGAAGTCCTCGTCGAGCCCGCGGGCGAGCACCTCGGCGGTGTCCCGGTCCTCGTCGGAGGGCTCGTGGTGCAGTACGAGCAGCAGGTCCAGGTCCGACCGCCCGGGCCGGGCCGTCCCGCGCGGCACGGACCCGTAGAGGTACGCGCTGTGCAGCCGTCGGCCGTACGCCTCGCCGGTCCGGGCCCGCGCGGCCGCCACGACGCCCTTGAACTCGCTCTGCACCCGCCCGAGAGACCCCTCCCGCGCGAAGTACCCGTACGCGTCCAGCCCTCTGTGCTCCATGGGCTCCACTGTGCCCGGCCGCCCGCCCGGGGCGGCGGACCGAACGCCTGCGTCGGCCGGACCGGGTTCCCGCGGGCGCTTGTCGCCCCCGGGAAACGCGAAGGGGCCCTTGCCCGGTCGGGCAGGACCCCTTCGAACGGCTGTGGCCGGCGTCAGCGGGAGCGCTTCGCGAGGCGCTCCACGTCGAGCAGGATGACCGCACGCGCCTCCAGGCGCAGCCAGCCGCGGCCCGCGAAGTCGGCCAGGGCCTTGTTCACGGTCTCGCGCGAGGCGCCGACGAGCTGGGCCAGCTCCTCCTGCGTGAGGTCGTGCACCACGTGGATGCCCTCCTCCGACTGCACGCCGAAGCGGCGCGACAGGTCGAGGAGCGCCCGCGCCACACGGCCGGGAACGTCGGAGAAGACCAGGTCGGACATCTGGTCGTTGGTCTTGCGCAGGCGGCGGGCGACGGCGCGCAGCAGCGCGGTCGCGACCTCGGGCCTGGCGTTGAGCCAGGGCTGGAGGTCACCGTGGCCGAGGCCGAGAAGCTTGACCTCGGTCAGCGCGGTGGCGGTGGCGGTGCGCGGGCCCGGGTCGAAGAGCGACAGCTCGCCGATCAGCTCGCCGGGGCCGAGGACGGCCAGCATGTTCTCGCGGCCGTCGGGGGAGGTGCGGTGGAGCTTCACCTTGCCCTCGGTCACGACATACAGCCGGTCGCCGGGGTCGCCCTCGTGGAACAGGGCGTCACCGCGTGCGAGGGTCACCTCGCCCATGGAGGCGCGGAGCTCCGCGGCCTGCTCGTCATCGAGCGCCGCGAAGAGCGGGGCGCGCCGCAGAACGTCGTCCACGAGTCTCTCTCCTATGTCGACCAGCTCAGGGGACCGTGCTCCCCATTTTGCCGGACGGCTCAAACAGTGCGATCAATCACAAGGATGCCGGACGGACGGGCGTGCTGTGCGGCGAGAGGCCAATCGGAGTGGTGTTACCTGAGGTCCGGGCGGGTGTCAGAGGTCGGCCTTAGGCTGGCCGGGTGTCCAATAAGCCGGTGAGAGCACAGGCCAAGGGGTCCGCCGGAGTGACGGAGCCCCAAAATTCTGCCGTGGGCGAACACGTCCCAGTGAAGACGCCCGCGAGGGTCGCGGCCACCCCTCAGGGCAAAGTTTCGGCCAAGAAACCGAAGTCGGCCAAGCCGGAATCGCACCTGGCCATGGTGCGCAGGGCGCGGCGCATCAACCGCGAGCTGGCCGAGATCTATCCGTACGCCCATCCGGAGCTCGACTTCCGCAACCCCTTCGAGCTGCTCGTCGCGACGGTGCTGTCCGCGCAGACCACCGACCTGCGGGTGAACCAGACGACCCCGGCCCTGTTCGCGGCCTACCCGACCCCCGAGGACATGGCCGCGGCCGCCCCCGAGGATCTGGAGGAGCTGATCCGGCCGACCGGGTTCTTCCGGGCCAAGTCGAGGTCCCTGCTCGGCCTCTCGCAGGCCCTGCGGGACAACTTCGGCGGGGAGGTGCCAGGCCGGATCGAGGACCTGGTGACGCTGCCCGGAGTGGGCCGCAAGACCGCGAACGTGGTCCTCGGCAATGCGTTCGGTGTCCCGGGGATCACGGTGGACACCCATTTCGGCCGTCTGGTGCGCCGCTGGAAGCTGACCGAGCAGGAGGACCCGGAGAAGGTCGAGGCGGAGATCTGCGCGATCTTTCCGAAGAGCGAGTGGACGATGCTCTCGCACCGGGTCGTCTTCCACGGCCGGCGGATCTGCCACTCGCGCAAGCCCGCCTGCGGGGCCTGCCCGATCGCCCCGCTCTGCCCGGCGTATGGGGAGGGCGAGACCGACCCGGAGAAGGCGAAGAAGCTGCTCAAGTACGAGAAGGGCGGCCAGCCGGGCCAGCGGCTGACCCCGCCCCCGGACTACCCGGGCCTCCCGGCCCCGCCGCTGGGCGGGGCCGTGGCGGCGCCGTAGCGGGTGCCCGGAGGCGGCGGGACAGGGGCGGGGGCGCAGGGGCGCGGGGGCGTGAAGACCTGCGGACCCGGGGAGTTAGGAACGAATCGGTACCCGGACTGCGTTTGTGGTGTGGGAGACGGCGCTGGACAGGACGACGCGGACAGAGGTGCCTATGACGCGCGGTACACGGGACGAGACCGGAACCACGGTGGGAGCCCGCGAGGGTGGCGGCCCGGCCGTCACCACCGACGGCCTGCCCGGCTGGCTCGACCCCGTCGTCGGGGCGGCCCGGTCCGTCCAGCCGGGGCAGCTGAGCCGGTTCCTGCCGCCCGAGGACGGCCGCGGGCGGCAGTCCGCCGTGCTCGTCCTCTTCGGGGAGGGCGCCCGCGGGCCCGAGCTGCTCCTGATGGAGCGCGCCGGCACTCTGCGCTCGCACGCGGGCCAGCCGTCCTTCCCCGGCGGCGCGCTGGATCCTGAGGACGGCGATCCGCACACCACCGGCCCGCTGCGCGCCGCGCTGCGCGAGGCCGAGGAGGAAACCGGACTGGACCCTTCTGGTGTTCAGCTCTTCGGCGTGCTGCCCCGGCTCTACATCCCGGTCAGCGAGTTCGTCGTGACCCCGGTGCTCGGCTGGTGGCGCGACCCCAGCCCGGTCGGAGCCGTGGACCTCGCCGAGACGGCGCGGGTCTTCACGGTTCCCGTGGCCGATCTCACGGATCCCGAACACCGGGTCATGACCGTTCATCCGAGCGGCCACCTGGGTCCGGGATTCACCGTCGAATCGGCTCTGGTCTGGGGTTTCACCGCCGGAGTGATCGACCGGATCCTGCACTTCGCGGGCTGGGAGCGTCCGTGGGACCGCTCACGGCAGGTCCCACTCGACTGGCGCGCATGAGACGGTGGCCCACGTGAACGTGCTGGACATCCTGTTGCTGCTCGCCGCCGTATGGTTCGCGATCGTCGGCTACCGCCAGGGGTTCGTCGTCGGCATCCTGTCGGTGATCGGCTTCCTCGGCGGTGGTCTCATCGCCGTGTCCCTGCTCCCGCTGATCTGGGACCGGGTGACGGACAACGGCACCCAGGTGTCCACCACGGTCGTCGTGATCTCCGTGGTCGTGATCATCATCTGCGCCTCGATCGGCCAGGCCCTGACCACCCACCTCGGGAGCAAACTCCGCCGCCAGATCACCTGGTCACCGGCGCGCGCGCTCGACGCGACCGGCGGGGCCCTGGTCAACGTCGTCGCGATGCTGCTGGTGGCCTGGCTGATCGGTTCCGCGCTCGCCGGGACCTCGCTCCCCACCCTGGGCAAGGAGGTCCGCAACTCCAAGGTCCTCCTCGGCGTGTCGCGGGTGCTGCCCGAGCAGGCGAACACCTGGTTCTCCGACTTCAGCTCCACCCTCGCGCGCAACGGCTTCCCACAGGTGTTCAGCCCGTTCTCCAACGAGCCCATCACCGAGGTGAAGGCGCCCGACCCGACGCTCGCCAGCAGCCCCGTCGCCGAGCTGGCGAAGCGCTCGATCGTGAAGGTCGTCGGTACCGCGCCCAGCTGCAGCAAGGTGCTGGAGGGCACGGGCTTCGTCTTCGCGCCCGGCAAGGTGATGACCAACGCGCATGTCGTCGGCGGGGTCAGCGAGCCGACCGTGCAGATCGGCGGCGAGGGCAGGCTGTACGACGCCAAGGTCGTGCTCTACGACTGGGCGCGCGACATCGCCGTCCTGGACGTGCCGAAGCTGAAGGCCCCGGTGCTGGAGTTCTCCGAGAAGGACGCGGCGAGCGGCAACGACGCGATCGTCGCCGGCTTCCCGGAGAACGGCGGGTACGACGTCCGGTCGGCCCGTGTCCGCGGGCGGATCAACGCCAACGGCCCGGACATCTACCACCGGGGTACGGTCCGACGGGACGTCTACTCGCTGTACGCGACGGTCCGCCAGGGCAACTCCGGCGGTCCGCTGCTGACGCCCGACGGCAGGGTGTACGGAGTCGTCTTCGCGAAGTCCCTCGACGACCCCAACACCGGTTACGTGCTGACGGTGGACGAGATCCGCGACGACATCCGGGTCGGCAAGGACGCCGTACGCCGGGTCGACAGCCAGGGCTGCGCGCTCTGAGACGACGCTCCCGCCGGGTCCCTACGTCCGTGGATGGCGCAGGCGCGCGGAGACCCAGCGGGCCCGTCGGCGCAGGATGAGCGGAATCCCGAGGCGGGGGTCGTGGCCGTGCCGGCCGGCCCTCTCGTGGGTGCCCGGCGTAGCTGCCGAGCGGCGTTCGTGCGCGGTGTCACCGTAGTCGTGCGTCCAGCTCATACTCCGAGCTCTGCCCGTGGCCCAAGGTCCGTAACCCCGTCGGGGGCGGCCAATTGGCCTATGCGCCGGGCAATTGAATGCCCGTAAGACAAGCGCACGATCGAACTCCCGCCCCTGCAGCGGACGGTCGCCGGGTCCGCGGCCCGCTCAGCGCCCCGTTCAGTGCCCGTTCCGCAGCCCTTTCGGCGGCGGAACGGCCTGTCGTCGCGTCAGCGGTCCGGCTCGGGGTCCTTGAGCCAGTTCACCAGCTCGGACGAGAAGGCGACCGGGTCCTCCTCGTGCGGGAAGTGCCCGAGCCCGTCGAACAGCCGCCACCGGTACGGGGCTTCGACGTACTCCCCGGAACCGGCCGCGCTGCGCGTACGCATCACCGGGTCGAGCGAACCGTGCAGATGCAGCGTCGGCACCCGCACCGGACGCTTCATCCGCCGGTTGAACTGGATCCCGTCGGGCCGCGCCATCGACCGCATCATCCAGCGGTACGGCTCGATCGAGCAGTGCGCGGTGGACGGGATGCACATGGCCCGCCGGTACACGGCCAGATCCTCGTCCTCGGGCGGCCGCGGACCCGACCAGTCCCGGATCAGCTCCCCTACGAGCGCCCCGCCGTCGGCGACGAGCTGCCGCTCGGGGACGAACGGCCGCTGGAAGCCCCAGATGTGTGAACTCGCCCGGGTCTGCCCGAAGTCCGACAGCATCGCCGAGCGCCAGCGGCGCGGATGCGGCATGGAGGAGACCACGAGCCGGCGCACCAGCTTGGGCCGCATCACGGCCGCCGTCCAGGCGAGGTACCCGCCCAGGTCGTGCCCGACGAGCGCGGCGTCCGGTTCGCCGAGGGACCGGACGACTCCGGTGATGTCGAGCGCCAGGTTGGCGGGGTCGTAGCCGCGCGGGGTGCGGTCGCTGCCGCCCACCCCGCGCAGGTCCATCGCGACCGCCCGGTACCCGGCGTCGGCGAGCGCGGTCATCTGGTGCCGCCAGGTCCACCAGAACTGCGGGAAGCCGTGGAGCAGCAGCACCAGCGGCCCGTCACCGAGCTCGGCGACGTGGAAGCGGGCGCCGTTCGCGGCGACGTCCCGGTGCGTCACCGTCTGACCGCCTGGGAGGCCGAGCCGTACCGCCGTGGCAGCCGTGGGAGGAACGCTGGAGTCCGGCGTGGGCGCTGTCATGAGGACGAGCGTGCCACACCCACAGCCTTGTCACTCACCGGCCGCGGGTGCGGCTTGACGGTCCCGACCAGCGCGGCGGTCTGCTTGACGGAGGCGATGGACTTCTCCGGCGGCTTGACCTTCTTGAACTTGGCCCAGGCGATCAGCCCGACCACGCCCGCGAGCAGCCAGAACACCCCGGCGACGATGAGGAAGCACCACGGCAGGCCGAGCCCGGAGGTGTGAATCCAGTAAGCCAGGGCGAAGCTCAGCATCGGCACGGAGGCGAGCACGAACACTCCGGCGACGATCGCGGCACCGCTGCCGATCCCCGCGCGCTTGACGTCCTGCTTGATCTCCACCTTGGCGAGGGCGATCTCGTCGTGAACCAGGGCGGACATCTCGGCGGTGGCCGAGGCGACCAGCTGGCCGAGTGTGCGCTCGGCTCCCTGCGCCTCTTGGTCCACTGCGCTCATCGCTCTCTCCCTCTGTCGTCTGCTGCCGGTCGGCGCGGCTGTCCTGCGTCGTCTGTCAGATCATGCCGGACGGTCGCCGTCGGTGGTGGACCCGGCTGCGGTTTGGAGCGAGGTGGCGGCCTCGTTCTCGGCCTTGCGGCGGTGTTCCGCGGCCCGGTCCTCGTAGATCTTGGCCATCCGCAGGTGGTACGCGGGGTTGTGCTCCTCGTAGATGTCCGGGATGCCGTCGTGGTCCTCGTCGCGCTCCTCGGCCTCGGTGAGCGCCCGGTACGTGCGGTTGCGGAGCTTGAGCATGACGCACGCGATCACGGCGGCGATCAGGGAGCCGATCAGGACGGCCGCCTTGACCTCGTCGGTGAGGACCGGGTCGTCGGCGAAGGCGAGTTCGCCGATCAGGAGGGAGACGGTGAAGCCGATGCCGGCGAGCGAGGCCACGGCGAGCACGTCCGGCCAGGCGAGGTCCTCGTTCAGCTCGGCCTTGGTGAAGCGGGCGGCCAGCCAGGTGCCGCCGAAGATGCCCACCGTCTTGCCGATGACGAGGCCGAGCACCACGCCGAGGGTCTCGGGCCGGGTGAAGACCTGGGCGATGGCCTTGTCGGAGAGGGAGACGCCGGCGGAGAAGAGGGCGAAGAGGGGCACGGCGAGACCGGCCGAAATCGGCCGGACCAGGTGCTCGATGTGCTCGCCGGGGGAGTGCTGCTCGCCTTCCTGGCGGGTGCAGCGGAGCATCAGGCCCATGGCGACGCCGGCGATGGTGGCGTGGACGCCGCTGTTGTACATCAGGCCCCAGATGACCAGGGCGAGCGGAACGTAGACGTACCAGCCGTGGACACCCCGGCGGAGCAGGAACCAGAAGAGGGCGAGGCCCACGAACGCGCCGCCGAGGGCGAGGAAGTCGATCTCGCTGGTGAAGAACACCGCGATGATCAGGATGGCGAAGAGGTCGTCGACGACCGCGAGCGTCAGCAGGAAGGCACGCAGGGCCGACGGCAGCGAGGTGCCGATGACGGCGAGGACGGCGAGCGCGAAGGCGATGTCGGTGGCGGTCGGGACGGCCCAGCCGTCCGTGGAGCCGTTGCCCACGATGTTGACGAGTAGGTAGACCACCGCGGGTACGGCCATGCCGCACAGGGCGGCGATCACCGGGAGGGCGGCCGCTCTGGCATCGCGCAGGTCGCCCGCGACGAGCTCGCGCTTGAGCTCGATGCCGGCGACGAAGAAGAAGATGGCGAGGAGTCCGTCGGCCGCCCAGTGCTGGAGCGAGAGGTCCAGGCCGAGGGAGGCGGGGCCGATGTGGAAGGACTGGGCGCTGGCGTAGCTCTCCGAGATGGCGGGGATGTTCGCCCACAGGAGGGCGGCGATCGCGGCCACGAGCAGCAGCACGCCGCCGACGGTCTCGGCGCGCAGGGCATCGCCGACGAAGCGGAGCTCGGGCAGCGAGAGGCGGCCGAGCAGCTTGGGGCTCTTGTGGTCGGTGGGGCTGGGCGCGGCCACGAGGGGACACCTCCGGGGGGCGGTTGGACGGCATGGCGAAGCTCATTGCCGACCAGACTTCCCGGCGCACCCTGTGATCTTTTTACGCTTTCAATATTTTACAGGGTGCACGCGAGGGCGTATCCGGTGATCATCACTTTAAGTGCGAAAGGGGCACCCGGCGCGGCGCGCCGGGTGCCCCTTTCGGCGTGTCCCGTGTGTCTCGGCCTGTCCCGGGCGGTGTGCCTCGGCCCGTTTCCCAGCCCGTGCCCCGGTCTATGCCTCAGTCCTCGCTGCCGGCGGCCGGGAGCTTGCTCTGGATCAGGTCCATGACCGAGGAGTCGGCGAGCGTGGTGACGTCACCGACCGCGCGGTTCTCCGCCACGTCGCGCAGCAGACGGCGCATGATCTTGCCCGAGCGGGTCTTCGGCAGCTCCTGGACCGGCAGGATCCGCTTCGGCTTGGCGATCGGGCCCAGCGTGCTGCCCACGTGGTTACGCAGGTCCGCGACCAGGTTCTCGGTCTCGGAGGCGCTGCCGCGCAGGATGACGAAGGCGACGATGGCCTGACCGGTGGTCTCGTCGTTGGCGCCGACCACGGCCGCCTCGGCGACCGAGGGGTGCGAGACGAGGGCCGACTCGACCTCGGTGGTCGAGATGTTGTGGCCGGACACCAGCATCACGTCGTCCACCCGGCCGAGCAGCCAGATGTCGCCGTCGTCGTCCTTCTTGGCGCCGTCGCCCGCGAAGTACTTGCCCTCGAAGCGCGACCAGTAGGTGTCGATGAACCGCTGGTCGTCGCCCCAGATGGTGCGCAGCATCGACGGCCACGGCTCGGTGAGGACCAGGTAGCCACCCCCGCCGTTCGGGACCTCGTGCGCCTCGTCGTCCACGACGGTGGCGGAGATTCCGGGCAGGGCGCGCTGTGCGGAGCCCGGCTTGGTGGCGGTGACGCCCGGCAGCGGGGAGATCATCATCGCGCCGGTCTCGGTCTGCCACCAGGTGTCCACGATCGGGCAGCGGTCGCCGCCGATGTGCTTGCGGTACCAGATCCAGGCCTCGGGGTTGATCGGCTCGCCGACCGAGCCCAGCACGCGCAGGCTCGACAGGTCGAACTTCGCGGGGATGTCGTCGCCCCACTTCATGAACGTACGGATGGCAGTGGGCGCCGTGTAGAGGATGGTCACCCCGTACTTCTGCACGACCTCCCAGAACCGGCCCTGATGCGGGGTGTCGGGGGTGCCCTCGTACATCACCTGGGTGGCGCCGTTCGCGAGCGGCCCGTAGACGATGTAGGAGTGCCCGGTCACCCAGCCGATGTCGGCGGTGCACCAGTAGACGTCGGTCTCCGGCTTGAGATCGAAGACCGCGTGGTGGGTGTACGCGGCCTGCGTGAGGTAGCCGCCGGAGGTGTGCAGGATGCCCTTGGGCTTACCCGTGGTCCCCGAGGTGTAGAGGATGAAGAGCGGGTGCTCGGCGTCGAAGGGCTGCGGGGTGTGCTCGGCGGACTGCCGGCCGACCACCTCGTGCCACCAGACGTCGCGGCCCTCGGTGAAGGCGGTGTCCTGGCCGGTGCGGCGCACGACGAGCACGTGCTCGACCTGCGGACACTTGGTGACGGCCTCGTCGATGGCGGGCTTCAGGGCGGTGGGCTTGCCGCGGCGGTAGCCGCCGTCGGCGGTGATGACCAGCTTGGCGTCGGCGTCCTGGATGCGGGAGGCGACGGCGTCGGCGGAGAAGCCGCCGAAGACCACGGAGTGCGCGGCGCCGACGCGGGCGCACGCAAGCATCGCGACGACCGCCTCGGGGATCATCGGCAGGTAGACGGCGACCCGGTCGCCGGCCTCGACACCCAGCTCGGTCAGGGCGTTGGCGGCCTTGGAGACCTCGTCCTTGAGCTCGGCGTAGGTGATCGCGCGGCTGTCGCCGGGCTCGCCCTCGAAGTGGATGGCGACGCGGTCGCCGTTGCCGGCCTCGACGTGGCGGTCCACGCAGTTGTACGCGATGTTCAGCTTGCCGTCCGCGAACCACTTCGCGAAGGGCGGGTTCGACCAGTCGAGCGTCTCGGTCGGCTCGGTGGCCCAGGTCAGCCGCCGGGCCTGCTCGGCCCAGAAGCCCAGCCGGTCCGCGTCGGCCTGTGCGTACGCAGCCTCGGTCACATTGGCGGCGGCGGCCAGATCGGCGGGCGGTGCGAACCGCCGCTCCTCCTTGAGCAGATTGGCCAGGCTCTCATTGCTCACGACATCTCCCTTTCCCAGGGTGTCCGTTGTGTCCCCGGGCATAGCTCATCAGTCAGCGGCCCAGGTGACAAGGGGTAGCCGAGAATTGGTTTAGACCTATATCACGATCCGGTCCGCGCGAGAACGGAGTGCGAATGGCCCCTCCCCGCTGCAGAGGGCGGGAAGGGGCCAAACGATTGCACGAATACGGGAGGGTATCGGTTCAGGCGTGCTGGCCCACGCTGTCGAAGACGCGGCAGTCGAAGAAGTCCTCGCCCTCGGAAAGGAGATACGCCTGCGCCTCGCCCACGTGGAAGTACATCCCGTGCAGCTCCAGGGTGCCCTCGGCGAGCCGCCTGGCCACCGATTCATGGGCCCGCAGATGCTCCAGCTGCTGGACCACATTGGTCAGGCACAGCTGCTCCACCGCGTCCGCCGGGAGCCGGCCCGAGATCCGGGCCCAGGCGTGGTGGCGACTGGCCATCCGCTCCAGGCTGGGCAGCCCGTGCTTCAGCCAGCGCCGCAGCGGGGTCATCGGGGCGCCGGGCGTGGAGGAGAGCAGGGCCTGCATGGCGCCGCAGCCCGAGTGCCCGCACACCGTGATGCTGTCCACCTGCAGCACGTCCACGGCGTACTCGATGGCCGCGGCGACGGAGTCGTCGGTGGACTCCGCGCCGGGCAGCGGGACCAGATTGCCGACATTGCGGACCGTGAACAGGTCGCCCGGCCCGCTGGCCGTGATCATGCTGGTCACCAGGCGGGAGTCCGCGCAGGTGAGGAAGAGCTGGGAGGGCCGCTGCCCCTCGCGGGCCAGCCGGGCCAGCTCGTCCCGCACGTGGGGTGCGGTGTCGCGCTGGAAGGCGCCGATCCCATTGGCCAGTTGGCCCGCGCCGCGCCGCCGGGGCGCGGGCGAGCCGGCCGGCCCGTCGGCGGCCTCCGTCTTCGTCTCGGCGGCCGCCGCTGCCGCCTTGGCCGCGTCCGCGGCGGTGATCGTACGGGTACCCGCGGGGCGGTGGTCGCAGTGGTTCTGCCATGGCGTCCAGGGGCGGCAGCACTGATGCACTCCGCGCTGCGGCGCGCGGCGGGACCGGTCCGCGTGGTGGCTTCCGTCGGCGGGACCGTCGCCGGGGGCGGTTCCGGGCACGGCTCCGGTCACTGGTTCGGGCAGCCGCGCCGACGATCCGGCGCGGCCGGTGACCTCCAGCGAGCCCCCGTGCGCCAGGTGGGAATCCTGCCAGTCGTGCAGCGTCTCGTAGGCCGCGTGGTCCATGAACGAGCCGTCCAGCTCGACCACCGCGTGCCCGTCGTGCGGGATCTGGTTCAGCACCCGGCTCAGCCGGGGCACCGCGAGGAAGGTCAACTGCCCGCGCGCCCGCACCCGGTGGGCCCCGCTGTCCAGTCGCTCCACGGTGATCCGGGTCCGGGTGAGCCGGTACAGGGCCAGCGCGACGGCCACCGCGATACCGATGGCCACGCCCTCTAGGACCCCGCCGAGCACCACGGCGACGATGGTCGTGCCGTAGACCAGGGCCTCCCGGTGCCGGGTGACACTGCGCAGGTGCGTGATGTTGACCATCTGGACGCCGACCGCCATCACCAGCGCGGCCAGCGCGGCGAGCGGGATCAGGTCGAGGACCGGGACCAGCAGCCCGGCCGCGAGCAGTACCCACAGTCCGTGCAGCATGGACGACTTCCGGCTGGCCGCACCGGACTTGACGTTCGCCACGCTGCGGACCGCCACGCCCGTGACGGGCAGCCCGCCCAGCGCGCCGGAGACGATGTTCGCCGCGCCCTGGCCGCGCAGTTCCCGGTTGAGGTCGGCGCGCGGCGGGCGATTGCCCGTACGCCGCTCGGAGGCGATCAGCTTGTCGGTCGCGACGGCGGAGAGCAGCGATTCCACGCTGCCGACCAGGGTGATGGTCAGTACGGCGGCGATGAGGCCGAGGACCGGCCCCTCGGGCAGTTCGGGCAGGGCGTGGCTGCGCCACGACGGAAGGTCCACCCGCGGCAGGCTGAGCCCGGCCAGTGCGGCGAAGGCGGTGGCCGTGGCGACGGCGGCGAGCGCCGCGGGCACCTTGCGCAGGGCCCGGCCCACCCGGCCGGGCAGCCGGGGCCAGCCGAGCAGGACGAGCAGGGTCAGCACGCTGATGCCCAGCGCGACGGGGTGCAGATCCGCCAACTGGCCCGGCAGTCCGAGGACGTTGGCCACGGCGTTGCTCTGCGGTGTGCCGCCGAGCACGATGTGCAGCTGGGCCAGTGCGATGGTCACGCCGATGCCCGCGAGCATGCCGTGCACGATGGCCGGGCTGACCATGAGCGCCGACCGGGCGGTGCGCAGGGCGGCGAGGCCGAGCTGGCAGAGGCCGGCGAGCACCGTGACGGCGCAGGTGGTGCGCCATCCGTAGCGCTGGATCAACTCGGCGGTGACCACGGTGAGTCCGGCGGCGGGCCCGCTCACCTGGAGCGGAGCGCCACCGAGCCGCCCGGCGACGATCCCGCCGACCGCCGCGGCGACGAGCCCCGCCTGGAGCGGGGCGCCGGTGGCCAGGGCGATGCCGAGCGAGAGTGGCAGGGCGATCAGGAAGACGGCGATGGAGGCGGAGAGATCTGCGGGAAGGTCCTTGCGGATCTCTTGGGTGGTGCGTGTCGGGGAGGTGGCTGGCATAGGTTCCCGTCTCCTCTGGGGGAGGGATGAAGCGGCGGGAGTCTCAACACTCGGTAAATGGATGGTAATGGAGAGTAAAGGTGAGCGGTGAATAATACGGGCAAATGGCCTATAAGTTAGCACTCAAGGGTGATTAAGCATTTTGTACGGCTTGTCATATCTCCTCTCGAGCGGACCGCATGGGACGTTGCGGCGCGGAAGTCCTGCGATGGAACTGCGAGGGAGAGGTGGGGCGGATGATCGCCGCCACGAAGAAGATCGCCGGCGGCCTGGTCGCCACGGCGCTGGCCCTGGGAGCCGCCGGGTGCAGCGCCTCGGAACCCGCCAAGTCTCCGGCTCCTGGAGCCCCGAACGCGCTGAAGGGGGCCGCCGCCCCGGAGGCTCCGGGCAGCGTCAACCGGCCCATCGGTGACGGTTCGACCGCGTTCACCGGCATGCAGCCGAACGTGCAGAAGCCGCAGAAGCTGGGGCCCGGCGAAAAGCCGCCACAGTTCGTGGTGTTCTCGTGGGATGGGGCCGGCGAGGACAGCCAGAAGCTCTTCTCGCACTTCCGCGAGGTCGGCAAGAAGTACAACGCCCGTATGACGTACTTCCTCAGTGGCGTCTACATGCTCCCGGAGGAGAAACGTTCCCTCTATACGGCGCCCCAGCACGAGCCCGGCCGCTCCGACATCGGCTTCGGCGACCTCCAGGGCATCAAGGACACCGCCACCCAGGTCCGCTCGGCCTGGCTGGAGGGCAATGAGATCGGCACCCACTTCAACGGGCACTTCTGCGGCCCCGACGGCGGCGTCGGCACCTGGTCCGTGGAGGAGTGGAAGAGCGAGATCAACCAGGCCAAGTCCTTCGTCAAGAACTGGAAGACCAACTCCGGCCTGAAGGACCAGGAGGCGCTCCCCTTCAACTACGACAAGGAGCTCATCGGCGCCCGCACGCCCTGCCTCGAAGGTCAGAAGAACTTCATGCTGGCGGCGAAGGACATGGGCTTCCGCTACGACTCCAGCGGCATCAGCAAGCAGATCTGGCCCAAGAAGACCGACGGGCTCTGGGACATCCCGCTCCAGCTGGTGCCCATGCCGGGGCGTGCCTTCGACACCCTGAGCATGGACTACAACTACATGGTCAACCAGTCCGGGACCACCTCACAGGGTGACCCCTCCCAGCACGCCTACTGGGGTGACCAGATGCGCGACGGCCTGCGGGAGGCCTTCGACCGCGTCTACCAGGGCAATCGCGCGCCGCTGATCATCGGCAATCACTTCGAGTCCTGGAACGGCGGCACCTACATGCGCGCCGTCGAGGAGTCCATCCAGACCATGTGCACCCAGAAGGAGGTCCGCTGCGTCCCGTTCCGGGAGCTGGCGGACTGGCTGGACGCGCAGGACCCGAAGGCCCTGGAGTGGATGCGCACCCTCGACGTCGGCGAGGCGCCGAAGGAGGGCTGGGCGAAGTTCCTGACCGCGGGGCCGCCGGCGGTGCCGGCCGCCCCCGCGGGCGTCAAGCCGGCTGCGGAGCCGGCCGGGGGGAGTGCGGACGAGGGCTGACGAGCGCCTCGGCCCCCTCGCGCAGGACGAAGCCGGGGTCGACCTGGTCCGCCAGGTCGACCCCGGTCTTGGTGTTGCCCCAGCTCTCCGCGTTCTTGAGGTGGAAACTCACCATCTGCTCCGTGTACCGGGCCCAGTCGCGGTGCGCGTACGAGTCGTCGGCGGCGTCCTGGAGCTCCTGGAGGGCGAACCGGTTGGACGCCTCCAGGAGCTCGAAGGGGGCCGGCCGGCCCTTCTCCATCGCCCGCACCCAGTCGGAGTGCCCTACGGTGACCAGCAGGTCCTCGCCCACCTCGTCCTGGAGGAACTCGATGTCCTCGGGTCCCTGCACCTTGTTGCCGATGACCTTGAGCGCGACCCCGAAGTCCCGCGCGTACTCCTTGTACTGGCGGTAGACGGAGACGCCCTTGCGGGTCGGTTCGGCGACCAGGAAGGTCACGTCGAAGCGGGTGAACATGCCCGAGGCGAAGGAGTCCGAGCCTGCCGTCATGTCGACGACCACGTACTCGTCGGGACCGTCGACCAGGTGGTTGAGGCAGAGCTCGACCGCTCCGACCTTGGAGTGGTAGCAGGCCACGCCCAGGTCGGACTCGGTGAACGGCCCGGTGGCCATGAGCCGTACGGGCTCCCCGTCGAGCAGGAGCGTGCGCGCGCAGGCTTCGTACACCGGGTTGTCCTCGGTGACGCGCAGCAGGCGCGAGCCGCGGCCGGGCGGGGTGGTCTTGATCATCGTGTCGGCGGACGCGATGCGCGGATTGGAACCCCGCAGGTACTCCTTGATCAGCGGCAGGTGCGCGCCGAGGGCGGGCAGTTCGGCGGCCTCCTTCTCGGTGAGCCCGAGCGCGGCGCCCAGGTGCTGGTTGATGTCGGCGTCCACCGCGACGACAGGGGCTTCATTGGCGGCGAGGTGGCGGATGAAGAGGGAGGACAGGGTCGTCTTGCCGCTGCCGCCCTTTCCTACGAAAGCGATCTTCATGTTCACCAAGCGTAGCGGCTCGATAGCACTGTGTTGTCAAGGTGAGTGAAGAAGACCACTCCAAGGAGGGGTCGGTGCTATGGGTGCGCAGTGCGTAGGCTCCCTACTTATGAGTAGCGCTTCTGATCCGCTGGCCCCCCTGGCCGGGCTGCCTGGTGTCGCCGAGTCCGTGGATTCCGTACGCAAGGCCGTGGACCGCGTCTACGGGCACCGGGTGATGCGTCGCCGCAGCGGTGAGATCACCTCGGAGGCCGCCCTGCGCGGCGCCCGCGGGAGCGCGGCGCTGTCCGGTGCGGACTGGGCGCTGGAGGAGGTGCGCCGCCGGACCGACTTCGGGTCGGAGCCGGAGGCGCTGACGGTGGGCGCGGCGCTGCGGCTCACGGCGGAGGCCGGCCAGCTGCTGAGCATCTGGCGGCAGTCGCCGCTGCGGGTCCTGGCGCGGCTGCACCTGGTGGCGTGCGGGTCGACGGCGGACGGCGATGTGGTGGGCCGCCCCCGGCTGGCGGGCGAGCCGGTGACCGAACCCCTGGTCGGACTCCCGCTGCCGAGCGCCGAGGAGGTGGCGGGCCGCCTCGACGGGCTGTCCCGCCTGATCATCGCGGGCGGCTCCGCCCCGGCCCTGATCACGGCCGCGGTGGTGCACGGCGAACTGCTGGCGCTGCGTCCGTTCGCCTCGTACAACGGGCTGGTCGCGCGGGCGGCCGAGCGGATCGTCCTGATCAACAGCGGTCTGGACCCGAAGGCCATCTGCCCGGCGGAGGTCGGTCACGCGGAGCAGGGGAGCGATGCCTACCTGGCCGCTTTCGGGGGCTACGTCTCCGGGACCGCGGAGGGCATGTCCGCCTGGATCGCGCACTGCGGCCGGGCGGTCGAGCTGGGTGTCCGTGAGTCGACGGCGGTCTGCGAAGCCCTGCAGCGCGGCGCGGCCTGAGCCGCCTGTTCCACCCGTTGGGCCCCGTGATCCGAGACTTTCGGACCCCGGACATGGGTTGCGGCGACACCGTCTTGCTTTGGTGTCGCCGCTGGCATTTACGCCCAGTTACCAAGCGTCCTCGATAGTTGCCCATCAGGTCGGGGTCTTTGCCCGTTACCTGGTGCGGCTGGCCCGTAATCGACGGGTCGACGTCGCGTGGGTGCTCGGCGCTCATGCTTCGGTCCGTGGGCCTTACTGCGTTTTAAAGATGATCCTCTCGGATGTTCTTTGGTCTCGCGGGCCGTTGCTTTATTTGTACTCCGCTTCGGAGCCAAGCGAAACCCCTAGCTCCACTTTTTACTTTCCGGGACGACCGAGGGCGAACCGGACAGGCCTTATCCGTGCAGGTCAGGACATTCGGGCAGAGCCGGCCGCGGCCAGTGCATTGGCGCGGCGCCGGCTCGCGTACCAGACCAGCCCGGCCGTGGCGGCTGCCGCGCCCACGGCCGCCGCGGCGACCAGGGCGGGCCGGGTCGGCATGGACAGCCCTGGGAGGCGCTGCTTCAGCCGGACGGGCCGGTTGAAGACCAGGACCGGCCACTCGCGCGCCACGGCTTCCCGCCGCAGCGCCCGGTCGGGGTTGACGGCGTGCGGGTGTCCGACCGCTTCGAGCATCGGGATGTCGGTGGCCGAGTCGCTGTAGGCGTAGCAGCGGGTGAGGTCGTACCCCTCGGACTCCGCGAGCTCGCGTACCGCCTCCGCCTTGGTGGGCCCGTAGGCGTAGTACTCGATCTCGCCGGTGAAGCAACCGTCCTCACCCACGACCATGCGGGTGGCGACGACCCGGTCCGCGCCGAGCATCTCCCCGATAGGCTCGACGACTTCCGCGCCGGAGGTGGACACGATCACCACGTCGCGGCCCGCGGTGTGGTGGGCCTCGATCAGGGACGCGGCCTCGTCGTAGATGATCGGGTCGATGAGGTCGTGCAGGGTTTCGGCGACGATCTCCCGCACCTGCTGCACGTTCCACCCCTTGCAGAGGGCGGACAGGTACTCCCGCATCCGTTCCATCTGATCGTGGTCGGCGCCGCCGGCCAGGAAGATGAACTGCGTGTACGCGGTGCGCAACACGGCTCGCCGGTTGATCAGGCCGCCTTGGTAGAAGGACTTGCTGAACGTCAAGGTGCTCGACTTCGCAATGACCGTCTTGTCCAGGTCGAAGAAGGCTGCGGTGCGAGGCGAGGAGTGCGGCAAGGGCTGATTTTCCACGCCCCGAGCATATGCGCCCACCATTCGGCGTAAGGTGTGGCGCGTGGGTTTGCCTGAGAAGGCTCTCGGGTACACCATGGAAGTCACGGATCGTTCGCGACCGTGCTAACCCGGTCTGGCTCCTCCCCCCCCCGAGTCGGACCGTGGGGACGACCCCCGCTCTCCCCCCCGGCGGGGGTCGTCGCATGTCCGGACGCGGTTCGCGTCCCTGCCTTCGGCCCCAAGTAACCATCCTCCGGCCCTTCCTCTTGCGCGGGGCCGACGCGGCGAAGGCCCTCACCACATCAGATTCGTGACGGTGCGTAGTGGTTCCGCCGCGCTCCGGAACTCACCTGAGAGGGTGACCGGGTTATTCACAACCGATGGGTTGTCCACAGTTATCCAACAAGATCCACTTGTTTTTCCTGATCGCTGCACGGTGATTCCAGCCGCGAAGTCCGTGGCGGAAGCATTTGCAGTGAGAAGGGGGCGGAGATCGTGGCGCGATCGAAGTCGTGTGAATCGCCGGAGTCCGTGGTCGGCGGAAGGGGGACAGGCCTCGGGGCGGGCCCCGGACCCGGATCCATGGCCGGATCCGCACCCGGTGGCGGGCGGCCGCTGATCATCACCGAGGACCCGCTGCTGCTCGACGATCTGCTGAGGCTGTGTGCCGCGGCGGGTGCCGAACCGCATGTGCGGCACACGGTTCCCGGGCAGGGCGGGGCCGTCGGGACGGGCGTGGAGGCGGGGAACGCGGGATGGGAGTCCGCACCGCTCGTGCTGGTGGGCGACGACGCCGCCCGACGGGTGCGCGGGGCACCGCGCAGGGCCGGGGTGTTCCTCGTCGGCCGGGACCTGGACGACCCCCATGTGTGGCAGCGGGCGGTGGAGATCGGCGCCGAGGAGGTGCTGCGGCTCCCCGACGCCGAGAGCCGGCTCGTCGACCGCATCGCCGATGTCGTGGAGGGGGCCGGGCGGCCAGCCCTCGCCGTGGGGGTGATCGGCGGCAGCGGCGGCGCCGGAGCCTCCACCCTCGCCTGCGCGCTCGCCGTACGGGCCGCCCGCGCCGGGGAACGGACCATCCTGATCGACGGCGACCCGCTGGGCGGCGGCATGGACGTCCTGCTCGGGGGCGAGAGCGCCGAAGGTCTGCGCTGGCCGGACTTCGCGGCCTCGCGGGGCAGGGTCGGCGCCGGAGCGCTGGAGGAGTCCCTGCCCGAGCTGCACGACCTTCGCGTGCTCAGCTGGGACCGCGGCGACCGGGTGGTGGTGCCGCCCGCCGCGATCCGGTCCGTGGTGGCCGCCGCGCGCCGCCGGGGCGGAGTGGTGGTGGTCGACCTCCCGCGGCGGGTCGACGAACCCGTGGCCGAGGTGCTGGCCCAGCTCGACCTGGTGCTGATGGTGGTGCCGGGCGAGTTGCGGGCGGTGGCCGCCGCCGGCCGGGTGGCCGCCGGGGTGCGGATGGTGGCCCGGGACGTGCGGGTCGTCGTACGGGGGCGCTGCCCGGGCGGCCTCGAACCGGAATCCGTGGCCGACCTGTTGGGGGCGCCGCTGGCCGGGGAGGTGCCGGTCGAGGTGGGACTCCCGGGGCGGGTGGCCGAGGGTGAACCGCCGGGGACGCAGGCGAAGGGTGCGCTGGCCCGCTTCTGCGACGGCTTCTGGCAGCGCGCACTCGGCTCCGCCCAGGGGGTGCCGGCATGAGCGCGGTGCTCCTGGACGCGGTGCGCCGGAGGCTCGCCGAGACCGGGGCGGAACCGACCCCGGCGCGGGTGGCGGCGGCCCTGCGGGCCCAGGGCAGGCTGCTGGGGGACGCCGAAGTGCTCGGTGTGGCGGCCGAGTTGCGGTCCGAGCTGGTCGGCGCAGGCCCGCTGGAGGCACTGCTCGCCGATCCGGAGGTCACCGATGTGCTGGTGGCGGCCCCCGACCGGGTGTGGGTGGACCGCGGTGGCGGGCTGGAGCTGACCGGAGTGACCTTCGCCGACCCCGAGGCCGTGCGCAGGCTCGCCCAGCGGCTGGCCGCCGTCGCGGGGCGGCGCCTGGACGACGCCCGGCCCTGGGTGGACGCCCGGATGCCCGACGGCACCCGGCTGCATGCCGTGCTGCCCCCGGTCTCGGTCGGCTCGGCCTGCCTCTCGCTGCGGGTGGTGCGGCCGCGGGCGTTCACGCTGGAGGAGCTCGTCGCAGCGGGGACACTGCCGCCGGGCGGGCACCGGCTGCTCAGGGACATGGTCGAGGCCCGGTTGTCGTTCCTCGTCTCCGGCGGCACCGGAACGGGCAAGACCACCCTGCTCAGCGCCCTGTTGGGGCTGGTCGGTCCCGGCGAGCGGATCGTGCTGGCCGAGGACTCGGCCGAGCTGCGACCCGACCATCCGCACGTGGTGCGGCTGGAGACCCGGCCCGCCAACCAGGAGGGGGCGGGTCTGGTCACCCTTGCGGACCTGGTCCGCCAGGCGCTGCGGATGCGGCCCGACCGGCTGGTGGTGGGCGAGGTGCGGGGCGCCGAGGTGGCGGACCTGCTCGCCGCCCTGAACACCGGCCACGAGGGGGGCTGCGGGACGGTCCACGCCAACGCCGCGGCCCATGTCCCTGCCCGGCTGGAGGCGCTCGGGACGGCCGCCGGGCTCGACCGGGCGGCCCTGCACAGCCAGTTGGCCGCGGCGCTGACCCTGGTGCTCCACCTGGTCCGGGACCGGGAGGGACGGCGCCGGCTGGCCGAAGTGCACGTGCTGGAGCGCGACGCCGCCGGACTGGTGGTCACCGTACCGGCGCTGCGCTGGGCCGCTCGGGGCTTCGTACGGGAGCGCGGCTGGGAACGGCTTCGCCCGCTGCTGCGAGGCGTCCGGTGAGCGCGGGAGCGGGGCTGCCGGTGCCGCTGTTCGCCGGGGTGCTGTGCGCCGGGGCGGCCGCCTGGGGGCTGGCCGGCGGCGACCGGGTGTCCCGGCGGGTCCAGGTGGTGCTCGCCGGAGGCGGTCCGCTGGTTCCGGTCGGTCCGCTGCGCCGGGAGCGGCTGCTGATCGCCGTACGGGTGCGGGCGGCGCGGTGGCGGGAGTGGGTCTGCCTCGCTGCGGGGCTGGTGGTCGCGGTGCTCGGCGGGTCGTTGATCCCGCTGCTGGCGGGGGCGGCGGCGGTGCCGCTGGTGCGCCGGTGGCTGCGGGTGAGGGAGCGGGAGCGGGCCCGGGCGGCGCGCGCCGCCGAGGTGGTGGCCCTGTGCGGGGCGGTGGTGGGTGAGCTGCGGGCGGGCGCTCAGCCCGGGCAGGCGCTGACGGCCGCGATGCGCAGGACGGCCGTCGGGCCCGGCGGGCCGGGTGCGGCGGAGACGGGCGTGCTGGCCGCCGCGGCGTTCGGCGGGGACGTGCCCGGTGCGTTGCGCCAGGCGGCGCGGGAGCCCGGGGCGGAGGGACTGGCCGGGATGGCGGCCTGCTGGCGGGTGTCGGTGGACGGCGGTGCGGGACTGGCCGCCGGACTGGAACGGCTGGAGGGGGCCCTGCGGGCCGAGCGGGACCGGCTGGAGTCGCTCCGGGCCCAGTTGGCGGGGGCCCGGTCGACGGTGCTGGTGCTTGCCCTGCTGCCGCTGGTGGGACTGCTGATCGGCACCGGGCTGGGCGCGGATCCGCTGCGGGTGCTGCTGCACACGCCGATGGGATGGGGTTGCCTGCTGGCCGGCGGGGTGCTGGAGGCGCTCGGGCTGCTGTGGTGCCGGCGGATCGTTCGGGCGGGGGAGCGGTGATGGGCGGCTTCCTCGTCCACAGGCTGGGGATCCCCGTCTGCCTGGCCGTGGTCGCGCTGTGGCTGGTGTCGGCGGTGACGGCGCGGGTCCGGACGCGGGCGGTTGGACGCAGGACCGCGGCCTTGCTCGGAGCCGGACCGCGGCTCCGCGCACCGGTGGTCGGCTCCGCGCTGAGGGGTGCGGTGGCCGCATGGGCCGGGCCGGCCGGGGCGCTGCTGGCGGGCTGGGTGCTCGTGGGCGGGGTGACGGGTGTGGCGGCCGGTGGCCTGGCCGCGTTCGGTGTGCGGTGGTGGCAGGCCAGGACGCGGCCGCCGGCCGGAGTGGACCCACGGGAGGCGGAGCGTCAGTTGCCGTTCGCCGCGGATCTGTTGGCCGCGTGCCTGGCGGCCGGGGCGGGCCCGGTGGAGGCCGCCGAGGTGGTGGGCGAGTCGCTGGGGGGCCCGGTGGGCGACCGGCTGGCCAGGGCCGGGGCGGAGCTGCGGCTCGGCGGCGAACCGGGCGCCGGGTGGGGGAGGTTGGCGGAGATACCGGGTGCCCGGGCGCTCGCGGACTGCCTGGAACGGGCCGCGCGGACGGGGGCGCCCGCGGCGGAGCCGGTCTCCCGGCTCGCGTCCGGGCTGCGGGAGGACCGGGCCCGCACGGCGGGAGCGAGGGCGCAGCGGGCGGCGGTCCTCGTCACCGCACCGGTGGGGCTGTGTTTTCTCCCCGCTTTTCTCGCGACCGGGGTCGCGCCGGTGGTGATCGGTATGGCCTCGGGACTTCTCTCGAACACCTGAAGTCGCATTGACCACACGCATCAACAGCGGAAATACACAGGAGGTTGTCATGAGGATCATCTGGTTTCGTGTGCGGACGGCGTTGAGGGGACGCGGGGGCGACCAGGGGATGTCCACGTCGGAATACGCGATGGGCACGATCGCGGCCTGCGCATTCGCGGCCGTCCTCTACAAGGTGGTGACAAGTGAAGTCGTCGCCACGGCCCTCCAGTCGACCATCGGAAAGGCGCTCGATGCGCCGTTCTGAGGGTGGGTCACGGAGCGCCCGGGGAAAGTCGGACCGGGGATATGTGACGGCGGAGGCCGCCCTGGTGATTCCGGCGCTGGTGCTGTTCGCGGCGCTGCTGGTGTGGGCCCTGATGGCGGCGGCCGCGCAGATCCGGTGTGTGGACGCGGCCCGGGCCGGAGCCCGGGCGGCGGCCAGGTCGGAGCCGCTGGAGGTGGCCGAGGCGGCGGCCCGGGCGGCCGCCCCACCGGGGGCGCGGGTGGAGCTGGAGCGGGAGGGCGACCTCTGGCGGGTCAAGGTGGCGGCGAAGGCGCCCGGGCCGGGCGGGCTGCCGGTCCGGCTCGGCGCGCAGGCGGTGGCTCTGGCCGAGGACAGCGTGGGGCCGCCGCCGTGAGCCGGGACCGGGGTTCGGCCACGGTCTGGGCGGCGCTGGTGGCGACGGTGCTGGGTGCGGTGTTCGGCGGGGTGCTGCTGCTCGGCCAGGCCGTCGTGGCCCGCCACCGGGCGGCGGCGGCCGCCGACCTGGCGGCGCTCGCGGCGGCGGCCACCTGGGCCCACGGGCCGGAGACGGCGTGCGCGGCGGCCCTTCGGGTGGCCCGGGCACAAGGCGCGGCGCTCGGCGGGTGCCTGCTCCGGGGTGAGGTCGCCGAGGTCACCGCCCGGGTCGCGGCAGGCCCGTTCACGGCGACGATCCAGGCCCGGTCAGGCCCGCCCGGGCCGCGGGGCTGAGGCCCCGGGGGCCGGGGCCGCGTCGGGTCCCCAGGCTGCGTCGGGTCCGCCAGGCCGCGTCGCGTCCGGTCAGGCCTCGGAGGCCTCGGCGGGGGGTGCGGCCGGGGCGGCCGGGGATTCGGAGAGGAGGCGGGTGAGGAGGCGGATGGCGCCGCGCTTGTGCAGGGGCTCGTTGCCGTTGCCGCACTTGGGGGACTGGATGCAGGAAGGGCAGCCGGCCTCGCACTCGCAGGCCGCGATCGCGTCGCGGGTCGCCGTCAGCCAGGCGCGCGCGGTGCTGAAGGCGCGCTCCGCGAAGCCGGCGCCGCCGGGGTGGCCGTCGTAGACGAAGACCGTGGGGAGGAGGGTGTCGGGATGCAGCGGCACGGAGACGCCGCCGATGTCCCAGCGGTCGCAGGTGGCGAACAGCGGAAGCATGCCGATGGAGGCGTGCTCGGCGGCGTGCAGGGCGCCGCCGAGGATCTCCGGGTTGATCCGGGCCTCGTCGAGCTGGTCCTCGGTCACCGTCCACCACACGGCCCGGGTGCGCAGGGTGCGGGGCGGCAGGTCGAGCTTGGCCTCGCCCAGCACCTCGCCGGTGATCAGCTTGCGGCGCAGATAGGAGACGACCTGGTTGGTGACCTCGACGGAGCCGAAGCAGAGCCTGGCCGAGCCCCACGGGATCTCGGTCTCGGTCTCCAGGACGGAGATGGAGGTGGTGTCACGGGCCGTGGTGGAGAAGGGCGGGTCCGCCTGCTCCACGAGGGCCACGGCGTCCTCCAGGTCCAGGTGCTTCACGAGATACGTGCGGCCCTGGTGGAGGTGGACGGCCCCCTCGTGGACGGCGGTGTGGGCCGCAGACTCGTCGACCGTACCCAGCAGCCGGCCGGTCGAGGCCTCGACGATCTGCACCGGGCGGCCGCCGCCGCCCCGGATGTCGGTCAGGTCCGAGGCCCGTTCCCGGCGGGTCCAGTGCCAGGCGGTCGCCCGGCGGCGCAGCAGCTTCGCCGCTTCGAGCTGCGGAAGGAGGTCCTCGGTCGCCGGGCCGAAGAGTTCCAGGTCCGCGTCGGTCAGCGGCAGCTCCGCCGCCGCCGCGCACAGGTGGGGGGCGAGGACGTACGGGTTGTCCGGGTCCAGGACGGTGGCCTCCACCGGCCGCTGGAACAGCGCCTCCGGGTGGTGGACGAGGTAGGTGTCCAGCGGGTCGTCCCGGGCGATCAGCACGGCCAGGGCGCCCTGGCCCGAGCGCCCCGCGCGGCCCGCCTGCTGCCACAGGGAGGCCCGGGTGCCCGGGTAGCCGGTGATCAGGACGGCGTCCAGGCCGGAGACGTCCACACCGAGCTCCAGGGCCGTCGTGGCGGCCAGTCCGAGCAGCTCGCCGGAGTGCAGGGCCCGCTCCAGGGCCCGGCGCTCCTCGGGGAGGTAGCCGCCCCGGTAGGCGGCGACCCGGTGGGCCAGTGACCGGTCGACCGACGCGAGCCGTTCCCGGGTGATCACGGAGATCAGCTCGGCGCCGCGCCGGGAGCGCACGAAGGCGACCGTACGGACCCCCTGGACCACCAGGTCGGTCAGCAGGTCGGCCGTCTCGGCGGTGGCCGTACGGCGTACGGGAGCGCCCTTCTCGCCGCGCAGCTCGGTGAGCAGCGGCGGCTCCCAGAGGGCGAAGACCACCTCGCCCCGAGGGGAGGCGTCGTCGGTGATCTCGATCACCCGTACGCCGGTCAGCCGGGACGCGGCCGCCGCCGGGTCGCTCGCGGTGGCGGAGGCCAGCAGGAAGACGGGTTCCGCGCCGTAGCGGGCGCACAGCCGCCGCAGCCGGCGCAGCACCTGTGCCACATGGGAGCCGAAGACCCCGCGGTAGGTGTGGCACTCGTCGATCACGACGTAGCGCAGGGCCCGCAGGAAGGAGGACCAGCGCGGGTGGGCCGGGAGGATCCCGCGGTGCAGCATGTCGGGGTTGGTCAGGACGTAGTTCGCGTACTGGCGCACCCATTCGCGTTCCTCGACGGGCGTGTCCCCGTCGTAGACCGCGGGGCGTACGGCGTTGCCCAGCGGGGCGGCCAGTTCCCGCACGGCGCGCCGCTGGTCGGCCGCCAGGGCCTTGGTGGGGGCCAGGTACAGGGCGGTCGCGCCCCTGCCGTTCGGGGCCTCGGCGCCGTCCGCGAGGGCGGAGAGCACGGGCGCGAGGTAGGCGAGGGACTTGCCCGAGGCGGTTCCGGTGGCCACGACCACGGATTTTCCATCGAGGGCGAGCTCGGCCGCCGCGGCCTGGTGTTCCCACGGATGGTCGATTCCGGCCGATCCGATCGCGGCTACGACGTCTGTTCGGATGCGGTCCGGCCAGACTGCATGACGACCCGCCCGAGGGGGCAAGTGCTCCGTATGGGTGATGCGCGCAGCACGGGAAGGCCCCCGTGACAGGCGGTCCAGGACCGCGTCGGGGGTGGGTCGTGGGTCCGCGGGTGCCGTGGGCCGTCCGGGACCAGATGTGTTGGCCATCGGAACCGAGTGTGTCACCGGCGTGCGGGACAATGGTCCGAAGGCGTCGTGCGCGCCTGCCGGTAAGTGATTGAATGCCATCGCGGCAGCCAATCCCTCGCCTACCTTCGGGTGAGGGGGCGTCGCTCGATAGCAAGGTGCTGGAGGATCCGTGGACCTGTCCCTGTCGACTCGCACTGTCGGCGACCGTACGGTCGTGGAGGTCGGTGGCGAGATTGATGTGTATACCGCGCCCAAGCTGCGCGAGCAGTTGGTCGAGTTGGTGAACGACGGCAGCTACCACCTGGTTGTCGACATGGAGCGGGTGGACTTCCTCGACTCCACCGGCCTTGGTGTCCTGGTGGGAGGCCTCAAGCGCGTCCGTGCGCACGAGGGCTCGCTCCGTCTGGTGTGCAACCAGGAGCGCATCCTGAAGATCTTCCGCATCACCGGTCTGACCAAGGTGTTTCCGATCCACACCACGGTGGAAGACGCAGTCAACGCCACCGACTGACGGCTCCGCGCGGCCCCCTGCAGCCTCCGGGCGGCGGGGAGCCGACAAGGAGAGCGGGGGTACCGGGCCATGGTTGGCCCGGGCCCCTGTCAAGGCACGCCCGTAGTCCGAGGGGGATGCGCATGGCCACCGTTGAACTGCGCTTCAGCGCCCAGCCCGAACACGTCCGGACGGCCCGCCTCGTCGCGGCCGCCGTGGCGCGCCGGGTCGGCGTGGAGGAAGCCGTCCTCGACGAGGTCCGCCTCGCCGTGGGTGAGGCCTGCTCGCGTGCCGTCGGACTCCATCGGAGCAACGGACTGACCGCGCCCGTCCGGGTGGTGCTGAGCGAGGAGGACAAGGTGTTCTCCATCGAGGTCGGCGACGAGGTCCCCGGGCCGTCCGGCAGCGCCTCCGACGCGGTGTCCGGCATCACCGCCGTCCTGGAGTCCGAGGGCGAGACCGAGGACGAGATGGGTCTCGCGGTGATCAGCGGGCTCGTCGACGACGTCGAGGTCAGCAGCGGGGAATCGGGCGGGACCATCCGGATGAGCTGGCCCGTCTCCGGAGTCTCCGAGCTTCCCTGAGATCCGTCGCGATCCGCCCCGCGCGCAATCCTTCGTATCTTCCGATCTTTATCAAGGCCCTGCTGAGCAGGGCCTTTTTCATTTCCCTAGATCAATGATGAGGCGTCAATGCCTTTGCCCCATTACCACTTTCGAGGGTAATGGAGTGACGCGATCTATTGCTGAGGAGCGAGAGCACGCCAATTACGTTTCCTGCGCACTGTTTTGATCGGGGCGCGCTCCCTACAATCCGTCCACATCTTGAGCTCATCACGTCAAGGAGGACGAATGACGGGGCTCTTCACCCCTAACGCGCCGGATCGCACCACAGATCTGGCAGCCGCAGTACTCACCGATGACAATCGGCTCATCGTGATCGTCATTGCGGCCGTGGCACTCGCCGCACTCGTCGTCGCGCAGATCCTGGTCCGCCAGGTCCTCGCCGCCGACGAGGGAACCGACAGCATGAAGGAGATCGCCGCAGCCGTCCAGGAAGGCGCCAACGCCTATCTCGGCCGTCAGCTGCGCACCCTCGCCATCTTCGCCGTCGTGGTCTTCTTCCTGCTCTTCCTGCTCCCCGCCGACGACTGGACGCAGCGGGGCGGGCGCTCCGCCTTCTTCCTCGTGGGCGCCATCTTCTCGGCCGCCACCGGCTACATCGGCATGCGCCTGGCGGTCCGCGCCAACGTCCGTGTCGCCGCTGCCGCACGCGAGGCCACCCCGGCCGAGGGGGAGCCCGCCAAGGACCTGACCGAGGTCTCCCACAAGGCGATGAAGATCGCCTTCCGGACGGGCGGCGTCGTCGGCATGTTCACGGTCGGCCTCGGCCTCTTCGGCGCTTCCTGCGTCGTCCTGGTCTACGCCGCCGACGCCCCCAAGGTCCTGGAGGGCTTCGGTCTCGGCGCCGCCCTGATCGCGATGTTCATGCGCGTGGGCGGCGGAATCTTCACCAAGGCCGCCGACGTCGGCGCCGACCTGGTCGGCAAGGTCGAGCAGGGCATTCCGGAGGACGACCCGCGCAATGCCGCGACCATCGCCGACAACGTGGGCGACAACGTCGGAGACTGCGCCGGAATGGCGGCGGACCTCTTCGAGTCCTACGCCGTCACCCTGGTGGCCGCGCTCATCCTCGGCAAGGCCGCCTTCGGCGACCTGGGCCTCGCCTTCCCGCTGATCGTGCCCGCGATCGGCGTCATCACCGCGATGATCGGCATCTTCGCGGTCTCCCCGCGCCGCAGCGACCGCAGCGGCATGACCGCCATCAACCGCGGGTTCTTCATCTCCGCCGTGATCTCCCTGGCGCTGGTCGCGATCGCCGTCTACGCCTACCTGCCGGCCACCTACAAGGAGCTCGTCGGCGTCGAGAACCCGGCGATCACCAACCACACCGGTGACCCGCGGATCCTGGCCGTCGTCGCCGTCGCCATCGGCATCGTGCTCGCGGCCCTGATCCAGCAGCTGACCGGCTACTTCACCGAGACCAACCGGCGCCCCGTCCGGGACATCGGCAAGTCCTCCCTGACCGGCGCGGCCACCGTCGTCCTCGCCGGAATCTCGGTGGGCTTGGAGTCCGCCGTCTACACGGCTCTGCTCATCGGCCTCGGCGTCTACGGCGCGTTCCTGCTCGGCGGTACGTCGATCCTGCTCGCGCTCTTCGCGGTGGCCCTGGCCGGCACCGGCCTGCTCACCACCGTCGGCGTCATCGTCGCCATGGACACCTTCGGGCCCGTCTCCGACAACGCCCAGGGCATCGCCGAGATGTCCGGCGACGTCGAGGGCGCCGGTGCGCAGGTCCTGACCGACCTGGACGCCGTGGGCAACACCACGAAGGCCATCACCAAGGGCATCGCCATCGCCACGGCGGTGCTCGCCGCGGCGGCGCTCTTCGGCTCGTACAACGACGCGATCGCCACCGCGGTCAGGGAAGTCGGTGCCAAGGCCGGGGAGATGAACCTCAGCCTGGACATCGCACAGCCCAACAACCTCGTCGGGCTGATCCTGGGCGCGGCCGTCGTGTTCCTGTTCTCCGGCCTCGCCATCAACGCCGTCTCCCGCTCCGCGGGCGCCGTCGTCTACGAGGTGCGCCGCCAGTTCCGGGAGCACCCCGGGATCATGGACTACACCGAGAAGCCCGAGTACGGGCGCGTCGTGGACATCTGCACCAAGGACGCGCTGCGCGAGCTCGCCACGCCCGGCCTGCTCGCCGTGCTCACCCCCATCGCCGTGGGCTTCTCCCTCGGCGTGGGCGCGCTCGGCTCCTTCCTCGCCGGTGCCATCGGCACGGGCACCCTGATGGCGGTCTTCCTCGCCAACTCCGGTGGCGCGTGGGACAACGCGAAGAAGCTCGTCGAGGACGGCCACCACGGCGGCAAGGGCAGTGAGGCCCACGCCGCGGTCGTCATCGGTGACACGGTCGGCGACCCGTTCAAGGACACCGCCGGACCGGCGATCAACCCGTTGCTCAAGGTCATGAACCTGGTGGCGCTGCTGATCGCCCCCGCGGTCGTGCAGTTCAGCTACGGCGAGGACAGCAGCCCGGTCGTGCGGGCCGTCGTCGCGGTCCTCGCGATCGGCGTCATCATCGGCGCGGTGTACATCTCCAAGCGCCGCGGCATCGCCGTCGGCGACGAGACCGAAGGCGGAGCCGCCGAGCGGGTGGCCCAGTCGACCGACCCGGCGACGGTCTCCTGACCCGAGGTCCGGTCAGCGGTACGGGCAGGGCCGGGCAGGGCCGGCCGGTACGCCCGAAAGGCGGATGGGCGGCGCGGACTCACGCGCCGTCTGTCCGCCTTTGTGCGTCGCCGGAGGGCGGGCGTGTATCTTCCGGGCCGAGAGCCTTCGAAGGGACCAATCCGGTGAACAAGAAGATTGCGGCCGCGTTGTCGGGCGGTGCGGCACTGATGCTCGTCCTGTCCGGATGCGGCGGGGACGAGACCGACCAGAAGGCCGGCTCATGGGCCAAGAAGGTCTGTGACCAGTGGCAGCCCCAGATCGAGAAGATCGAGGCCGCCAACGTCGAGATCAAGCGCGTGGCCTCGGAGAGCAGCAAGCCCGACGAGGTCCAGAAGACCGACTCGGCGGCGTTCGCGACCATGACCGAGTCGTACAAGGCGATGGCGGCCGCCCTGCGGTCGGCGGGCGTTCCGCCGGTCAAGAACGGCGCCGCGACCCAGGAGGCGGCGGCCAAGGGCTTCGAGACGACGTCCACGGGCTACGCCGACCTGAAGGCGAAGACGGACGCCCTCGACCCCCAGGACAAGGCGAAGTTCGCCGACGGCCTCAAGGAGGTCGCGGGCGGGCTCAAGGACGTGACGAAGGGCGGTCAGGACGCGCTCGCCCAGCTCAAGGCGGGTGGCCTCGGCCCGGCGATCAACGGCCAGAAGGGCTGCCAGGTCGCGTCGGCACCGGCCTCCGCGCAGTAGCACGGCCGGCCCGCGCGGGCGGTGTTCCGCGCGGTACGCCGCTCAGGGCGGCCGGGGTCTCGGAAGGGGCCGCGGCCGCCCTTTCGCACCTGTGGGCCCGGTGTGATCGGCAGGACGGGTCCCAGCGGACACAATGGACGCGTGAGTACCACCAGCCTCCCCAAGCCCGACCGCGCCCCCGAGCTCCGCGCCGCCCTGCTCGCCGCCGGTTTCACCGCCGACGGGCTGCTCGACCTGCTCGGCGCCCCCGCCTACGCCGCGCTGGCCCGCAGCGAGACCGTCCCCGCCCTGCGCGCCACCCGCGGTCCGGGCGACGGGGCGCTCGCGAGCCTGGTCAGGCTGTTCCTGCTCCAGCAGCCGGAGCCGTACGTGCACGCCGCGGAGGCGCTGCCCGTCGAGGCGGCGCTGGCCGACGGCTGGCTGCGGCTGGAGGGCGACGAGGTGCACGCCACCGTCGACGTGCGCCCGTACGGCGGCCCGGACGGCGAGGACTGGTTCATCGTCTCCGACCTCGGCTGCTCCGTCGGCGGGGCCGGCGGGATCGGCAGCCGCGAGGAGGGCGTGGTCCTCGGCGTCGGCGGCGCCTCCACCACCCTGGCCGGGATCACCGTCCGCACCCCGGTCGGCTCCGCCCTCGACATCGGCACCGGATCCGGAATCCAGGCGCTGCACGCGTCCCGGCACGCCACCCGGGTCACCGCCACCGACGTCAACCCCAGGGCCCTGGGATTCACCCGTCTGACGCTGGCCCTGTCCGGGGCCCCGGAGGCCGAGCTGCTCACCGGGTCGCTGTTCGAGCCGGTCGGCGAGGCCACGTACGACCTCATCGTGTCGAACCCGCCGTTCGTGATCTCCCCCGGCGCCCGGCTGACCTACCGGGACGGCGGTATGGGCGGCGACGACCTGTGCCGGACGCTGGTCCAGGAGGCCGGCGCGCGGCTCAACCAGGGCGGGTACGCGCAGTTCCTGGGCAACTGGCAGCACGTGGAGGGCGAGGACTGGCGCGACCGGCTGCGCTCCTGGGTGCCGCGCGGCTGCGACGCCTGGATCGTGCAGCGTGACGTGCAGGACGTGACGCAGTACGCGGAGCTGTGGCTGCGCGACGCGGGCGACCACCGGACCGACCCGGCCGAGTACACGCGGCGGTACGAGGACTGGCTGGACGAGTTCGAGGCCCGTGGGACCAAGTCCGTCGGCTTCGGATGGATCACCTTGCGCCGGACGGACGCGGCCGAGCCCTCGATCGTGGTCGAGGAGTGGCCCCACACGGTGGAGCAGCCGCTCGGCGAGGCCGTCCTGGCCCATTTCGCGCGCCAGGACTACCTGCGGCAGCACGACGACGCGGCCCTGCTGGAGGCCTATTTCGCGCTGGCCGAGGAAGTGGTCCAGGAGCAGGTCGGCGCGCCCGGCGCGGAGGATCCGGAACATGTCGTGCTCCGGCAGAACCGCGGAATGCGGCGCGCCACCAAGGTCGACACGGTCGGCGCCGGCTTCGCCGGAGTGTGTGACGGCTCACTGAGCGCGGGCCGGATCCTGGACGCGATCGCGCAGCTGGTCCAGGAGGACCCGATCGTGCTGCGGGACCGCACTCCGGAGGCCATCCGGCTGCTGGTCGAGCAGGGCTTCCTGGACCCCGTGGCGGGCCCCTCGCAGTAGTCGGCCCCAGGATGTAACCCGGGGTTCGCCCGCCGTATCCACAGGGCTGCCAGTCTCCTGCGCAGGGGGATCCGGGGGGATCCCGAGAGCGACCCGGGGGCAAGGGGAAGCGGCGCGGAAAACGGTCCGGCGATCTTCTCGGCGGCCGTGTTCCCGCTGTTCGGGGCCGCTCTGCAAGCCTGACGGGGGCGCGTGCTCTTCCACCGTGCGCCGGTGGCGGAGGGCGCGCTCCCCGTCGCGGCCGCAGCGCCGGCCCGGCTCGTCGGAGGGCGGCGACGGCCCTGGGACCGGGTCGCCCCGCGCGGCTCCGGCACCGAGTTCGAGTGACCCTGGCGGACCGGACGCGGCCGGGGATCCGGCCCGGAAAGCCGAGGTCGGAGCAGGCGTGAGACCGGGTGCGAAGGCGCGGCCAGACGGCCCCCCGGCCACCCTGCCCGGTGATCGGGAACGCCCCGGCGCGGCATCCGGGCGGCAGAAACGGCACTTGTCGGGTTACCGTTCGAGTGGCCGTTGCGGGCTTCTGCCGTTTGACACGGGGGCGGGTTGTACCGTCACACTCCGCAGCGTCGCCGTACTGCGACCGAGTGCCGACCGGAGAGAAGAGCCAAGTTGTCCCCGACTAGCGAGACCGCAAAGGGCGGCCGCCGACTCGTCATCGTCGAGTCCCCAGCCAAGGCGAAGACGATCAAGGGCTACCTCGGCCCCGGATACGTCGTCGAGGCGAGCGTCGGGCACATCCGCGACCTCCCGAACGGCGCGGCCGAGGTTCCCGACAAGTACACCGGTGAGGTCCGCCGCCTCGGCGTGGACGTCGAGCACGACTTCGCGCCGATCTACGTCGTCAACGCGGACAAGAAGTCCCAGGTCAGGAAGCTCAAGGAGCTGCTGGCCGAGTCCGACGAACTCTTCCTCGCCACCGATGAGGACCGCGAGGGCGAAGCCATCGCGTGGCACCTGCAGGAAGTCCTCAAGCCCAAGGTCCCCGTCCACCGGATGGTCTTCCACGAGATCACCAAGGACGCGATCCGCGACGCCGTCGCCAACCCGCGCGAGCTCAACCAGCGCATGGTCGACGCCCAGGAGACCCGCCGCATCCTCGACCGCCTCTACGGCTACGAGGTCTCGCCGGTCCTGTGGAAGAAGGTCATGCCGAAGCTGTCGGCGGGCCGCGTCCAGTCGGTGGCCACGCGCATGGTCGTCGAGAGGGAGCGCGAGCGCATCGCCTTCCGCTCCGCCGAGTACTGGGACCTGACCGGCACCTTCGCCACCGGCCGCGCCGGTGACGCCTCCGACCCCTCCACGCTGGTCGCCCGGCTGAACACGGTCGACGGCAAGCGCATCGCCCAAGGCCGTGACTTCGGCTCGAACGGGCAGCTCAAGAGCGAGGTGCTGCACCTCGACGAGGCGAATGCACGGGCTCTGGCCGCCGCCCTGGCCGACACCGCGTTCGCCGTCCGGTCGGTCGAGTCCAAGCCGTACCGCCGCTCCCCGTACGCCCCGTTCCGTACGACGACGCTCCAGCAGGAGGCCTCGCGCAAGCTGGGCTTCGGTGCGAAGGCGACGATGCAGGTGGCGCAGAAGCTGTACGAGAACGGCTTCATCACCTATATGCGTACCGACTCCACCACGCTGTCCGACACCGCGGTGTCGGCGGCGCGGGCGCAGGTCACCCAGCTGTACGGGGCCGACTACCTGCCGGAGAAGCCGCGCGTCTACGCCGGCAAGGTCAAGAACGCCCAGGAGGCGCACGAGGCGATCCGTCCTTCGGGTGATCGTTTCCGCACCCCGGCCGAGACGGGTCTGACCGGCGACCAGTTCCGCCTGTACGAGCTGATCTGGAAGCGGACCGTCGCCTCCCAGATGAAGGACGCGGTCGGCAACAGCGTCACCGTGAAGATCGGCGGCCGTGCCTCGGACGGACGCGACGCCGAGTTCACCGCCTCCGGCAAGACGATCACCTTCCACGGCTTCATGAAGGCCTACGTCGAGGGCGCGGACGACCCGAACGCCGAGCTCGACGACCGCGAGAAGCGGCTGCCGCAGGTGGCGGAGGGCGACGCGCTCGCCGCCGAGGAGATCACGGCGGACGGGCACTCGACCAAGCCGCCGGCCCGCTACACCGAGGCCTCGCTGGTCAAGGAGCTCGAAGAGCGCGAGATCGGCCGTCCGTCGACGTACGCGTCGATCATCGGCACGATCCTCGACCGCGGCTACGTCTTCAAGAAGGGCACGGCGCTCGTGCCGTCCTTCCTGTCGTTCGCCGTGGTGAACCTGCTGGAGACGCACTTCGGGCGGCTCGTCGACTACGACTTCACCGCGAAGATGGAGGACGACCTCGACCGCATCGCGCGGGGCGAGGCCCAGTCCGTGCCGTGGCTGAAGCGGTTCTACTTCGGCTCGGAGGACGCGACCGAGGTCGTGCCGGCCGACGGGGACCACCTCGGCGGTCTGAAGGAGCTGGTCACGGACCTCGGCGCGATCGACGCCCGGGAGATCTCCTCCTTCCCGGTCGGCGAGGGCATCGTGCTGCGCGTCGGCCGCTACGGGCCGTACGTGGAGCGCGGCGAGAAGGACGCGGAGGGCCACCAGCGCGCCGACGTCCCGGACGACATGGCTCCGGACGAGCTCACGGTCGAGTACGCGGAGGAGCTGTTCGCCAAGCCGAGCGGCGAGTTCGAGCTCGGCAAGGACCCGGTCAGCGGGAACGAGATCGTCGCCAAGGACGGTCGCTACGGGCCGTACGTGACGGAGATCCTCCCCGAGGGCACCCCGAAGACGGGCAAGAACGCGGTCAAGCCGCGGACGGCCTCGCTCTTCAAGTCCATGAGCCTGGACACGGTCACCCTCGACGAGGCGCTCAAGCTGATGTCGCTGCCGCGCGTGGTCGGCGCGGACGCGGAGGGCGTGGAGATCACGGCCCAGAACGGCCGCTACGGCCCGTACCTGAAGAAGGGCACGGACTCGCGGTCGCTGGAGACCGAGGACCAGCTCTTCTCGATCACGCTGGACGAGGCCCTCGCGATCTACGCGCAGCCGAAGCAGCGGGGCCGGGCCGCGGCCAAGCCGCCGCTGAAGGAGCTGGGCACCGACCCGGTCAGCGAGAAGCCGGTCGTGGTCAAGGACGGCCGCTTCGGGCCGTACGTGACGGACGGCGAGACGAACGCGACGCTGCGGCGGGACGACGACGTCGAGACGATCACGCCGGAGCGGGGCTACGAGCTGCTCGCGGAGAAGCGGGCGAAGGGCCCGGCCAAGAAGGTGGCGAAGAAGGCTCCCGCCAAGAAGGCCCCGGCGAAGAAGGCGACGGCGACGAAGGCCGCTGCCGCGAAGAAGACGACGGCGGCCAAGAAGACGACCGCCAAGAAGACCGTGGCGAAGAAGACGGTGGCCAAGAAGGCCGCCGCGGCCCCCACGGACGAGTAGTCACGACAAGAGCCCCGCGCGAAGCGTGGGGCTCTTGTGCGTCCGCCCCGCCACATTCAGCCTCGGCGGCGTTTGAGGCACGGGGTCCGGGGCAGAGCCCCGCAACGGCGCCGGGCTCGCCGGGCTGGATCCCGGAAGGTGGGTCCGGGGTCACACCCGGCCTTGTCCACAGGCTTCCGCACCCGCATAGTGCAGCGGATAGGCTGGGCGGATGACGCGAGCCGAGCAGCCGGCGGTCGTGACCGCCCCGGCGAACCCCACCTACGACGAAGCCCTAGCCGCGGATTCCCGCGAGCGTGCGGTGCGCGCACTGCTGCGCACTCCCAGGCTGCGCCGGCTGTGGAGCGCCCAGTTGGTGAGCGGCATCGGCGATGCCCTGGCCCTGTTGGTGCTGGTGCTGCTGGCCCTCCAGGCAGCAGCCTCGGAAGGGGGCTTCGGCGGCGGGTACCGCGGCGCGGCCCTCGCCGTCGCCGCCGTCTTCGGGGTCCGGATCCTCGCCACCCTGCTCTTCGGCGCGGTCCTCCTCGGCCCGCTGGCCGGGCTGCTGGGCGCCGGCGGCAAGCTGGACCGCCGCTGGACCATGATCGGGGCCGACGGGGTCCGCCTCGGGCTCTTCGTCGTCGCCCCGCTGTGGCTCGACTGGATCCCGGCGCACGCGCTGACCGCGCTGCTGGCCACGGTCTTCGTCTCCGGCGCCGCCGAGCGGCTGTGGACCCTGGCCAAGGAGAGCGCGGCGCCCGCCCTGCTGCCCGCGCCGCCGCCGGAGGGGGCGACCGTACGGCCGCTCCCGGACCACCTGGACGCGCTGCGCCGGCTGACCCTGCGTACGGCCTTCGCAGCGCTTCCGATCGCCGCGGCCGCGCTGCTCGCCGCGACCCTGGTCGGCAAGGCACTCGGCCTCGGCATCGACTGGTTCGCCGCGAACCAGGCCGCCCTCGGCTCGTACGTGGCCTCCGGCCTCTTCGCCGCCTCGGTCTCGCTGCTGCTGCCGCTGGTGCTGCCCGGCGGGGCGACCCCGCGTCCGCGTTCGCCGCTGGAGGGCCTGCGCACCCCCAAGGCGGGCGACCGGCCCGACAAGGGCCGTACGGGTGCCATCCCCCTTCTCGTCCTGAGCTGCGCCGCGGTCGCCGGAGCGGTGTCCTGCGCCGTGTCCGTGTCCGTACTGCACGCCTTCGACCTGGGCGGTGGCCCGGCCGCCTTCGCGCTGTTCGTCCTCGCGCTGGTCGGCGGCACGGCCGCGGGCATCCGCGCCACCCAGGCCGGCAAGGTGCTGCCCGCCCTGTCCCGCCGCCGGCTGATGGCCCTCGCCATAGCGGTCACCGGGCTCGCGCTGCTGCTGACCGGGCTCGTCCCTGACATGGCGACCGTGCTGTTCCTCTCGCTGCTCGCCGGCACCGCCGCGGGCGTCGCGGCCAACACCGGCCACACCCTGCTGGACCAGGAGACCGAGGAGTTCCGGCGGGCCCGGATCACCGAGCACCTCCAGGCGGTCGTACGGGTGGCCGTGGCGCTCGGCGCCGTCGCCGCGCCCCTCCTGGCCGCGGCGATCGGCCCGCACCGGCTGACCGGTGCCCAGGTCGTCTTCGCACACGGCGGCGCCGCCTTCACCCTGATGCTGGTCGGCGCCCTGCTGCTGCCCGTCGCCGTGCTCGTGCTCACCAAGGCCGACGACCGCCGGGGCGTACCCCTGCGGCGGGACCTGCGCGAGGCGCTGCGCGGCGGGGAGCCCGTGCAGGCGGCGTCCGCCACCGGGTTCTTCATCGCCCTGGAGGGCGGCGACGGAGCCGGCAAGTCCACCCAGGTCCAGGCGCTGGCCGACTGGATACGGGGCAAGGGCCACGAGGTCGTGGTGACCCGGGAGCCCGGGGCGACCCCCGTCGGCAAGCGGCTCCGCTCGATCCTGCTCGACATCTCCTCGGCCGGTCTGTCGAACCGCGCCGAGGCACTGCTGTACGCCGCCGACCGGGCGGAACACGTGGACACGGTGGTGCGCCCGGCCCTGGAGCGCGGCGCGGTCGTCATCTCGGACCGCTACATCGACTCCTCGGTGGCCTACCAGGGCGCCGGCCGTGACCTCTCCCCGACGGAGATCGCCAGGATCTCGCGCTGGGCCACCGACGGGCTCGTCCCGAACCTGACCGTGCTGCTCGACGTATCGCCGGAGGCGGCGCGCGAGCGGTTCACGGAGGCACCGGACCGGCTGGAGTCGGAGCCGGCGGAGTTCCACCAGCGGGTGCGGTCCGGGTTCCTGACCCTCGCCGCGTCCGACCCGGGCCGCTACCTCGTGGTCGACGCGGGCCAGGACCCGGGGTCGGTGACCACCGTCGTACGGCACCGCCTGGACCGGATGCTTCCGCTCTCGGAGGCCGAGGTGGCCGCCCAGGCGGAGGCGCGGCGCCTCGCCGAGGAGGAGGCCCGGCGCAAGGCCGAGGAAGAGGCGGCCCGCAAGGCGGAGGAAGCGCGCCTCCGGGCCGAGGAGGAGGCCCGGCTGGCCCGCGAGGCCGAGGAAGCGCGGATCAAGGCCGAGGCGGAGGCCGCCCGCAGGGCGGAGGAGGAGCGGCTGCGCGCCGAGGAGGAGGCCCGGGCCCGGGCCGAGGCCGAGCGGCTGCGCCTGGAGGCCGAGGAGAAGGCGCGCGCGGCGGAGGCCGAGCGGCTGCGCCGGCAGGCCGAGGAGGAGGCCCGGCTGCGGGCCGAGGCCGAGGAGCGGCGGCTGGAGAAGCAGCGGCGGGCCGAGGAGGCCCTGCTGAAGGCCGAGGAGGCACGCCGGCTGGTGGCGGCCGAGGCGGCGGCGAAGGCCGCGGCTGCCGCTGCCGTGGCGGCCGCGGAGGCTGCTGCGGTCGCGCCGCCGGCCCCCGCGCCTGCTGCGCCTGCTGCTGTGCCTGCTCCTGCGCCCAAGGTCGGGATGACCAAGAAGCCGGAGCCGGAGCCGCACCCGGACGACGCGGTGACGGTGGAGACCCCGGTGGCTCCGGTCGCTCCGGCGGCTCCGGAGGCCAAGCCGGTCAAGCGGGTCGTCCAGCCGGACGACGTCACCCAGACCGTTCCGGTGCCGAGGATCGACCCGGCCTCCGCCGCGGAGACGGCGGTGCTGCCGCCGGTCCGCGCGGTCGACGAGACGGCGGTGCTGCCGCCCGTACGTCCGGCCGACGAGACGGCGGTGCTGCCGCCCGTACGTCCGGCCGCCCCGCAGTCGCCGAAGCCCGCGCAGGACAGCGGTGGCGGGCGGGCCCGGTCCGCCACGCGGCCGACGGCCCAGCGTCCCGAGGAGGACCCGGCCGACCGGGTGCCGTCGGGCATCTTCCGGGACTCCGGCAACGACCGGACGCGGGAGCTCCCCGTCGTCGACGGCGAGGGCCGGCCGCGTCGGCCGCGCCCGGACTGGGCCGAGGAGACCCCGCTGGACGACCTGCCGACGCTGGCGGACGAACTGCTGGGCCGCCGCCGGGACGACGAGGACGGCGAGGACGGTGGCGAGGGCGGACGGCGACCGGGCCGCCGCCGCTGACCTCGGCGGGGACGGGACCGGGACGGGATTGTCGGTGGCGCCCGCCACAATGGGTGCACGGAGAGTGAAAGGTGGTGGGCGGGATGCCCGTATGGGACGACCTGGTGGGACAGGAGCGGGTCCAGACGCAGCTGGCCGCCGCCGCCCGCGATGCCGACGCACTGGTCACGGCCATCACGGCCGGGACCGCGCCGCCCGAGGGGTCCAGGATGACCCACGCCTGGCTGTTCACCGGTCCGCCCGGATCCGGGCGGACCACCGCCGCCCGGGCCTTCGCCGCCGCCCTGCAGTGCACCAGCCCCGACCGCGCCCTCGGCGGTGAGCCCGGCTGCGGGTTCTGCGACGGCTGCCACACCACGATGGTCGGCACGCACGCGGACGTCTCCACCGTCGTCGCGGTCGGCAGCCAGATCCTCGTCGACGACATGCGGGACACGGTCCGCAAGTCCTACACGTCCCCGGCCACGGGCCGCTGGCAGGTCATCCTGGTCGAGGACGCCGAGCGGCTGAACGAGAAGTCCGCCAACGCGGTCCTCAAGGCCGTGGAGGAGCCCGCGCCCCGCACGGTCTGGCTGCTGTGCTCGCCCTCCGTGGAGGACGTGCTGCCGACCATCCGCTCCCGCTGCCGCCACCTCAACCTCAGCACCCCCTCGGTCGCGGCCGTCGCCGACATGCTGGTGCGGCGTGACGGCATCGAGCCGTCGGTGGCCCTGGCCGCCGCCCGGGTCACCCAGGGGCACGTCGACCGCGCCCGCCGGCTGGCCACCGACGAGGGGGCCCGGGAGCGCAGGGCTGCGGTGCTGAAGCTCCCGCTCCGGGTGGACGACGTCGGTGCCTGCCTCAAGGCCGCCCAGGAGCTCGTGGACGCCGCCGCCGAGGACGCCAAGCAGGTCGCGGAGGAGGTCGACACCAAGGAGACCGAGGAGCTGAGGACCGCGCTCGGCGCCGGAACGGGCGCCGGCAGCCGGATGCCGCGCGGCACGGCGGGCGTGATGAAGGAGCTGGAGGACCGGCAGAAGCGCCGTCGCACCCGCACCCAGCGCGACACCCTCGAACTGGCGCTGACCGACCTCACCAGCTTCTACCGGGACGTCCTGGCCCTGCAGCTCGGCTCGTCCGTGGCCATCGCCAACGAGGAGATACGGCCCGACCTGGAGCGGATCGCCCGCGCCTCGGGCCCCGAGCGGACCCTGCGCCGGATCGAGGCGATCATCGCCTGCCGGGACTCCTTCGACCGCAATGTGGCCCCGCTCCTCGCGGTCGAGGCGATGACGATGGCCCTGCGCGCGGGCTGACCGCCTCCGGGCCGCCGGGCGGTGGTCCACACCCGGTTGACCGACTCACCCGTACGGGCGAACCGGCCACCGGGGCCGGGTAGCGGCCGGTCCGTGCCGGGCCCGGCACGTGCCACGGAAGGCGTGCGGCCGTCCGGTCCCGGCGCGCCTGCTCGCGTCCTCCGGAAGGACGTACGCTCCGGGGATGGACACCAGTCGCCTGCTGCGTACCACCGGAACCGTGATCGCAGCCGCCGGGCTGCTGCTCTCCGGGTGCACCTCCGGCGGACTGGGGGAGCCCGGGGCCGCCGCGTTCTCCCCACCGGGGTCCGGCACGGCCAAGGCGCAGCCGTCCCCCGACGCGGCCGCGCTGCGCCCGTACTACAAGCAGAAGCTGACCTGGCGCGACTGCGGTGTCCCCGGATTCCAGTGCTCCACCATGAAGGCTCCGCTGGACTACGCGAAGCCCGGCTCCGGCCAGGACGTCGAGATCGCGGTGTCGCGCCGTACTGCCACCGGTCCCGGCAAGCCCCTCGGCTCGCTGGTGGTCAACCCGGGCGGCCCGGGAGGCTCCGGCATCGGCTACCTCCAGGCGTACGCGGGCATCGGCTATCCCGCGGCCGTCCGGGCCCGGTACGACATGGTGTCCTTCGACCCGCGCGGGGTGGAACGCAGCAGTCCCGTCGAGTGCCTGAAGGGCCTGGCCATGGACAAGTACACGCAGGTGGACCAGACGCCGGACGACCCGGCGGAGCGGGCCGAGCTGGTGGCGGCCTTCAAGGAGTTCGCGGCCGGCTGCGAGACGAATTCCGGGCGGGTCCTGCCGCACGTCGCGACCGTCGACGCCGCCCGGGACATGGACCTGCTGCGCGCGCTGCTCGGGGACGAGAAGCTCAACTACGTCGGGGCCTCGTACGGCACCTTCCTGGGCGCCACGTACGCGGACCTCTTCCCGGACCGGGTCGGCCGGCTGGTCCTGGACGGGGCGATGGACCCCACCCGGCCCGCGCTCGAACTGAACCGGGACCAGACGGAGGGCTTCGACACGGCCTTCACCGCCTTCGCCAAGGACTGCGCGAAGCAGCCCGACTGCCCGCTCGGCAAGGGCGGCCCGGACGCGGTGGGGGCGCGCCTGAAGGAGTTCTTCCGCAAGGCCGACGCCCAGCCCGTGTCGAGCGGTGACCCGGACCGCCCGCTGGGCGAGGCCCTGGCGACGACCGGGGTGATCGCGGCGCTGTACGACGAGAGCGCCTGGCCGCAGCTGCGCGAGGCGCTGAGCTCGGCGATGAACGGCGACGGCTCGGGCCTGCTGAGCCTGGCCGACAGCTATTACGAGCGTGAGGCGGACGGCAAGTACGCCAACCTGATGTTCGCGAACGCCGCCGTCAACTGCCTCGACCAGCCCCCGGCCTTCAGCGGCCCCGAGGCCGTCGACACCGCGCTGCCGTCCTTCGAGAAGGCCTCCCCGGTCTTCGGCGCGGGCCTGGCCTGGGCCGCGCTGAACTGCGCGTACTGGCCGGTGAAGGCCACGGGCAAGGCGAGGGAGCTGACCGCGAAGGGCGCCGCGCCGATCGTGGTGGTGGGCACCACGCGCGACCCGGCGACCCCGTACAAGTGGGCCCAGGCGCTGGCCGGCCAGCTCGAATCGGGCACGCTCCTCACCTACGACGGCGACGGCCACACGGCGTACGGGCGCGGCAGCGGCTGCATCGACGCCGCGATCAACCGCTACCTCCTGGAGGGCAAGGCCCCGGAGGACGGCAAGAAGTGCTGAGGCCGCCGCCCCCTGCCGGCCCGCGTCCGGCTCGGTAGCAAAGCGTGCCGGGTATGACGCGATCGCCCTGATCTGTGACGTACGCCCCGCCCCCGCGAAACCTGGTTCAGGGCACCCGTCCACACCCTGTAGACTTGGCGCCGCTGCTGATGAGAGCCCCTCTTCGAGGGAACACTTGTCTGACCAGCGGTGCCGCCTTAGCTCAGTTGGCCAGAGCAACGCACTCGTAATGCGTAGGTCTCGGGTTCGAATCCCGAAGGCGGCTCTGTAGAACCCCCAGGACTCACTCGCCGTGACCTGGGGGTTTTGCTATTTACCGGATCTTGCGCCGCCGCCGTGCACGGGCCGCGCGGGTGCTCTCGGTCTCAGTTCTGGTCTCAGACACCGGATCGGGGCCAGGCCCCCGTGCCGAAGCCGCCCGGCGACGCACAACGACATCGTGGACCGGCCAGCCGGGACACGGCACGCAGCCGCCCACCGTGCCCGCGACCCCGCCGCACCGTCCCCGACGCTGAGCTCCAAGCGCCGTACTGGGCGCCCTGCGTGCCGTCCTCCGGGCAGACGGCTGGGATGTCAACTCGGCCGCCAGCCGTGTTGTCGGTTTGCGCTTCTGGCGCGGGTATCGGCGCCGGGGTCTACCGGCGCAGCTCTTCCTCGATGAGGCACGCAATTGTCGGCCACGGGACAGGCAGGACGCCGAAGAGAGACCAGTAGCCGAACGCCTCGCGGACGATGCCGCTGACGCCGAGGTGTGCAACATCAGGGTCAATCGTGCCTATGACCCGCCGTGTGACGCCCCCAGCCCCGCGGGGCGCGGGATTGATCCCGTGACCAAGGAGGAGCGTGGCGGTGCGAAGGGCATCTAGCGTCGTTGGAGGTGCCACGTCAGCGAAGCACCCGTGGATCAGGTACTGCCAGTGTTGCTGGGTGCGCGCCCAGGCGAGCCGTTCCAGGCCGGTTCCCAGGTCTACGGCCATGCAGGTCGGGTCCTCGACGTTCCACAGGAGAACGATGTCGCCAATACCGAGGCCGAGGTGGCGGCAGTGCAGGGTGATGCCTGCGACCTCGCGCCGGCGCCAGGGGGTGAGGCTCCCGTGGACGCTCACATGGCGTGCGTGGAAACCGAGTTGGGAGAGGACGGAGAGCCAGCCGTCGAGGATGGCGCCGTACTCGTCGAGTCGTTCGATGGGCTGGACTCGGGAGACGTTGACGAAGGAGGTCAGGAAGCCGTCGCGCAGGGCGCCCGAGACGTCGCGTTCACCAGTGAAGCGGACGACGGGCTGGGGGAGGAAGCCGCGGCGGTACGTCTGGCGCTTGCCGTCCTTGAGGAGCGGGTCGAGTGCCTGGACTGCTGAGATGGTGAGCTCTGTGTCGCGTCCCCAGCGGAGCGGGAGGCAGTCGTCGCGTGGAGCGCCGGTGTCGGCGAAGGCGGTCTGCAGGCTGTGGAGGAGTTCCTTCCACGAAGGCGGCCGGCGCGGCGGGCGGTAGGGGCTACCCCGGTGCGGGTGCAGGATCTTGACGCGGGGGCCGTCGACGGTGAACTCCCAGTGGGGGCCTAACGCCGCGCGAAGCACGGTGGGTATTCGCAAGGCGCGGGCGTCTCCGACCGCACTGCTGGCCGCAGTCAGCACGATCGGGCTGCCATTGCCGAGAAGTGCCGTGCGGGGTCGAGGCGGCGCAGGCCGATCTCTTGGACCTGATTGTGGTCGAGGTCCTCGGCCTGCTCGATGGCGTGTGCCAGCCGACGGGCCGCCGCCTCGTCGTCCTCGTTGGGGTTGGCCACGGTGATGGCGCCGGTCTGCTCGCAGAGGGCGGCTTCGGCGCAGGTTCCGGTGCGCCAGGTGAGGGCGGCCATGGGGGTGCCTGCGCGGAGGGACTCGCCGAAGATCGCGGCGCCGGCCTCCACGTAGGTACGGGCGTACGTGTACACGAAGACCGCGGCATCACGGATGGCGGCCGTCTTGGCGGGGCCACCGAGTTCGCCGACCCACTCGACGTGGTCCGCGCTGAAGAGGCGGACGTGGCTCTGCACGTAGTCGTGATTGAAGACCGGGCCGACGATGCGGATCTTCCGGCCCAGGATTTGGGCGGCGCGTACGGCCAGGTGCGGCGCCTTCTCGGCGTCGATGCGGCCGAGCCAGACCAGATCCTGTCCCGCAACAGCCGGCGGCTCCTCCTCGTTGAGGCCGAGGTGCACGGCCAGCTCGGAGATCGGCTGGTGGTCGGCGTACCGCTCGATCATCTCGGGCGAGTAGCAGTAGAGGCGGGACCGCTTGCCGTCGAATGCGGCGGGGGCGTGCTGGAAGACGGGCGAGTGCTGGAACGTGGCGACGTCGCAGTCCAGCGCGTTCCAGGTGCGGGTCCAGGCCGGGAGCGAGGGGTACTCGTGTCCCACGACCAGGAGGTCGTATCCGGTGTCGCGGAGCTCGCGCTCGGCGAGCGATCCGGCGGTGATGTCCTCCAGGCGGACCGGCTTGCGGACCCAGTCGTGTTCCAGGTCCGTGAGCCAGGCCTGCCCAAGGAGGTGTACGTCGGCGCCTGCGGCTCGGGCGCCTACGGCGACCGCCCACAGCCATCGTTCGATCCCGCCGTACCCGGCGGGTGGAAAGGCGTAGCTACCAGGGAAGTCGCAGACGCCGACGAGCACGTTATGCCTCCGGTGTTCCGTCCGCCGAGATACGGCGGAAGCCGAGGTACGGGAAGAGAGATTCCGGAAGGACGAGGGAGCCGTCCTGCTGCTGGCACTGCTCGAGGAGCGCGGCCACGGTGCGGCCGATGGGCAGGCCGGAGCCGTTGAGGGTGGCGACGAGCTTGGGCTTGCCGTCCTCGCCTCGGGTGCGGATGTTCGCGCGACGGGCCTGGAAGGTGCCGAAGTTCGAGATCGAGGAGATCTCCCGGTACGTGTTCTGGCTGGGGATCCAGACCTCGATGTCGTACGTGAGCTGGGCGGAGAAGCCCGTGTCGCCGGCGGCCAGCTTGACGACGCGGTAGGCGAGGCCGAGCTCCTTCAGGCACGCCTCGGCGTGGCCGACCATCGTCTCCAGCGTGGCGTCCGCGTCCGCGGGGTCGACCATCTGGACGATCTCGACCTTGGCGAACTGGTGCTGGCGGATCAGGCCGCGGGTGTCGCGACCGTACGAGCCTGCCTCGGACCGGAAGCACGGCGTGTGCGCGGTCAGGGCCAGCGGCAGGTCGGCCGGCGGGATGATCTCGTCGGCGTAGAGGTTGGTCAGCGGGACCTCGGCCGTCGGGATGAGGAACAGCTCACGGTCGGCTACGCCGGTCTTGAACAGGTCCTCCTCGAACTTCGGCAGCTGTCCGGTGCCGGTCATCGTCTTGCGGCTAACCAGGTACGGGACCGCGTGCTCGACGTACCCGTGCCGGCGGGTGTGGATGTCGAGGAAGAGCGTCGCCAGGGCGCGCTCCAGGGCGGCACCCGACCCGCGGGAGACGACGAACCGGGGGCCTGACAGCTTCGTCGCCCGGGCGAAGTCGAGCATGCCGGTGCTCTCGCCGAGGTCGACGTGGTCCTTCGGCTCGAAGGAGAAGGCCGGCGGGGTGCCGACGCGGCGGACCTCGACCGCGAACTCGTCGGAGTCGCCGTCCGGGGCCGCGTCGTCGGGCAGGTTCGGGATGGTCAGGAGCAGATCGCTCAGCTCCGCCTGTACCTGCTCCTGCTCGGCGTCGATGTCCCGGATCTGGTCCTTCAGCTCGCGGGCGCGCTCCTTCAGTTTGGAGATGTCGCCGCCCTGCTTGGCCGTCTGCTGGACTTCGCTGGCCACCCGCTTGGCCTCCGCCCGCAGCTCGTCGGCTGAGCGGATGCTCTGGTTGCGCCGGGACTGGAGGTCTTCCAGCCGGGACAGGTCCAGGGAGTAACCGCGACGAGCGAGCCGACGAACTGCTTCGGCACCCATTTCAATCAGGGCGCGGGCGTCATGCATGAGGAAGATCCTTTTTATCCAGCGAGTGGGATGGGGATACCCCATCGACGTTAGCAACCGTCGACCCCTCGCTGATCCGCAATATCGCCGCGTCACTGGCGCCGGTGATCTCCCTACGCGCACCCGAATCGAGATCGCCCAGGAGCGCGGTGATCAGAATGGGCAGCTCGTCATCGGGAATGGCCACCGGCTCGACGTACGGGGCCTCGGGGAAGAACAGCGGCATGGCTTCTCCCTCGGCGCGGTCGCGGTACCAGAGGAGGACCGAGACCAGCAGGCCGTGGCCGACGAGGACCCGGGGCCCAGGGCGCTCCAGGGCTCCGAGCACTCCGGCGAGCATTCGGCGGATGCCCTCGCACTGGGACTCGGAAGCGCCGGGTGGGCGCTCGCCGGAGCCGTGCGTGTCGAGCCAGACGGCGTATTCGAGGAAGGGGCTGCTCTCGAATTCCCCGAAGTCCAGTTCGTTCAGCCGGGCGTCGACCACGAGCCCGGCGGACGGCACGCCCATCAGTAGTGAGGTGGTCTGGCGAGCTCGCGGGAATTCGCTGGTCAGCCAGGTGGCCACCGAGTGCAGGGGGAGTGTGGTCCAGGCGCGGCGGAGGGAGTGCCGGCCTTCCTCGTTGAGGTGGATGTGCTTGGTCGGGTCGCCGTTGACCAGGTAGCGCTTGCTGTAGTTCGTCTGGCCGTGGCGGAGGATGTACGTCGTCATCGGCCGCTCCCTGCTCCCGTAGCCATCAGATCGGACAGGACCGCGGCGATCTTCGGTTCCGAGGGGTCGCGGATCTCCCTGTAGTAGAGGAGGCCATCGACAGCGAGGGCCCTGCACCACGGCAGGATCTCCGGTACGGGGATGCGGGAGATCCGGGCGGCGGTGGCCAGCCGATCGGCCATCCCCCGTTCGAGGTCGTAATAGACGCTCCAGAAGGCCCAGTCGAAGGCTGCGTCACCTTCCACAGGGTGTGGATCGATCAGGCGTGGTTGCCGCCGCGCGTCGAAGATGACGTTCTCCGCGTACAGGTCTGCGTGCAGGACCGTCGTCCGGTCAGCGGCTTGACTGAGGCCGGCGAGCCCGTGACACGCCTGCTGCACGAGTCCGTCATGGGTGCCGAGGTCGAGCGCCTGCGCTCGTTGGTGGATGCGAGGTAGAACGACCTCGCGCATGAAGTCGGTCAGCATGGGCACGCCCGATCCGGGCCTCCGGCGGCCAAGGGCATGGAGCCTGTGGATCGCGCCGGCCACCGATTGCGTCTCCCGTGCGGGACGACCGACGCCTCCGGGCCGTCCGCCGACCAGCTCCAGGGCCGCCACCGAGAGGTCATCCGCCGCTTCGGCTACGTGCGCGGTCGGGCCGCCGGCCCATACCCGTAACGCGTTGATCTCGTGGCGGTAGCGGATGGGGTCGACCCACGCCTTCAGAACCAACCGGCTCCCGTCGGGTGCCACGGCGAGCGCGACCGCCGAGGCGTGCCCGGCATCGTGGTAGCCCCTCAGCGAGAGGGCCCACCGCTTCGCCGCCTCGGCCAGGAGGCCCGGGGCGGCCTCCAGCCACTCCTGGACCGACGGGCCGTAGTGCGCGAGCAGCCGCTCCCGACACCCCGAGGGCACATCTCCGAGCGTCTGCGTCGTCATCAGCTCAGCACGATCCCGTCGGAGACCAGCTCGTCCGTGAGGGCCGGGAAGCCCTCCAGCGCCTCGGCCACGAGCGCCTGCACCTTGTCGGTCTCGACGTCCGGGGAGGACAGCCGGACCAGGATCCGCCACGGCTGGTCGAGACGCTGGCCGGTGGTGCTGACCAGGTGCACCTCCGCGTGCCCGTCGGTGGCCTCGTGCAGCCGCTCGGCCAGGCGCTGGGCGGCGATGTTGTAGAGCTTGCCGACGTGGTAGACGGGGTTCTTGCCGTTGGCGCCCTCCAGATTCATCGGCCGCAGCGGCGTGATCAGCCCGTTGACCCGGTTGCCGCGGCCGACGACGCCCTCGTCGCCGGACTCGATCGAGCTCCCGGTGTACGTCAGGTACAGCTCGTCCTTCTCCGGGACGTCGCGGGCATTGAGCCTGAAGCGGGCCGGTGCGCCGGGGAGGCGGAGGCCGGCCATGCGGTAGCACTCGGCCAGGACGGTCTCGGCGTTGCGGACGTACTCGGCGCGGCTGCCGACGTGGCGCGACCTCTGCGGGACGCACAGGATGACGTCGGCCTGGTCCCCGTCCCAGTAGCCCATGAGCTTGACGTCGGAGCCGCACCAGGCGTGGGAGAGGGTGAAGTCGCTCTCGCCGGAGAAGTGGTTCACCAGCTTGCGGACGAACGACTCGAAGGCGTTCTCCGGGGCCCAGCCGGTGCCGAGGGAGGTGTCGTTCGAGAGTCGCACCCGCCGCTCGCGCAGGTCGTCGATGGAGCGCGGGTTGAACCAGCGAGTGCGGTCCGGCACGGCGTCGCCCGTGAGGACCGCGCCGGGGCTGGAGTTGCTGGTGATGTTGAACGTGATGTCGAGGTGATCCGACGCTTCCGGGAGCCGCTCGGCGAAGAACGCCCTGACCTCGGCCTCGACGATCTCCTCAACGGGGATCGTCTCGCCTCCGCACATGGGCGCGGCCCGCCCGTTGACCAGGACGCGCACCGGGGCCGTCATCCGGCCGGCGCCGTAGCGGACCTCGCTGGCCCCGCCGAGGAGGGCGAGCTTGTCGAAGTTGTGGTGCAGCACGGCGCCGAAGCGCTGGACGGTGTAGTGGCTGTAAGCGCGGGACAGCCGCTCGGCGAGGTGGTCGGCCAGGGTGTCGGGGTGGCCGAGTCCCTTCCGCTCCACGATGGTCGTCGCGTCCGGCTTGGTGGTGCCCGTCTCGATGGACAGGAAACCGCCCTCAGTCGTGATGGTTTTGCGCATGACAAACTCCGATCTCTCTGTCTGAAGAAGACGGGTGGGACGGATGAGCGTCATTAGCCAAAGCCGGTTGATGCAGATTGAGTTGCACGCATTTCCCAGCGGCGTTTTCGGTCTGTTGCGACATTAGCCAGGGCGCCCCGCGGCACCCCGGAAAATCCTTCCGGGGTCCACTTCGGCCACGAGGTGATGATCAGGACATGCGAGGGATGACAGAGAACCTGACCATCGGGGAGCGCGTTGCCTGGTACCGGCGGCGGCGCGGCCTCTCCCAAGAGGTCCTGGCCGGCCTTGTCGGCCGTACCACGGACTGGCTGAGCAAGGCGGAGAACAACCGGATCGAGCTTGATCGCCTCTCGGTGATCACCTCACTCGCCGACGCCCTCGACGTCTCCCTCGGAGACCTGCTCGCCGAGCCGACGCTCATGGAGTGGTCGGCCGACAGCGGCCACCGGACAGTCCCCGCGCTACGCGAAGCGCTGATGGACTACAAGCAGCTCACGCCCCTGCTGGGCCCTGTACCCGATGACGAACCACCTGCCCTACAAGACCTTCGAGTCAACGTGGGCGACGTCCTCGACGCCTACCAGGCATCCCGCTACGGCTTCGCCACCCGACGTCTTCCCCTCGTCCTGGCCGACGCGCTCGCCGCATCCCGCGCCTACTCGGGGTACGAGGGGGAGGAGGCCAATGCCCTGCTCGCCCTCGCCTACCACGGAGCAGCCATGGTGCTGGGGAAGGTCGGAGAGCCCGAACTGGCATGGATCGCCGCTGACCGCGGTCTGGCAGCCGCGCAGCACAGCGGTCGAAGCGAGGTCACAGGTTCGCTCTTCCGAGCGGTCACGCACTGCCTCCTGGCCACCGGACGCTTCACGGCAGCGGTCCAGCTCGTGAACGACGCGGCAGCCGTCATGCAGCCGGAACTGGGCACTGCAAACGACGAGTACCTCTCGGTGTACGGCACGCTGTTCCTCACCGGGGCGATGGCCGCCGCACGAGCAGAGGACCGGGCAGCTACGCAGACCTTCCTCCGAGAGGCCGACGAGACCGCGCAGCGACTCGGCGCCGATGCCAACCACATGTGGACAGCCTTCGGTCCGACGAACGTCGCGATCCACTGCGTAGCCACCGCCGGCGAACTCGGCGACATCCAGATCGCCGCGGACCTCGGCGCGCGCATCGACACCAGCGGAATGCCAGTGGAACGGCGCGTGCGGCACAGCCTCGAAGTTGCCAGGGCGCTGAGTGCCTGGAACCGGACCGACGAAGCCCTGGCCGTACTCCTGGAAGCCGAACAGGCCGCCCCCGAACAGGTCCGGCACCACTACATGAGCCGAGAGCTGGTCATCGGCTGGATACGCGGTACCCGAGGCCGGCCCTCCCATCCCGTGGCCGACCTGGCGCGCAGACTCCGCATCGTCGCTGGCGGCTAGAGTCGAATCCGTGAGCGAGAACGAGCATGAAGCGAAGATGGCCCACCCCCGCATGGCGGCCGGCGCTCTCTTCTTCGACGAAGCTGATCGAGTCCTCCTCGTCGAGCCGTCGTACAAGGACTACCGAGACCTTCCCGGCGGATACGTCGAACAGGGCGAGTCGCCCCGACAGGCTTGTGTGCGCGAAGTCCACGAGGAACTGGGCATCAAGCCCCACATCGGCCGCCTCCTCGTCGTCGACTGGGCGCCGAACCCGGGAGAGGGCGACAAGGTCCTCTACCTCTTCGACGGCGGCCTCCTCGACGCAGATCACCGCCAACAGATCGCGCTGCAAGCGGACGAGCTCCGCGGCTACGACTTCCACCGCGCCGAACAGGTGCCAGACCTCACCATCCCCCGCCTCGCGCGCCGGATCGCCGCTGGCATCGAGGCCCGGACGAGCGGCCTGACTGCCTACCTGGAACACGGGCAGTCGCCGGAAACATAGGCCTGCCTACACCTGTGCTTCAGCACCCCGGCTTCGTGGGGCACCACAAGGTGCTGGGCGAAACTGCTGGAGGATGAGTGCACCTTCGAGCAACCCGTTCGTGGTCAGAGGCGTCGGCCCCAAGCGACCCTTGTAAGGTCGAAACGTGGCCACTCTCTCCCTCCCCGATAACCTCGCAGACCTCTCCGACCTCCCGGCGGAGGCGGTAGAGCATGGCGAGGTCTTCACCCGGCGCTGGGTGGTCGATCTCATCCTCGATCTCATCGGCTACACGGCCGACAAGGATCTGTGCGGCCTGAAGATCGTGGAGCCTGCCTGCGGTGGGGGCGCGTTCCTTGGCGCCATCGCTTCGCGGATCAGCGCCTCGTGTCACGTGCACAAGCGCCCCATCACGGACGCGCTCGACGCGGTCCGTGCCTTTGATCTGCTGGAACGCAACGTGCGGGAGAGCCGTGCGCTAGTCGAGAAGCAGCTGCTCGACGACGGGCAGCGGCCGGAAGAGGCCAGGAAGGTCACCGAAGCCTGGATCGGGCAGGGTGACTACCTCCTCCAGTCCGATGCGGACCATCGCGCCGACTACGTCGTGGGCAATCCTCCATACATCCGTCTTGAGGACGTACCGGACGATCGCATGGCTGCCTACCGGAGCGCCTGCCCGACGATGGGCGGTCGCGCTGACATCTACGTCGGCTTCTACGAAGTCGCGCTCCGGAGCCTGAACCCTGGCGGAAAGCTGGGCTTCATTTGCGCGGACCGCTGGATGCGGAACCAGTATGGTCGTCGACTGCGCCAGCTTGTGACCAGCGAGTTCAGCATGGACCTGGCCCTGGTGATGCACGACGTGGACGCCTTTGATGAGCAGGTTTCGGCCTATCCTGCGATCACGATCATCTCGAATAGGGATCAAGACGAAGCCGTAGCAGCGGATACCACTCGGTCATTCGGAGCCCAGGCAGCCCAGACGTTCGCCGCCTGGTACTTGTCCGACGGACCCACCCCCATCACCACCTCCGCGTTTCAGGCTGCACGCATGCCCCACTGGTTCCCCGAGGAGGACTCGTGGCCGGCCGGCTCGCCAGCAAGGCTGGCGGTCCTCGAAGATCTCACCGAGCGCTTCAGGCTTCTGGAAGACAAGGAGACCGAGACCAGAGTCGGGATCGGGATCGCCTCCGGCGCCGACAAGGTCTTTCTCACCAAGGACAAGGGCCTGGTGGAAGAAGATCGCCTGCTACCTATGGCCATGGTCCGGGACACCACAAGCGGCAGGTTGGACTGGAACGGCACGTTTCTGGTCAACCCGTGGACGGCAAATGGGGAGCTGGTGGATCTCACCGCCTACCCCCTGCTCAAGGCCTACTTCGAGCAGCACAGCGCTGCCCTGCGCAAGCGGTACATCGCGGTCAAGCAGCCTCAGCGCTGGTACAAGACCATCGACAAGGTCGATCACCACCTCACGCGCCGGCAGAAGCTGCTGTTTCCGGACATGAAGCTGAGGATCCACCCAGTCCTCGATGAAGGCGGCGAAGGCGGCCTGTACCCTCACCACAACCTGTACTTCATCGTCTCGGATGTCTGGGACATGCGCGTACTCGGTGGCCTGCTGCTGTCCAAGGTCGCGGAGGCATTCGTGGAGGCGTACGCGGTCAAGATGCGAGGGGGAACCCTCCGCTTCCAGGCTCAGTACCTCCGCAAGATCCGCGTGCCCGACCCTGCCGCGATCAGCGAGAGCGATCAGGCAGCCCTGGCTGATGCCTTCGACAAGCGAGATGCGGAGGCCGCGACGGCCGCTGCCTTGCGTGTCTACGGCCTCGCCGAGCTGCCTGACTAGGAGGAGCGGATCTTGACGGTCACCCGCCAAGACTTCGAGGACGCCGTAGCGGCTTACTGGGGCGCCAAAGACCTGCAGCGCGAGCTGTCGACGATCAAGGCCGCTGTGGGTGCCGGCACGGCAGGTTCCGTACGCGGCGGCAAGCACTTCGACCCCATCGCTGTCCTACTGTCGAAGTTCTTCCTTGACGCTGGATATCCACCGGAGAGTATCCGCGTCACCAAGTCGCAGGGCCTTGAACTGCCTGGCTACTACCGGCCCCAGAAGCAGTGGGACCTGGTCGTCGTCCACAAGGACACCCTCGTGGCGGCCTTTGAACTGAAGGCACTCGGCGGACCCTCGTTCGGAAACAACTACAACAACCGGGTCGAGGAAGCGCTGGGCAGCGCCATCGACCTGCGCCATGCGGCCCTGGCCGAGTTGTACCCGGGGGAGGAGCCCTGGCTCGGATACTTCTTCATCATGCAGGACGAAGAGGGGTCTCGTCGGCCGGTCAAGCCGGCCAAGGGCGCATTGCCGGTCGAGCAGATCTGGCATGGGTTGTCCTACCAGGAGCGCTTCGGCGTCTTCTGCCAGAGGCTGATGTCCGAGCGGCTCTACAACGCCGCCTGCTACATCACGTCGTCGGCATCGAACCCGAAGCCCAACGAACCGATCGACAAGCTCAATTGGCTGCGGTTCTCGGCTGCCATAGACGCGCGTCTCACCTACCTGAAGAACCTTGGGTTCCCCGGCTAGTTGCGCCTGAGCGGTGAGCACCCGTAGACAATCATTGCCTGGGTGCTCACCCGGGCCGTGCGGGGGGTGGTAGGCATGAGCGACGTCAACTACTCCTTCAGCATCGCCTTCACTACCTTGACGCGCCCCTCGATCGCTGCGCGGAGGACACTCGCCGTTGCCGTTGCCAGGGGCTCCGCGTAAGTGATTTCGCCATCGGCGCGCTTCGCGGTGATGAACCAGCCGGCATCATAGACGCGCTCTCCGATGAAGCGCCGGATCATTTCCTGGTACCGCTGGTTGTAGGAAAGCCCCTGGAAGGTGGTATCGGTCGGGAACATGGCCCGCGTGACCCTTCCTTCCTTCTCCGTCTCGGGGGTTTCCTGCAGCATGAACACGTAACCGAGCCACGGAGGTACCTGCCCGAACGGGCTCTGATCGTTCTTCCGCTGTGCGGCGTCGATGTCGGTGGCGCTACCCAGCGCCTCCTCGAACCGGTTGTTGAAGTTCTTCCCGACGCTACCGACCTGGGACTTGAACTCGAACGCGGCCACCAACACGCCCTTGTACTTCACGACCAAGTCCCACTGCTTGCGGACGCGGTAGTAGCCAGGAAGGTAGGGCTGCCCGGTCTTGATGCAGTCTTCGGGGATCCCACAGTCGACGAAGATGCTCTTTACCAGGGCTTCGAGGGGCTTCATGTGCCCGTTCCCCCTGGCCGATCCGCCTGACTTTCCCTTGTCCTTCAGCTTGCTCTCCTGGGCATCCCGCCGGAGCCAGAAGTCCTCGACGGCGTGCTGGATGTCCTGGGTGTCCACGCTGTGTCTCCCTGTTCGTCGAAGTGGTGAGGACGAACCCCCGACCGATGTCAGTCTGCGTGATGGGTCTGACATCCCGGTTGGGTCCTTGGTGGGGTGACCGGCCGTTAGCAGCGCGGCTTGATGGGCAGTCGGATCACGCTTGAGAGTGGAGGATCAATGGTTGCGCCCCGGCCTGCACCGCCGATCCTGTACCTTCCCAGTCGGCCGCGCAGGCGCGACAGCGTTGTAGGCCCTTGTACGCGTCTGGTCCTCTGAGGGGAATCGATGGCCAAGCTGACTGAAGAGCAGAAGGCAAACCGTGCAGCTGCGCGAGCGCGCCGTGAGGCTCTTGCGGCCGAGGAGAAGGATCGCCGGGACGCGGAGCGGCGTGAAGCGTGGGCGCGTGAAGGTACACAGCTCACCTGGGACGAGTACAAGGCCGGGGTGTCCTGTCGAGGTTGTGGCGAACCCATGTATGACGGCCTGGGGAGCTGGCCGGGGCTCATGTACCTCTCCGAAGAGGAGAAGCGCGACCACGAGGCCATGGAGGAGCGCTTCCGGCGGCTGCACCCAGACTGCAAGAGCGGCCGCTGGGGCACCGGCGGGTCGCGCGTGACTCACTGCTGTCTGTGCTGTCCGCCGCCGCCGCTGGGGCCGGCGCAGATCGAGAAGCTCAGTCGGCTCTTCCAGTCCTTTCCCTCCGCCGAGGAACGCAAGAAGGACCTGGATGCCTGGGAACTGATCCTCACCTGCGATCACGTGACCACCTTCATCCAGCACCGGGAGAACACCTACGTCCGGCGAGTGGTCGATTGCCCCGAGTGTCAGACGCGACGCGGGGTCGTCGACAGCAAGCGACTCGGGCCGGCATATACGGACGAGGGCGTGAAGGCAGCGTGGAGCGAGGCGGAGCAGGCACGTCTCGCTGCCGAATTGTCCAAGGCGAAGGAGCAGCTCCGGCGCCAGCAGCAGCGTGCTGCTGCTACGAACAACCGGATCGAGGAGCTCCAGAAGCAGCTGAGCCCGTCTGCCCCGGGCGACGGTACTGCGTGAGCGGTGCGTGAGCGGACTGGGTGGCACGGGGTGGATTGGGCGGCACGCGGGTTCAGGAGGGGAAGTCTCTGACCCGGACAAACGGGATCTGGCGGCACCGCCTGGCACCAGCCGGGATGATCTTGTGGGGCCTCGTAATGCGTAGGTCTCGGGTTCCCGAAGGCGGCTCTGTAGAACCCCCAGGACTCACTCGCCGTGACCTGGGGGTTTTGCTATTTCCTGGGCCAGTTGGAGCCCCCGCCCGGTATCTCCTGTCCGGCGGGGGCTCACCTGTGTCGGGTACCTCGTGCAGTCAGACCGCGAGTTTCAGTACGAGACGGGCGGTGGACTCGATGAGGTCCTTGTCGGCCGGTTCGCCGAAGACGAGGACGCGGTAGTAGATCGGGCCGAGCAGGAGATCGGCGAGCCGGGCGAGGTTCTCCTTGTCCGGGGTCTTTCCCGTGTGGCGCTCGATGATCGCGCCCAGGCCGGCCAGATCGCGTTCGCGCTGCTTGAGCAGGAAACCCTCGCGCAGGGAGGCGGCGGCGCCCTGGTCCAGTTGTGCATGGCCGAGGAGCGCCTGGAGGACCTGGCCGGCCGGCTCCTGGAAGAAGTCGGCGATGCGGTGCAGGTGTGCGGTGAGGTCCTCGGCGGCGGTTCCGGCCGGCTCGGCCCAGGCCAGCCCTTCGAGGGCGTCGTCCTCCAGGGCGTCGAGCAGGATCTCGACCTTCGACTTCCACCACCGGTAGATCGTCTGCTTGGCGACGCCCGCCCGTGCGGCGATGCCCTCGATCGTCGTCGCGGCGAAACCCTGTTCCACCAGCAGGTCGTCGGCGGCGTTCAGCACCGCGACGCGAATGCTTTCACTGCGCCGCGGACCCGTGCGGCTCACGACGGGTGAGGGGGCGCGGCGGCCTTCGGTCTTCCGTGCGGCGCTGATGGTCGTTCACCTCTTGTTCCGTGCGAATGCCGCGATTCTGGCACACCGGATCGATGCCGTGACCGGCCGATCACACGGGCGCTTCCTGGGTCTTGCGGCTGCGGGCGAGGCTCAGCAGCACGGTGAGCGCGAGCAGGGCGACCACGGCGCTGAAGATCTCCCCGGCCGGCCGCAGGCTCGTGGCGCGGATCAGTACGCCGACGCCGATCGCGGGGACGGCGAGCAGGGAGTAGAGGATCGCGAAGAACGTCGACACCGACGCGCCGCGGTGCTGCGGGTCGCTGCGGGTGGTGATGCTGCCGATGCCGTGGCCGAGGGCGATGCCGGTGGCCAGGCCGTTCACCGCGGCGCCGAGGAGCAGCGGGACCAGGGAGGTGACCGCCATGGCGAGCGCGATCAGTGCCGCGGCGAGGATCAGTCCCAGGCAGGCCACGGAGAGGGCGGCGCCCGGTTTGATCCGGCAGACCAGCAGCTGACCCAGTGCGGTGCAGGCGAAGGCGGTGAAGACGACGAGTCCGGTGAGCGAGTGGCTGGTCTCGTGGAGGACCGTGCCGAGGAACAGGCCGGTGACGGCGGTGAGGACGCCGAGCACCGCGAAGCCCGCCCCGGCGGCCATCGCGGAACGCAGGAAGTCCGAGCGGATCTCCGCCGGGATGTGCAGCGGCTGGAACCGGAAGGTGAATCCGGAGCGGTGTGCGGCCGTTTCCCGGGACGAGGCCACGCCGACGAGCCCGGTCGCCGCCAGGACGAGCATCACGATCCACGGTGTGCGCAGCGGAGAGGGCGCGGCATCGGCCAGGATCCCGGCGAGCAGGGTGCCGCAGGCGAGGCCGCCCATGTTGGCGAACAGCGCGACCGTCGCGGGCCGGACCCTGCGGCCCTGCGGGATGAGTTCCGTGAGCGAGGCGGTGGCGGCGCCGGTGACGAGTGCGGCGGAGAAGCCGGATATCACGCGGGCGACGAGCAGGACGGCCACGTTGCCGGCGGCCAGGAACACCAGGGCGGCGCAGGCGGAGAGCAGTGTCGCCGCGACCAGGACGGGGCGCCGCCCGATCTGGTCCGAAAGGCGCCCGAAGGCGAGGAGTCCGGCGACGACCCCGATGGCGTAGACGGCGAAGATCACGGTGACGGTGATCGGGGAGAAGCCGAAGTCCTTGCCGTACAGCGGGTAGAGGGCGGTGGGCGCCGTGGTCCCCGCCATCGTGATCCAGAAGGCGAAGGCCACGACGGCGGCCGCGAGCCGGCTGCGGGGCTCGTGTGAAGTCGGCGCGTCGGGCGGGGAGTCGGCGCGGTCGGCGCGGTCGGTTCGGTTCGGCACGGATGACCTCCGGCATAAGACTGGACGGTGCGTTGCGTCTGACGGTGACATTAGACTAGACGTTGCGTCTACTCAACGTGGCGCACGCCGGCGGCGATCGGCTGGGGCGATTGCGCGGTTCGGGAGCCGGTATGGGGTGGGTGTTGTGGTGGCGGGGTGGGCCGATGAGGCTGGGGCCCGCAGATGAGGTCGCCGGGCTGTCGGGCCGGCGCGTACGTGGAGGTGCGGCGTGGGGCGGTTCACCGTTGTCGTCAACGGCGAAGAGCAGTACTCGATCTGGGCCGAAGGGCGCGAAGTGCCCCTGGGCTGGCGGGACACGGGTGTGGCCGGGACCAAGGAGGAGTGCCTCGCGCACATCGACGAGGTCTGGACGGACCAGCGCCCGCTGAGCGTGCGCTAGCCCGCCATCGGTTCCGGGTTACGCGTCCGGGGGGAGCCAGCCGCGCTGGACCGCTCGGACGCCGGCTTCGAAGCGGCTCCGGGCGCCCAGGCGTTCCATCAGGACCGTGGCGATGCGGCGGGCCGTGCGGTGGGAGACCCCGAGGCGCTTGGCGATCCCCTCGTCGGTGTGGCCCTCGGCGAGCAGGCGCAGGCTGGCCGCCTCCTGGTGGTCCAGTTCGGACTCGTCGCGGCGCGGGGCCCGGCCCAGCGGGCGGGCGTTCTCCCACACCGTCTCGAAGAGGGTGCACAGGGCGGTGAGCGTGCCCTGGCCGGTGAGGGCGACCGCGCCCTCGCCGCTGTCCTCGCTGTTCACGGGCAGGACGGCGGTCGTCCGGTCCACGATGGTCATCCGCAGCGGCAGCACGGCGATCGTGCGGACCTGGCCGCCCAGCTCCGTCAGCCACTTGGCGTGCGCCTCGCTGGCCGGGTTGTTGCGCACGCTGTCGAGGTAGATCGTCCGCATGGTGACGCCCCGGCCGAGCAGCCGCTCGTTGAGCGGGCGGGAGGCCGCCATGTTCGCCTCGGTCTGCGCCCCGCCGGGGGCGAAGACCATCACCTCGTTCCGGACGTTCTCGGTGAGCACCGCGAGGCGGGTGCGGACCTCGTCGACGTCGGCGAGGTGCTCCACGCTGACCGGCGTTCCGACCGGGCGCAGGTCCTCGTACTCGGAGATCAGCTGCCGGGCCGCGGTCCGGGCGCCCGCGATGCGCTGTTTCTCCAGGGACAGCTCGGCCTGGCGCCGGGCCAGCAGGTACTCCAGGCCGACCTCCGGGCTGACCGCGCGGGGCGCCGCCGACGCGTCGGCCGCTCTGTCGGCGGGGTACTGCACGAGCGAGAGGCCGGCCAGCCGGTCCCATGCCGCGTGCACGGCCTCTTCGGAGATTCCGAGCAGCCCGGCGAGGGCCTCGGCGTCGTCCCGCGGGTGGCTCAGCATCGCCCGGTAAACGGCTTCGGTCGGTCTGTCCAGTCCCAGTACGTCGAGCATCGGCCCCCCATCCGTCAGCAGAGACCAGTATCTCTGGTGTGGCCCGTTCGGCCCGTGCTGGCCAGATTGGGTCAGGGCCCAATCTGGCCACCGGAAAACCCTTTCCCGAGTCTGTGACGCGTGGTGATGCTGGAGCTGCAAGAAACACGCATGACACAGGGGGATGTTCTTCATGCTTAGCACTCGTATGGGCAAGGCCGTAGCGATCGTCGTCTTCGGTGCCGCCGTGCTGATGGCGCCCGCCACCGCGCAGGCCGCCACCACCGAAGCACCGCAGGGCGCCGCCGCGCCCACCACTGAGACCGACGCCCAGAAGACGGACATGGGCTGGCAGTGACCGCCGCCACCAGCACGGAGACGGCGCGCCGCCGGGACAGCGTATGGATCTGAAGCAGCTCACCACCTTTCACCGGGTCGCGACCCTGCTCAGCTTCACCCGGGCCGCGGCCGATCTGAAGTACGCGCAGTCCAGCGTCACCGCCCAGGTCAAAGGCCTGGAGGTGGCGCTGGGGGTGGAGCTCTTCGAGCGACTGCGGGGGCGGATCCGGCTGACTCCGGCCGGAGAGCGGCTCGTTCCGTACGCCGAACGGATCCTGTCCCTGGTCGACGAGGCCCGGGACCGGACCACCGGCCTGGGCGAGCCCTCGGGGGTGCTCACCATCGGCACGATGGAGAGCTTCACGTCCTACCGGATGCCGCCGGTGCTGGAGTACTTCCACCACCGCTACCCGCAGCTCCAGCTCGCCCTGCGGCCCAGCCTGTGCCGGGACACCTGCGAGGCGCTCCGGCAGGGCACCTTCGACCTGGGCTTCCTCATGGAGGCCGAGACCGACCACCCCGGGGTCAGGACCGAGATCCTCGGTTCCGAGCCGCTGGTCGCGGTCGCCGCCCCGGACCATGTCCTGGCGGGCGCCCGCAACGTCTCCACCAGCGATCTGCGCGCGGTGCCGATCCTGGCACCGGAGGCGGGCTGCTCGTACGGGGCGATGTTCGAGGCGGAGCTCAACGGCGGCGCCGAGCAGCCCGTACCGCTGCTGCAGTTCGGCAACATCGAGTCGATCAAGCGCGGGGTCTCGGCCGGTCTCGGCGTCAGTGTGCTGCCCGCGATGGCGGTGGCCGCCGAGATCGAGGCGCAGTCGCTGACCGTGCTGGACTGGAAGGCTCCGTTCGAGGTCTACACACAGATCGCGTGGCGGTACGGGCGCCACCTCACGCGTGAGATGCGGGTGTTCATCGACTGGATGGTCCGCTTCGCCGAGCAGGACCGGCAGCTCGTGGCCTGCTGAGGGCTGCTGCCCTCGTAGAGCCCCGCAGGCCCCACGGGCCCCACGGGCCCCACGGGCCCCACGGGCCCTCGCGGCCCCGCCGGCCCCGCCTTCGGGCGGGCCGGCGGGGCCGTGTTCACAGGGCACCCCGGGCCCGCAGTTCCTCCACTATCCGTACGGCGTCCAGTGCGCCGCCCACCCGGAGGTTGTCGGTGGCCAGCCACAGCCAGAAGCCCTCGGGGGCGGTGGCCGAGACCCGGATGCGTCCCACGTGGAGCTGGTCCGGGTCGCCCAGCGCCGCCGGGGTCGGGCCGCTGCGGTCGTGGACCACGACCTCGGGCAACGCTTCTAGCAGCGATACCAGTTCGGCGCGGTCCACCGCCGCACGGCACTGCACCCACACCGCCGCGCCGTGCCCGCTGACCATCGGGACGCGGACGCAGGTCGCCGTGACCTCGATGCCGGGCAGCCCCAGGACCTTACGGACCTCGTCGGCCACCTCCCGCTCCTGGAGGGTCGAGCCGTCCTCCAGGACGTCGCCGATGCCGGGCAGCACGTTGAAGGCCAGCGGGGGCGAGAACTGCGCCGAGGGCACGGTGGCCTGCGGGTCCTGCAGGACCGTACGCGAGCCGTCCTGGAGCTCCTCGATACCGCCGTGCCCGGCGCCCGAGGCGCCCTGGTACGTACTGACGACGATCCGGCGGATCCCCCAGCGGCGCTCCACGTCCCGCAGTACGCGGACCACGGGCACCGTGGCGGCGCCGGGCACCGCGATCACCCCGCCCGCCGGACGGCGGCCCAGCTCGGCCGCGTTGAGCTGCGGGACGACCAGGGGGGTGCCCGGGGTCATCCGGAAGGCGGGGGTGCTGTCGATGGCCAGGGCGCCGTGGGCCACGGCGACCGGGACCCACTCCCTGCTGACCTGTTCGCCGGCGCAGAACAGGGCCGCGTCCACCGTGCCGAACGCGAACCGGGAGAGCTCGGTGACGCGTTGGTCGCGGCCGTCGACGCGGATCGTACGGCCGGCCGAGCGGGCGGAGGCCACCAGGTGCAGGCGCCGGTACGGCAGAGCGCGGTCCTCGATGAGTTCGAGCAGGGTCCCGCCCACCGCGCCGGTCGCTCCGACGACGGCGATGCGGGGGGCGGCGGGGTCGTCGACCTGGGGCATGGGCTTCTCGGATCCGCGGTGGGCAGGGAACACGGACGGCCGGCGGCCGTGCGGGCCGTCGTTTCCGGGACATGACCCTGTTCGAGTACGCGCCGGAAGCTCGGCATGGGGCGGTGTGCGCGATCGGCGCCGCTCCGATGATCCGCGCATCCGGGGTGCCCGGGAAAGGGCGGGCCGACGGGTATCTCCGATGGCTCCCATCAATGGGAACGATCGGTCGCGGCGGCCCGGACGCCCGGGTGGGAGCGAGGCCGCCGACGGGCGCCGGGCGTTACCGCGAGCGCCATCGGAATGTCCGAACGGGGCCATCGGATCTCCCCGGACAGCGGGCGTTGACCTGCAAGTTGACGTGCCGAAGGCTGTGGCCGGTCCTGATCGACCGGGGAGATCGACCACCGGGGAACCCAGAGCGCCACGAGCACGGGCAGCCGGGCTTCCGGACCGGAACACGCGAAACGGGGAGTTCATGCAGCAGGCCGTGAAGGTCGTCGGAATCGGGGGGTCCTCCCGGCCTGGCTCCACCGCGGAGCTCGGGCTGCGGGTGGTGCTCGCGGAGGCCGCCCGGCTGGGCGCGCAGGTCAGTCTCGTCAGCGGCGCCGACCTCGTCATGCCGCTCTACGACCCGCGCGTGGCGGCCTGCCCGCCCCAGGCGCGCCGGCTCCTCGACGAGGTGGCCTCGGCGGACGGCGTGGTGCTGGCGAGCCCCGCGTACCACGGCACGGTGTCCGGGCTCCTGAAGAACGCCCTGGACTACACGGAGGAGCTCCGCGGCGACGCCCGGCCCTACCTCTCGGAGCGGGCCGTCGGCTGCCTGTCCGTCGGGATGGGCTGGCAGGGCGCGGTGACCACGCTCGCCGCGCTCCGGGACGTCGTGCACGCCCTGCGCGGCTGGACCACCCCGCTGGGGGTGGCGATCAACAGCGCGACGGCCGGCTTCGGTGCGGACGGCGGGTGCTCCGACCCGCACACCCAGCAGCAGTTGACGGCGATGGCCGGCCAGGTCGTCGAGTTCGCGGAGGCGCGCCGGGCCCACCGGGCGCTGCGTGCGGACGCGGTGCACGCCTGATGAGCGGCGCCGACGAAGGCCACTGTCCCGACGGCGGCACGGCCACGACGACACCGGCGCGGGTCCTCGGGACCGCCCCGGCCCCCACCACCTGGATCCGCTGCTTCCACCCGAAGCCGGCGGCCCGGTACACCCTCGTCTGCTTCCCGCACGCGGGCGGGTCGGCCAGTTACTACTTCGACCTGTCGGCGGCGCTCGACCCGGACATCGAGATGCTGGTCGTGCAGTACCCGGGACGCGAGAACCGGCTCTTCGAGGAGCCCGCGGGATCGGTGGCGGCGCTGGCGGACGGCGTGTCCGAGGCGCTGCGTACCCGGCTGCCGCGGCGCCCGGCCTTCTTCGGGCACAGCATGGGCGGGCTCATCGGCTTCGAGGTCGCCCGGCGGCTGGAGTCGGCCGGGGGCACCGCTCCCCACCTCCTCGTCGCTTCGGCCAGTTCGGCGCCCTCGGTGCGTACGGACCGGCTGACCGCCGGCCCGGGCGTGGCCGAGGCAGGGCCCGAGCCCGAGCCCGAGCCCGACGACGCCGTGCTGGCGCGCATCATGGGCCTCGGCGGCACGAGTGACGGAGTGCGCCAGGACCCGGAGCTGCTGCAGCTCGTGCTTCCCGCCATCCGCGGCGACCTGCGCGCCCTGGCGGAGTACCGGGTCGACGCGGGCGCCGTGGTCGGCTGCCCGGTCACCGTGTTCGTCGCCGACGGCGACCACGACGTGCCGCTCGCCGAGGCCGGCGCCTGGGGCGCCCACACGACGGCCGACGCCGACGTGCACGTCTTCGAGGGCGACCACTTCTACTTCAGCGGCAATCCGCCGAAATTCCTCGAACTGCTCCAGGACGCCGTGCGTCACTCTCACTCCGGGACACAACTCATATGACGGTCATGGGATTCGTGGAGGAGGAGCTCGCCCAGATGTGGGCCGAGATCCTCGACGCCACCGATGTGACGCTCGGCTCGCACTGGCAGGCACTCGGCGGGCGGCCGGAAGCGGTACGCACCCTCGCCGACCGGATCGACGAGGAGCTCGGCGCCCGCGTCGAGCCCGCTGGGCTGCTCGACGCGGGCACCCTGGAGGGCATGGCCCGCCTGGTGCGCGGTGCCATGGCGGCGAGGAAGGCGGGGTCGGGACCGGGGGCGGGAGCCGCGACGGCCGGACCGTCCGGCCCGCGGGCGGGGGCGCGGCCGGAGCGGCCCGCACTGTCCTTCGCCCAGCAGCGGCTCTGGTTCATGCAGCAGATCGACCCCGGCACCACGCTCTACAACGTGCCGACCGTGCTGCGGCTGCGCGGCGCCCTCGACCACGGCCGGCTCGGCCGGGCGCTGACCGCGCTCGTCGCCCGGCACGAGGTGCTGCGCACGACCTACCGGGCCTCGTCCGGGGTGCCCCACCAGGCCGTCGCCGCACCCGGGGAGTTCCCGCTCCCGTCCACCGACCTGACCGCCGCGCCGGAGCCCGCGGCCGAGGCGGCGCGCATCGCCGCCGAGGTGGGCGCGTACGTCTTCGACCTCGCCGCCGGCCTGCCGCTGCGGGCCCACCTGCTGCGGCTCGGCGCCGAGGACCACCACCTGGTGGTGACGTTCCATCACATCGCCATCGACGGCTGGTCCGTCGAGATCTTCTTCCGGGAGCTGGGGGAGCTGTACGGCGACCCGGGAGCGGGAGCGGGAGCGGGCGCGGGCGGCGAGCCCGCGCTGCAGTACGCCGACTACGCCGTCTGGCAGCGCGAGCGGCTCCAGGGCGACACCCTGGACGCCCTGACCGCCCACTGGCGGGCGGTGCTCGGCGACGACCCGCAGGCTCTCGCCGTGCCCACCGACCACCCCCGGCCCCGCCACCGGTCCTTCCGCGGCGCGGTCGTCACCCGCGACCTCGGCCCCGAACTCACCGCCCGCCTGCGGGAGTTCGGCCGGGCCGGGCGCGGAACGCTCAACATGACGCTGCTCGCCGGGTTCCAGGCGCTGCTCGCGGGCTGGTCCGGGACCGAGGACGTCACCGTGGGCATCCCGGTCGCCGGCCGCACCCGGCCCGAGCTCCAGGAGCTCCTCGGCTGCCTCATCAACATGGTTCCGGTCCGCGTCGGACTCGGCGGGGACCCGGCCTTCCGGGAGCTGCTCGCCCGCACCCGTACCGCGCTGCTCGACGCCTCCGCGCAGCAGGAACTGCCCTTCGACAAACTGGTCGAGGCCCTGGTCTCCCGGCGCAGCCGGGACTTCCTGCCGGTGTTCCGGGTGATGTTCAGCTTCCTCAAGGAGCAGTCGGACCCCGTCTTCGCCGGGCTGGAGCACTGCTCCCTCGACCTCACGGGCCCGCAGGACACCGCGAAGTACGACCTCAGCCTGTACGTGCAGGAGAGCGGTGCGGGGGTCGCGCTGACCCTCGAATACGACACCGACCTGTTCGGGCCCCAGACCCCGGCCGCGCTGCTGGCCGCCTACGAGCAGACGCTGCACGACGCAATCACCTTCCCGGACGGGCCCGTGCTGGATCTCCCAGCGGTCCGCTTCCGGGTGTCCGGCACCGAGAGGAACACCCACCGTGACCGCTGACCCACTGGCCGCCCCGGGACCGGGCACCATCGACGCCTGGTTCGCGCGGCAGGCGTCGGTGCGGGGCGACGCGATCGCCGTGACCGGCATCGACGGCCGGCTGACCTACCGCGAGCTCGACCGCTCCGCCAACCGCCTCGCCCACCACCTGCGCTCCCTCGGCGTCGGCCCCGAAGTGCCGGTCGCCGTCTGCACGGAGCGCACCACCGCCCTGGTGACGGCGCTGCTCGCGGTGCTCAAGGCGGGCGGCGCGTACGTGCCGCTCGACCCGGCGAGCCCGGACGAGCGGATCGCCTTCACGCTCGCCGACGCCGGCGCCGCCGTCCTGGTCACCGACCGGGACGGGCGGGGCCTGCCCGCCGCGCACACCGTCCTGACCGGCCCCGGCGGCACCGACCTGAGCGGCCACCCGGACACCGCGCCCGAGGACGCGGGCACCGGCCCGGCGAGCCTCGCGTACGTCATCTACACCAGCGGCTCGACCGGCACCCCCAAGGGCGTCATGATCGAGCACCGCAACGTGACGAGCCTGCTCACCGGCACCCGGGGCCACTTCGGCTTCGGCCCCGACGACGTCTGGTCCATGTTCGCCTCCGCCGCCTTCGACGTGTCGGTGTGGGAGATGTGGGGCGCGCTGCTGCACGGCGGGCGGCTCGTCGTCGTACCGGAGGAGACCCGGCGCTCGCCGCAGGAGTTCCACGCGCTGCTGCACCGCGAGCGGGTGACCGTCCTCAACCAGACCCCGGCCGCCTTCCGGCAGCTGGTGCGGTACGAGGAGGAGCAGCCGCCCGGCGCCGGACCGGCCGCCCTCGACGCCCTGCGCCTGGTCGTCTTCGCGGGCGAGGCGCTGCCGCCCGAGATGCTGCGGCCGTGGATCGCCCGGCACGGTGAGGACCGGCCCGAGCTCGTCAACATGTACGGGATCACCGAGACCACCGTGCACTCCACCTACCGCCGGATGACCTCGGCCGACCTCGACGCCGGGGCCGGCTCCATGATCGGCGGCGCCTTCGAGGGCTGGACGATGCAGGTCGCCCCCGTGAAGGGCGCGGACGGCACCCGGGCGGCCGACGGCGAGGCCGGCGAGCTGTTCGTCGGCGGCGCCGGGGTGGCCCGGGGCTACCTGGGCCGGCCCTCCCTGACCGCGGAGCGCTTCCTGCCCGACCCGGACGCGGCCGGGCCCGGCGCCCGCCGCTACCGCTCGGGCGACAGCGCCCGGCGGGGCGCGGACGGCGATCACGAGTACCTCGGCCGCCTCGACCACCAGGTCAAGGTGCGCGGTTACCGCATCGAGCTCGGCGAGATCGAGAACGCCCTGACCCGCCACCCGGACGTCCGGGACTGCGTGGTGATCGTCGACGAGGACTCGGTGGGCGAGCCGCGCCTGGTCGCGTACTGGGTGTCCGCGGGGGCGGAACCGGCCGACGGAACCACCGAGTTGCGCGAGCACCTGGGCCGCACCCTGCCCGCGTACATGCTGCCGAACGTCTTCGTCCCGCTGGAGCGCCTGCCGCTGACCCTGAACGGCAAGGTCGACCGGCGGGCCCTGCCCGCACCCGAGGCCGTACGCCCCGACCTGGGCGGCGACTTCGAGGCCGCCGGTACCCCGGTGGAGAAGGCCCTCGCGGAGATCTGGGCCGATGTGCTCTCGGTCGACCGCGTCGGCCTCGACGACGACTTCTTCGATCTCGGCGGGCACTCGATGCTCGCGACCCAGGTCGTGGCCCGTTCGAAGGAGCAGTTCGGCGTCGCCGTGACGCTGCGGATCTTCTTCGACCTGCCCACGGTCCGAGAACTCGCGGCGGCCCTGGAACAGCTGCTCGCCGCACAGTCCACCACCAACCCGCACGGGGAGAACGCATGACGTACGAAGCGGATCTGCCGCTGCCCGAGCAGTCCGTGGCCATCATCGGGATGAGCGGCCGCTTCCCCGGTGCCGGCGATGTCGACGCCCTGTGGCGCATGGTGGCGGCGGGCGAAGAGGGCCGCACCGACTACTCCGACGAGCAGCTCGCCGAGGCGGGCGTGCCCGAGCGGCTGCTCGCCGACCCGGCCTACGTGAAGTCGGGCTTCCCCGTCGAGGGGTTCGACCGGTTCGACGCCGAGTTCTTCGGCGTGACCCGCTCCGAGGCCGAACTGATGGACCCGCAGCACCGGTTGCTGCTGGAGACCGCCTGGCAGGCCCTGGAGCGGGCCGGCTACCCGGCGGGCTCCTTCGAGGGCCGCACCGGCGTCTTCGCCGGCACCTCGGGCAGCGGCTACCTGCGCGAGCGGATCGCCGACACCGGCGCCGACGGCCGGATCTCCGACGAGATCCAGGTCGCGATCGGCAACGACCCCGGCATGCTGGCGCTGCGCGTCTCCTACAAGCTCGGCCTGACCGGGCCCAGCTTCACCGTGCAGAGCGCCTGCTCCTCCTCGCTGGTCGGCGTGCACCTGGCCGTGCAGTCGCTGCTCAGCCTTGAGTCCGACCTGGCCCTCGCGGGCGGCGTCGCGGTGCGCGAGTTCGAGCCGCGCGGCTACCGGTACGAGGAGGGCGCGATCCTCTCGACGGACGGCCACTGCCGCCCCTTCGACGCGGACGCCTCCGGCACGGTCTCCGGCGACGGCGTCGCCCTGGTCGTCCTCAAGCGACTGGAGGACGCGGTCGCCGACGGCGACCACATCCACGCCGTGATCCGCGGCTCGGCCGTCAACAACGACGGTGCCGCCAAGATCGGCTTCACCGCGCCGTCCCCGCACGGCCAGGCCGAGGTCATCGCCGAGGCGCTGGCCGTCGCGGGCGTCGAGCCCCGCACCGTCCAGTACGTCGAGGCGCACGGCACCGCCACCCCGCTCGGCGACCCCATCGAGGTGCAGGCGCTCACCGAGGCGTTCGGTCCCGACGCGGCCGTCGGCTCCGTCCACCTGGGCTCGGTGAAGTCCAACATCGGCCACCTCGACGCGGCCGCAGGCGTGGCCGGACTGATCAAGGCCGCGCTCGCCCTGGAGCACCGTTTCATCCCGCCGACCGCGCACTTCCGCGCCCCCAACCCGCGGCTCGCCCTCGACAAGGGCCCGTTCGTGGTCACCGGCGAGGGCACCCCCTGGCCGCGGACGGCGACCCCGCCGCGCGCCGGGGTGAGCGCCTTCGGCATCGGCGGCACCAACGCGCACGTGGTCCTGGAGGCGGCCCCCGCCGTCGCCACCGAACCCGAAACGGACGGCGACTGGCAGGTCCTGCCCCTGTCGGCCCGTTCCCCCGAAGCCCTCGACGCCGCCGCGGAGCGCCTCGCGGACGCGCTCACCGGGAGCGGCGCGGCCCTCGCGGACGCCGCCCACACCCTGCAGTCGGGCCGCGCCGAACTCCCGTACCGCCGCGCCGTGGTGGCCGACAGCCTCGAAGGCGCCGCCGCCGCGCTGCGCCAGGACCGGCCCGCCGTGGCCGCCGCGGTCGCCGGGCAGGGCGAGGGGAAGCCCGAGGTGGTGTTCCTCTTCCCCGGCCAGGGTGCCCAGTACCCGGGCATGGGCGCGGACCTGTACCGCACCGAGCCCGTCTTCCGCGCGGCTCTCGACCGGTGCGCCGAGCTCCTGCTGCCCCGGCTCGGCTGGGACGTCCGGGACGTGGCGTTCGCCGCCGACGGCGAGGAGACCCGCGAGCGGCTGCGGCAGACCCTCTACACCCAGCCCACCGTCTTCTCCGTCGACTACGCCACCGCGCAGCTGCTGCTCTCCTGGGGCGTCGAGCCGTCCGCCATGACCGGCCACAGCCTGGGCGAGTACGTATCGGCCTGCCTGGCCGGGGTGTTCAGCCTGGAGGACATCCTGCGCGTGGTCGCCCGCCGCGCCCAGCTGATGCAGGACCTCGCGCCCGGCCGGATGCTGTCGGTGCTCCTCGACGAGGAGGCGCTCACCCGGGCGCTGGAGGGCCGCGCGACGATCGCCGCGGTCAACGCGCCCGGCTCCTGCGTGGTCGCCGGCACGCCCGAGGAGGTCGCAGAGGCCCGCCGGGTCCTGGAGGCCCAGGGCGCCTCCGTACGCGAGCTGGAGACCTCGCACGCCTTCCACACCGCGCTGGTCGAGTCCGCCCTGCCCGGCCTGGAGGAGGTGCTGCGCTCGGTCACGCTGAACGCGCCGAAGATCCCCTTCCTGTCCAACGTCACCGGTACCTGGATCACCGACGAGCAGGCCACCGACCCGGCGTACTGGGTCGCCCACACCCGCCGGCCCGTCCGGTTCTCCGACGGCATCGACGCCCTCGCCCAGCGCGGCCCCGCCGTGTTCGTCGAGGCCGGCCCCGGCAGCCAGCTCGGCGGGCTCGTCAGGACCCACCCGGAGCCGGGCCCCGTCGTCACCCTGCTGCGCAGGCCGCGCGCCGGCGCCGAGGCGCCCGCCGAGCACCGCGCGGTCCGCGAGGGCCTGGCCGAGCTGTGGCGCCACGGCGCCGGCGTCGACTGGAGCGCCCTGCACGAGGGCGGCGGGCGCCGCCGGGTGCCGCTGCCCCCCTACCCCTTCCAGGGCCGCAGCTTCCTGCTGCCCAAGCCGGCCAGGACCACCGGCGTCCGCACCGACAGCGCGCGCTGGACGTACGCGCCGGTCTGGCACCGCGCGCCGCTGGCCGCCGCCCCGGAGCCGGCCGGACCGGCCACCTGGCTGGTGCTGGCCGACGAGCGCGGACTGGCCGACGACCTGGCCGCCGCCCTGCGCGAGCGCGGCGACAGCGTCACCACCGTGCGCAAGGCGGCGGCCTACGCCCGCACCTCCGAGCGCGGCTTCGACGCCGACCCGGCGGACGCCGGGCACCTGGGCCGCGTCCTGGCGGAGCTGCGCCAGGACGGGTCGGTTCCGGACCGGATCGTGCACGCCTGGGCCGTCACCGGGCCGGACGGCTCGGCCCCGGCCACGGCCGCGGCCGCGGACCGCTACGCCGACGGCGTGGCCACCGGCTTCCACAGCCTCGTCGCGCTGGCCCAGGCCCTCGGCGAGAGCGGCACCGACACCCCGGTGCGCGTCGACGTCCTCACCGACCGGCTGCAGGACGCGCACGGCTCGGACGTGACCCGCCCCGAGCGGGCCGCCCTGTACGGGGCGGTCACCGTCCTGCCGCAGGAGTACACCTGGCTGACGTGCCGGAGCATCGACGTGCTGCCCCCGGCGGACACCGCCGCGCGGACGCGTCTGACCCGGCAGCTCACCGCCGAACTGGCCGGTCCCGGCACCGAGACCCTCGTCGCCTACCGGGGCACCCAGCGGCTGGGCCGCGCCTTCGCGCCGGTCGAGCCGGCGGCCGTACCCGTCGAGCGGGCCTGGCGGGCCGACGCCGGCTACCTGGTCACGGGCGTGTCCGGCGAGGCCGGGCTGAGCTTCGCCGAGGAGCTCGCCGCGGCGGGCGCCCGCCTGGTGCTCGTCGGGGACCCGCGGTTCCCGGCCGAGACCGAGTGGGCCGCGCTGCCCGCGGGGGCCGAGCGGGCCCGCGCCGAGCGGATCGCGGCGCTGCGCGCCGCCCGTCCCGGTGCCGTCACCTACCGGGCGGCCGACCTGGCCGACCCGGAGCAGGCCCGGGCGCTCGTCGAGGAGGCCCGCTCCGTGCTGGGCGCCGTCGACGGCGTCCTGCACTGCGCGGACGCCCGGGGCACCGGACTCGTCGCGCTCAAGTCGCGGGACGACTTCGAGGCCGTGCTGGGGGCGCGGGTGCGCTCCACGCTGCTGCTCGAAGAGCTGCTCGCCGACGACGAGCTGGACTTCTTCCTGTCGGGTTCGGCCACCACCGGCATCGTCGGCGGCTTCGGCCAGGCCGACAACTGCGCGGCCGCCGCCTTCCTGGACGCCTTCGCCGCCGCCGGTGCGGCCCAGGGGCGCAACACCGTCACCCTCGACTGGTCGCAGTGGGAGTGGGACGACTGGTTCGAGCTGCAGATGGCCGGACTGCCCGAGGTGCGCGAGCTGTACGAGCGGCTGCGCGTGAGCCAGGGCATCCCCGTCGCCGACGGCCTCGCGCTGGCCCGTGCCGCGCTCTTCGCCGGACTGCCCCAGCTGGTGGTGTCCCGGGCCGACTTCCAGGACGTCCTGGCCGACCAGCAGGGCATGACCGCGGCCTCCTTCACGAACGCGCTCGGCAGCGGCCGGGGCGAGGCCGGCGACTGGGACCCCGCCACGGTGTGGCCGGACGACGAACTGGCCCAGTCGGTCGCCCGGGTGTGGCAGGAGATGCTCGGTGCCTCCCCGATCGGCCCGGACGACGACTTCTACGACCTGGGCGGGAACTCGCTGTTCGCCATCCAGATCGTGGGCCGGCTGCGCCAGGCGCACGGTGACTTCCCGATGAGCGCCGTCTTCGAGGCGCCGACCGTACCGGGGCTCGCGGCGGCGATCCGCGCCCACCAGGCCGAGTCCATCGGTCTGGACGAGTTCGAGGCGATGCTGCGCGAGGTCGAAGCCCTCTCCGCCGCCGAGGCCGAGCACAAGCTGAAGGGTGACAGCTGACCATGGCTGACGAGAACACGACCACCGACGCCGAGGCGGCGCAGGCCCGCATGCTCCAGGAGCGGCTCGCCTCGCTGAGCCCGGAGCAGCGCGAGGTCCTGTTGCGCGCGATGCGCGAGCGCGGCCTGAAGGCGCCCGCCACCGTGGACGCGGGGGAGCGGGCCGGCGCCCGGCAGGCCGCCGCGCCGCGCCGCAGCCGGCGCCCCGGGAGCACCATGGAGTTCAGCCTGTTCTTCTTCTCCGGCGACGGCACCGCGGCCGGCCCGGGGAAGTACGACCTCCTGATGGAGAGCGCCCGGTTCGCCGACGCCAACGGCTTCGCCGGGATCTGGGTGCCCGAGCGGCACTTCGTGGACTTCGGCGGGCTCTACCCCAACCCGTCGGTCCTGGCCGCGGCCATCGCCGTACAGACGCAGGCGATCCAGATCCGGGCGGGCAGCTGTGTCCTGCCGCTGCACCACCCGGTGCGGGTCGCCGAGGAGTGGGCGGTCGTCGACAACCTGTCCGGCGGGCGGGCCGCGATCTCCGCGGCCTCCGGCTGGCACCCCGACGACTTCCTCCTGGCCCCCGGCGACGGGCAGCAGCGCTACCCGCGCCGCAAGGAGGAGATGTTCGAGGCGATCGAGACGATCCAGCGGCTGTGGGCCGGGGAGAGCGTCGAACTGCCGCGCACCGACGGCTCGCTCCAGTCGGTGCGCACCCTGCCGCGCCCGATCCAGCCCGAGCTCCCGGTGTGGGTGTCGGCGCAGGGCAGCCCCGAGACGTTCGTCAAGGCCGGTGAGGCCGGTGCGTACCTGCTGACCGGTCTCGTCGCCCAGCGGCCCGCCGACCTCAAGGACAAGATCGCCGCCTACCGCGAGGCGCTCGTCGGAGCCGGGCACGACCCGTCCCGCGCCAAGGTCACCGCGATGGTGCACACGTTCCTGGACTCCGACGACGAGAGCGCCCGGGAGATCGTGCGGGAGCCGCTGACCGGCTACCTCAAGACCTTCCTCGCGCAGCAGGACAGCTTCGGCAGCGAGTACTCCAAGCTCTCCGAGGCCGAGCGCGACGTGATGCTGAACGCCACCTTCGAGCGGTACTTCGACACGCTCGCGCTCCTCGGCACGCCCGACAAGTGCGAGTCCCTGATCGAGGACCTGGTCGACATCGGCGTGGACGAGGTGGCCTGCCTGGTCGACTTCGGCCTCGCGCCGGGCCAGGTCCTCAAGGGCCTGGAACACCTCACCGAACTCAAGAACCGGTACCGGCCCGCCGAGGCCGCCGCCGAAGGAGACCAGTCGTGACCGAACTCGCCAACCGGCTGGCCGGCCTCACCCCCGCCCAGCGGGCCCTCCTGGACAAGAAGATGCGCGAGCGCGCCCGGACGCCCGCGACGGCCGGCCCCATCCCCCGGCGCACGGGCGGCGACCGGGTGCCGCTCACGGTGGACCAGGAGCGCATCTGGCTGATCCACCAGTTCGACGCCGAAGACCCGCTCTACAACGTGTACTTCGCCTCGAAGCTGCACGGCGAGCTGGACCGGGACGCGCTCCAGCGCGCCACCGACGCCTTCGTGGACCGCCACGAGGCGATGCGCACCACCTTCGAGCAGGACGGCCACACTCCCGTCCAGGTCGTCCACCCGGCCATGGAGGTGCCGGTCCGCCACGTCGACCTGCGCTCCGTACCGCAGGAGCGGCGCGAGGCGGAGCTGACGCGCCTGGCCACCGAGGAGATGCGCGCCCCCTTCGACCTGGTCAAGGGACCGCTGCTGCGCATCGCGGTGCTGCGGGTCGCCGACGACCGGCACGTGCTCGTCGGCACCGTCGACCACCTGGTCTGGGACCGCGGCTCGATGGGCATCTTCAACGCCGAGTTCGCCGAGTTCTACACGGCGTTCGCCACGGGCCGGGAGCCGCAGCTGCCGCCCGTGGAGGTGCACTACGCGGACTACTCCGAGTGGCAGCCGCAGTGGCTGCGCGAGGAGGTCCGGCACAAGCACCTGCCGTACTGGAAGAAGAAGCTCGAAGGCGCCGAACTGGTCCTGGAGCTGCCCACCGACCGGCCGCGCCCGCCGGTCATGACCTCCAACGGCGCCCGCTACCAGTTCCCGCTCACCCCGGAGCTGACCCAGGCGGTCCGCGACCTCGCCAAGCGCGAGGACGTCACGATCAACATCGTGCTGCTCGCCGCCTGGAAGACGCTGCTGCACCGGCTCACCGGCCAGCAGGACGTCGTCGTCGGCACCACCTCGTCGACGCGCGGCAGGCCCGAGACCGAGCCGATGATCGGCTACTTCCTCACGATGCTGCCGCTGCGCACCACGGTCTCGCCCGCGATGACGGTGCGCGAGCTGCTCCAGGCGACCCGCTCCACCATGCTGGGCGCCTTCGACCACTTCGACATCCCGTTCGGCACCCTGCTGGACGAGCTCGACATCCCCCGCGACCCCAGCCGTACCCCGATCTACCAGGCCTCCTTCATCCTGGTGGACTTCGTCCACGAGGACCCGCCGCCGATGGCCGGGCTGCGCGTCGAGGAGCTGATGCTCGACAACGCCACCGCCAAGGACGACGTGTTCCTGGGGTTCCTCGACGACCCGCAGCTCGCCGCCGACCACCTCCACGGCCTGTTCGAGTACAACACCGACCTGTTCGACGAGAGCACGATGGCGCGTATGGCCCGCCAGGTCGTGCGCCTCCTGGAGCAGATGACCGAGGACGCGGGACGCACCGTCCAGGACCTGTCCCTGGTCGACGCCGACGAGGCGCACACCCTGCTCGTCGAGTGGAACAGCACCGAGGCCGAGCGCGAGCCCGGCCTGGGCCTGGACGACCTGGTGCGCCGCCAGGCCGCCGCCACCCCCGACGCGGTCGCCGTCTCCTGCGGCGACGAGCGGCTGACGTACGGCGAACTCCTGGACCGCTCCGGCCGGCTGGCGTCCCACCTGCAGGCGCGGGGCGTGGTCCCCGAGACCGTCGTCGGCGTCTGCCTGGACCGCTCGGTGGACCTCGTCGTCGCCCTGCTCGGCGTGATCATGTCGGGCGGCGCCTACCTGCCGCTCGACGCCGCCTACCCGGCGCAGCGCCTCGCCGACATGACCGGCGACGCCGGCACCGGCTTCCTGCTGACGCGGGAGGGTCTGCTCGGCGCGCTCGCCGAGTGCCCCGGCGAGCGGATCCGCCTGGACACCGACGCGGAGGCGATCGCCGCCGCGCCCGCCGTCCCGGCGAAGCCCGCCTCGGGCGAGGACCGGCTCGCGTACGTCATCTTCACCTCGGGTTCCACCGGCCGTCCCAAGGGCGTCGAGGTGACCCACCGCAACCTGGTCAACCTGCTCCTTTCGATGGCCCGCGAGACCGGGCTCGCCCCCGGCGACACGCTCGCGGCCGTCACCCCCGTCACCTTCGACATCGCGGGCCTGGAGCTGTACGCCCCGCTGATCAGCGGGGCCCGGGTGCACGTCGTCACCAAGGAGCAGGCCGTCGACGGCCGGCGGCTCGCCGGGCTGCTCGCCGAGACCGGCGCCACCGTCATGCAGGCCACCCCCGCCACCTGGCACCTGCTGGTGGAGGCGGGCTGGCGCAACGACGGCTCGCTGCGCGTCCTGGTCGGCGGCGAGGCCCTGCCGCCCGCCCTGGCCGAGCAGCTGGTCCGCGAGCCCGGCCGCACCTGGAACGTGTACGGCCCCACCGAGACCACCGTCTGGTCCACGTTCCAGCGCCTGGACAGCGGCACCGGGCAGATCTCCATCGGCCGGCCGCTCGACAACACCCAGGTGTACGTCCTGGACGACCGGCTCGCCCCGGTCCCCGTCGGCATGCCCGGTGACCTGTACCTGGGCGGCACCGGCGTCGCCCGCGGCTACCGCGGCCGGCCCGGCCTGACCGCCGAGCGGTTCGTGCCCGACCCGTTCGGCGGCCGCCCCGGTGCCCGCCTCTACTTCACCGGCGACAAGGCGCGGCTGCGCGAGGACGGCACGCTCGTCTTCCTCGGCCGCGACGACGGCCAGGTCAAGCTGCGCGGCTTCCGCATCGAGCTGGGCGAGATCGAGGCCCGGCTGGAGGAGCACCCGGCGGTGCGCCGCGCGGTCGCCCTGGTCCGCGAGGACCGCCCCGGCGACAAGCGGCTCACCGGGTACGTCGAGTCCGCCGACGAGGCGCTGACCGCCGAGGAGCTGCGCGAGCACCTGCGCGCCTTCCTGCCCGACTACATGGTCCCCGCCGCGATCGTCCGCCTGGAGACCTTCCCGCTGAACACCAGCGGGAAGATCGACCGCCGGGCGCTGCCCGCCCCCGCCGTCGAGCGCGACGCGGCGAGCTACGTGCCCCCGCGCGACGCCGTCGAGCTGGAGGTCGTGCACATCTGGGAGGAGGTCCTCGGGGTCTCCCCGATCGGCCTGCACGACCGGTTCTTCGACCTGGGCGGTCACTCGCTGCTCGTGCTGCGCCTGATGGCGGAGATCGAGAAGCGGTTCGGGCAGCAGCTCCCGATGGCGGCGATCTTCCGGGGCGCCACCGTCGAGCGGTTCGCCCGGATGCTGCGCGAGGGCTACCAGGACGAGACCGGGGTGCACCTGGTCGAGCTCGGCTCCGGCGACGGCACCGGCTCCCCGGTGTTCTTCGCCCACCCGGCCGGCAGCGAGGTGGTCTGCTACATGCCGTTCGCCGCGCTCGTCGAGCCCGCCGGGCGCCCGCTGTACGCGCTGGCCTCGCCGCCGCCCACAGGCGGCGAGCTGCCGTTCACCGGCTTCGGCGACCGCGCCGCCCAGTACGCCGCGCTGATCCGCGAGACCCAGCCCGAGGGCCCCTACACGGTGGCCGGCTGGTGCTACGGCGGGGCCAACGCCTTCGCCGTCGCCGGGGAGCTGGAGAAGAGCGGCGCCGAGGTGTCGGTGGTCATGATGGACGCGCACGCGCCCGCCGTCGTGCCGGCCGGCTCCGAGCCGGACCCGGCCGAGATCGTCGAGGCCATCGCCGCCAACCTGCAGTGGGACTACGGCCGGCGCCTCAAGCCGCTCGCCGAACTCCAGAGCATGGACGAGGACGCGCACCTCGACTACCTGCTCGGCATCGCCCGCGAGTGTGACTACCTGCCGCCGGACGCCGGACGCGAGCAGATCCGCGACATCTACGAGCTGTGGGTCGCCAACCTGCGCCTGGTGTGGAACTTCCGGCCCGGCCCCGTCAAGGGCAAGGTCACGCTGATCCGCGCCGACGAGGAGGAGTGGGACCTCGCCACCTCCTGGAACGAGCTGACCGGGCAGCACTTCGACGTCCGCACGGTCGGCGGCAACCACTACACGATGATGCGACACCCCCACATCGAGGGCGTCGCCGAAGTCCTCAACGAGGTACTGAACGGCGCTGCCGGGAACGGTGAGGGAGACGATGCTTGAGCTGCTGAAGGACCGGACGTACATCCGGTACTGGCTGGCCGTCGTCGCCTCCTTCCTCGGTGACGCCATCACCAAGATCACCCTGATCTACGTGGTGGCCACCGAGACCGACGACCCGGTCCTGTACGTGTCCCTGGTCGTCATCGCACAGCTGCTGCCCTTCGGCGTGCTCGGCGCGTTCGTGGGCCCGCTGGCCGACCGGCTGCCGGCCCGGCTGCTCATGGTCGGCTCGGACCTGGTCCGCGTCGCCCTGGTGCTCGCGATGATCGCCGTACGGGACTCGCCGCTGCTGCTGCTCGTGCTCATCCTGCTCAGCGGCATCGCCAAGGCCTTCTTCGAGACGGCCCGCATCACCGCGATCCCGCTGATCGTGCGCGGGCACAGCATCCCCACGGCGGTCGCCCTCTTCCAGTCCACCAACCACACCCTCAACCTGGTGGGCCCGGCGCTCGGCGGGCTGCTCATCGCCTTCGGCAGCGTCACCGCGGTCTTCGTGCTCGACGCCGTGACGTTCGTGCTCTCGGCGGTGCTGCTCGCCAGCATGGCGGTGCTGCGGGAGGTGCCCGTGCGGGGCGCCGACAGCGGCCGCGAGGGGTACTGGCAGTCGCTGCGCACGGGCATCTCCGGTGTGCTCGCCGTGCCTTCGCTGCGCTTCCTGGCGATCGTCATGGTCCCGGTGATGCTGGTCCTCGGCCTGTTCACCACCAACCTCAACTCCCAGCTCCTGAGCGTCTTCGAGCTCCCGGCCTTCGAGTACGGGCTGGCCCAGGCCGGCTTCGGCGCGGGCTGTGTGATCGGCGCGCTCACCGGTCCGCCGCTGGTGCGCCGGTTCTCCGACCGGGGGCTGCTCATCGGGTCGATCGTGCTCTTCGGCGCCTCCCTGCTGCTGCTCGCCCCCACGGGCACGGCATGGGAGGCCACCGACCAGGGCGCACTCGGTCTGACCGTCGTCCTGCTCTGGTGCGTCCTGGCCGGGCTCGGCTCGGGGCTCTTCCAGGTGCCGGTCGCCAACACGCTCCTCAGCGACCTGCCCGAGGAGCTGCGCGGCCGCGGCGTCGGCCTGCTCAACGCCCTGATGGTCAACTTCACCGTTCTCGGCGTGGTCGTCGGCGGCCTGCTCGCCGGACTCGTCGGCATCGCCGACTCCATCGTGGTGGCCGGCGCCGTCCTGGTCGTCGCGGCCCTCGCCCTCCTCGTCCCCCGGCTGCGCGGCGGCCGCGGTGACCGGGCGGGCACCCCGGAACCGGAGGCCGTCGCATGAGCACGCTTCCCCCGCCCGCCCTTCCCCTGACCCCCGCCCAGCGGCGGCTGTGGGCCCTGGGCCAGCTCCGGCCCGGCGACCCGTTCTTCAGCATCCCCTTCGCCGTCACCATCGAGGGCCCGCTCGACGGCGACGCCCTGCAGCGCGCGCTGGACGCCCTCGTCCAGCGGCACGACGCGCTGCGGGTGCGCATCGTGCGGGACTGCGACGGCGAGCCCGTGCAGCGGATCGGGGCGCCCGGTCCGGTCGGCCTCGACCGCGTCGACGCGACGCAGGAGGAGGCGGCCGCCCGCGCGGACGCCTTCGCCCGCACCCCCTTCGACCTCGACGGCGGGTCGCTGCTGCGGGCCGAGCTGCTGCGCCTGTCCGAGACGCGGCACCAACTCCTCGTCGGCGTCCACCACATCGTGTTCGACGGGGCCTCGCTGGAACTGTTCACCGCCGAACTCGTCGCCCTGTACGGGGCGTTCGCGGGCGGCCTCGCCGACCCGCTGCCCCGTCCCGCCGTCGGGTACGGGGAGTTCCTCGCCGCGCGCACCGCGCTGGACGAGGCAGCCAGGCCCGAACGGCTCGCCTACTGGACGCAGCGCCTGGCCGGCGCCCCCGGACTCCTCGAACTGCCGCTCGCCGGGCCCCGCCGGGCGCGGGCCGGGCACGCCGGGGCCCGGGTCACCACCGTCGTACCCGGGCCGGTCGTGGAGCCGCTGCGCCGGCTGGCCCGCACCAAGCGCGCCAGCCTGTTCATGGTGCTCAAGGCCGCGGTGGACGTGGTGCTCAGCCAGTACGGCGGCACCGACGTGCTGACCGGCATGGCCGTCTCCGGCCGCGACACCACCGAGAGCGCCGGCGTGATCGGCTACCTCACCCGGCCCGTCGTCCTGCGCGGAGAGCTCGCCGACGACCCGGAGTTCGCCGACCTGACCGGCCGGGTGCGCGGGGACCTCCTCGACGCCCTCGACCACCCCGACCTGCTCGTCGACGAGGTCATGGACCGGCTCGGGCTCGCCCGCGACCCGAGCTACCACCCGCTCTACCAGGTCATGTACACGCACGCGCCGGCCGCGCCCGTCCACGAGGCGGCCGGCTCCCGGTTCGGCGCGGCCGAGCTGCGCCTGCCCACCATGAAGACCGATCTGGCGATCGACACCGTGGAGACCGAGGACGGCCTGCTCGCCCTCGTGGACTACCGCACCGACCTCTTCGACGAGGCCACCGCCCGGCTGCTGCTCGACCGGCTGCGCACGGTCCTGGAGCGGATCGGCGCGGACCCGAAGTCCCGCGTCTCCGCGCTGCTGCGCACCGGGGCCCCGGCGCCCGTGCCCGCGTACGAGGACGCGGGCACTCTGCACGAGCTGGTCGCCGAGCAGATCGCCCGCACCCCCGACGCGGTCGCGGTGGCCGCGGGGGCGCGCACCTGGACGTACCGCGAACTCGACCGCGCGGCGGACCGGGTGGCGGCGCGCCTGCGGGCGCTCGGGGCCGGCCCCGAGACCCCCGTCGGGGTGTGCGTCCCGAAGTCCTTCGCGCTGGCCGCGGCCCAGCTCGGGGTGGTCAGGGCGGGCGGGATGTGCGTACCGCTCGACCCGGAGCTGCCCGCGTTCCTGCTGCGGCTCGCCGTGGACGACACGGGGCTGCGGACGGTCCTCGCCGACCCGTACTCCGGCGCCCTGTTCGACCACACCCAGGTCGACGTGCTCGACCCGGAGGACGCCGCCGACGAGGACGCCGCCGGTGAGGACGCGGCCGGTGAGGACGCGGCCGGTGAGGACGCGGCCGGTGAGGACGGGGCGGTGCCGGAGTCCGCAGGGGTCACCGCGCGGGGCGCCGCCTGGGTGCTGCGCACGGCCGGTGTCACCGGCGAGCCGCGCGCGGTCGTCGCCGAGCACCGCAACCTGGTGTCCCGGCTGCGCTGGGCCCACCGCGAGCTGCCCGCGGCCGCCTTCGACGCGGTCGCCCTGCTGGCGGTCCCGGACTCGCCGGCCGCGTTCCTGGAGCTGTTCGGCCCGCTGACCCGCGGCGGCCGCGCGGTCGTCCCCACCGGCGGCGACGCGGCCACCGTGCTCGCGGCCCCCGCCGAGCTCGCGGGGCTGCTCGCCGGCGGCGCGCGGGTCCCCGTACTCGCCACGGGCGAGCCCCTGTTCCCCGGCACCCTCGCGGCCGCGCTGGCCGCCGGGGCCACGGACGTGCACCAGCTGTACGCGTGCGCCGAGACGGCCGGCCCCGCGCTCGCGGGCCCGGCGCGGTCCCCGGAGGGGGAGGGCTACGGCCCCCTGCCGCTGGGGCTGCCGGCCGGCGCCACGGCGTACGTCCTGGACGCGCGCGGTGCGATCGCGGCGACCGGCGCGGTCGGCGAGCTGCACATCGGCGGCCCGGCCGTCACCCGCGGCTACCCGGACCGGGCGGGCGGCACCGCCGAACGCTTCCTGCCCGACCCGTTCGGCGGGGAGCCCGGCGCACGGCTGTTCGCCACCGGCGACCTGGCCCGCCGGCTCCCCGACGGGCGGATCGTCTTCGCCGGCCGGTCCGGCGACCAGGCCCTGGTGCGGGGCGTCCGCGTGGCCGCCCTCGACGTCGAGGGCGCGCTGCTCGCGCACCCCGGTGTCGTCCGGGCGCAGGTCCTGACCGACCCGGCGGACGGCGCCCTCGCGGCGGCCGTGGCGGCCCGGCCCGGCGCGGACCTGACCGCCGACGCACTCCGTACCCACCTGCGGGACCTGCTGCCCGGCCACCTGCTGCCCGCCCGGCTGCACCTGGCCGACCGGCTGCCGCTGCTGCCGGGCGGGCGCCCCGACCGGGAGGCGATCGCCAAGCTGCTCGCCGAGGCGGCCGCCGCCGGGGCCGGGCAGCCGGCCGACGGGGCCGACGCGCAGCCGGCGAGCGACGCCGAGCGGACCGTCGCCGCGGCCTGGGAGCAGGTGCTGGGCCGGACGGTCGGAGCGTCGGAGAACTTCTTCGACGCCGGCGGCAACTCGCTGCTCCTGATCCGGCTGCGCGACCGGCTGCGCAGCGCACTGGAGAGGGAGGTCGACGTGGTGGACCTGTTCCGGCACTCCACCGTCAAGGCCATGGCCGCCTTCCTGGGCGGCGCCCCCGCCACGGACGCCCCGTCGGCCGCCGGGGAGCGCGGGCACAGCCGGGCCCAGGCCCGCGCCGAGGCCATGCGCGCCCGCGGCCGCACCCGCCAGACCAGTACACCGATACCGAGGAAGCGATGAACGACCGGCAACAGCGCACGCTCTACCAGTGGTTCGAGGAATCGGCCCTGCGTCACCCCGGCCTGCCCGCCCTGGAGATCGGCGACGAGGTACTGACCTACGGCGAGCTGCGCGCCCTCGCGCTCACCCTCGCCGACCGCATCGCCGCCAAGCACGGCTCGCTGCCCGCCCGGGTGGCGCTCGCCGCCACCCGCTCGGTCGCCGCGTACGCCGGCTACCTGGCGATCCAGCGGCTCGGCGCGAGCGCCGTCCCGCTCAATCCCGACTACCCCGCGCAGCGCAACCTCGACATCGCCCAGCGGGCCGGTGCGGAGGTGGCTCTGGTGGACACCCGGTCCGCCGGCCTGTTCACCCGGCTGCCCGAGCGCCACCGGCCGACCGTCCTCGGACTCGACGAGGACGAGCGGGTGCCCGCGGCGGCGGCCGGCGTGCTGGAACAGTCGCTCCCGCCGGTCCCGGACGACCCGGACCGCGAGGCGTACCTGCTGTTCACGTCCGGTTCCACCGGCCAGCCCAAGGGCGTGCCGATCCGGCACCGGAACACCTCGCTGTTCCTCGCGCACAACATCGAGCGGTACGAGATCGCGCCGGGCGCCCGGCTCACCCAGACCTTCGGCCTGACCTTCGACGCCAGCCTCATCGACCTGTTCGCCACCTGGGGCGGCGGCGCCACCCTGGTGGTGCCGCTCGCCGCCGACCTGTACCGGCCGGTCGACTTCATCGTCGAACGCGAGCTCACCCACTGGTTCTCGGTGCCCTCGGTGATCCGGGAGGCGCAGCGGCTCGGCAACCTGCCCGTGGGCCGCGCCGTGAACCTCCGGCACAGCATGTTCGGAGCCGAGCCGGTCACCGCGCAGCACGCCGCACTCTGGCGCGCGGTCGCCCCGAACGCAGTGATCCACAACGTGTACGGGCCCACCGAGCTGACGGTGTGCTGCACCAACCACGCGCTGTCCGGGCCGAGTACGGACTGGCCGGAGTTCTCCAACGGCACCGTGCCGATCGGCGTCCCCTTCCCGGGCATGGAGATGGTGCTGCTGGACGGGGACGGCCTGGCGGCCGACGAGGGCGAGCTGTGCGTGCGCGGCCCGCAGCGCTTCGCCGGCTACCTCGACCCGCGCGAGAACGCCGGGCGGTTCGTCTCGTACGAGCCCGGCGCCGGCCCCGCCGAGGGCTACGACGGCAGCACCGCGCTGACCGACCGCCACTGGTACCGCACCGGTGACCGGGTCCGGCGGGAGAACGGGCTCTACGTGCACTGGGGCCGCCTCGACCAGCAGGTCAAGGTACGCGGCTTCCGCATCGAGCTCGGCGAGGTCGAGGCGGCCGTGCACCGCCACCCGCACGTCATCGACGCCGCGGTGCTCGCCCTGCCCGGCCCGGACGGCGAGACCGAGCTGGCCGGCGCCTACGCGGGCCGCGAGGTGGACCCCGAGCGGTTCGACGCCTGGCTGCGCGAGCTGCTGCCGCTGCACATGGTGCCCGCCTCGCTCACCCACCTGCCGGGCGGGCTGCCGCTCAACGACAACGGAAAGACGGACCGCAAGGCACTGGCGCGGATCCTCGACACGACGGAGGGGTCATGACCGACGCGCTGGAGTACTGGCGAACCGAACTGGCGGGCCTGGAACCGCTGGAGCCGGCCACCGACCGGCCGCGCCCCTCGGCGCGCACCGGCGCCCTGGGCCACGTCACCCGCACCGTCCCGGCCGGCACGGCGCGGGGGCTGGACAAGGCGGCCGCCGAGTACGGCGCCCCGCTGCCCGCCGTGCTGCTCGCCGCCTACCAGGTGCTGCTCGGCCGGTGGACCCGGCAGCGCGACCTCGCGGTGGGCGTCCCGGGCGCCGACGGCGGTCTGGCCGTCGTGCGCGCCGACCTGGCCGCGGGCCCGGCCTTCGCCGAGCTCGTGGCGCGGACCGACGCCGCGCTGACCCGCGGCCGGGCCGCCGCGCTGCCGATGGCCCGCCTGGCCGCCGCGTCCGGACCCGGAGCCGACGGTCACCACCCCGTGTTCCAGGCCCTGTTCACGGACGGGCCGGCCTACCGGGCCGAGGGCGTCTGCCCGCCCGACCTGACCCTGGCGCTCGACCCGGACCGAGGCCAGGAGGGCCTCGGCCTGTGCGTCGGCTTCGCCGCCGAGCTGTTCGACGCGGCGAGCGCCGAGCGGTTGACCGACGGCTACCTCACTCTGCTCACCGCGATCGCCGAAGCCCCGGGCATCGCGCTGGACGGACTCGATCCGCTCGGCGCCGCCGAGCGCGAGCTCCTGCTCACGGGCTGGGGCCGCGGAGGCGCCGCATTCCCCGAAGCCGCCGACGCGGACGCTGCCGTGGACGCCGACGCGGACGCCGACGCGGACGCCGACGCGGACGTGGCCGGTCTGGTCGCCGGGCAGGCCCGGCGCGTCCCCGACGCCGTCGCGGTCGTCTTCGGCGCCGAGGAGGTCACCTACCGGGAGCTCGATGCCCGCGCCGACCGCCTCGCCCACCACCTGCGCAGCCTCGGCGCCGGCCCCGACGTGCCCGTCGCGGTCTGCCTGGAGCGCGGCCCCGAACTGATCGTGGCGCTGCTCGCCGTGCTCCGCTCGGGTGCGGCCTACGTGCCGCTCGACCCCCAGCACCCGGTCGACCGCCTGGAGTTCGTGCTGCGGGACACGGCCGCACCGGTGGTCGTCACCCAGGAGTCGCTGCGCGGGCGGCTGTCCGGCGGCGACGGCGCGGGGCCCCGTACCCTCGTCGCGGTCGACACCGACGCCGCGGAGATCGCCGCTTCCCCCGTCGTGGAGCCGGCGACGGCCGCCGGGCCCGGGCACCTCGCCTACGTCCTCTACACCTCCGGCTCCACCGGCACCCCCAAGGGCGTCGCCGTCACCCGGGGCGGCTTGCGCAACCTGCTGTGCGGCATGCGGGAGACCTTCCCGGCGCCGGCGAACGAGCGGGTCCTGTTCACCACCTCGGCCACCTTCGACATCGCGGGCGTCGAGGTGTTCCTGCCGCTGATCACCGGCGGCCGGATCATCGGCGCGTACCAGGACCAGATCCACAACCCGCCCGCCCTCGTCGAGCTGATCGACCGGCACGCCGTCACCCTCGTACAGGCCACGCCGTCCGCGCTGCGCCCGCTCCTGGACGCCCTCGGCGACCGGCCGCGCGACCTGGAGATCTTCGCCGCCGGAGAGGCCCTGCCCGCCGAACTGGCCGCGCGGATGCTGCGCGCCGGCACCCGGGTCCTCAACGGCTACGGCCCGACGGAGACCACCGTCTACGCCTCCGTCGCCGAGATCACCGGCGCCACCGGCGCCGTCCCCATCGGCCGCCCCACCGCCGGCACCGAGCTGTACGTCGTCGACGACGCGGACCGCCCGGTCCCCGTCGGCGTCCCCGGCGAGCTGCTCATCGGCGGCGCCGGCGTGGCCCGCGGCTACCTCGGCCGCGACGACCTGACCGCCGAGCGCTTCACCCGCAACCCGTTCGCCGCGGGCCGGGTCTACCGCACCGGCGACCTGGTGCGGTGGCTGCCCGGCGGCGACCTGGAGTTCCTCGGCCGCCTCGACCACCAGGTCAAGGTCCGCGGGTTCCGCATCGAACTCGGCGAGATCGAGGCCGCGCTGCTGGCCCACGAGGACGTCGGCTCCTGCGCCGTCACGGTCCGCGAGGACGTGCCCGGCGAGAAGACGCTCGTGGCGTACGTCGTCCCGGTGTCCGGCCGCCCGGTGCCCGGCATCGGCGCGCTGCGCGACTGGTGCGGCCGCACCCTGCCCGGCTACATGGTGCCCGGTGCGTACGTCTTCCTGGACCGGATGCCGCTGACCACCAGCGGCAAGACCGACCGCAAGGCGCTGCCCGCACCGGACGGCGAACGCACCGGCCTGGAGGCCGAGTTCATCGCCCCCCGCACCCCGGCCGAGCGGGCCGTGGCCCGGGTCTGGGCCGAGACGCTGTACGCCGACGAGGTCGGCGCCGGGGACGACTTCTTCGACCTGGGCGGCGACTCGCTGACCGCGACCCGCGTGGCGCTGCGGCTCCAGGAGGAATTCGGCCTGGAGATCCCGGTGCGCACCCTGTTCACCTACTCGACCGTCGAGTCGCTCGCGGGGGCCCTGACCGTCGCCCGCCGCACCGGCGCGTTCCCGGCCGGAGGCTGACCCATGACCGCGACCCCCGCCCACCCCGTGCTGCTCGTCGTCTACGACGCCGGCAGCCTCGCACCCACCCGGCTCGCCGAGGCGGCCCGGCAGGCCGGCTGCGACCTGGTGTTCGTGACCGCGGACACCGCGCACGCCCAGGAGATGATCCCGACCCTGGAGATGGTCGGCACCGTGGTGAACACCGCGGGCCGCACCGAGGCACAGACCGAGGAGGCGCTGCGCGCGCTCGCCCCGGCGGGCATCATCACCTTCAGCGAGTTCCAGATCGCACCCACCGTGCGGCTCGCCGAGGCGCTCGGCCTGCGCTACCACCGGCCGGCCGACGTCGACGCCATCACCCACAAGGACCTGCAGCGCCGGCGGTTCGCCGAGGCGGGCGTCGACAGCGTGCGCTTCCGCACCCTGACCGGCCCCGCCCAGGCCGACGAGGCGATCGCCTACGTCGGACTGCCGGCCATCATCAAGCCGGTGATCGGCGCGTCCAGCCGCAACACGCAGGCCGTCGCCACCCCCGAGGAGTGCCGGGCCGCCCTCGCGGCGATCTTCACCGGCTCCGACGGCGGGCCCGCCGAGACGGCCGTGATGCTGGAGGAGCTCCTGGTCGGGCGGCCCACCCCGGCGCCCTGGGGCGACTACATCGCGGTGGACTGCGTGGCCGACGGCGACGACGTCCGGCCGGTGTTCGTCACCAGCAAGTTCGCCCTGGCCGAGCCGTTCCGCGAGCGCGGCGGCTACGGCGGCTTCTCCGTCGTGCCGGAGGCCGAGGAGCGCGAGGTCCGCGACCTCGCCTGCCGCGCGGTGCGCGCCCTGAACATCCACGGCGTCGCCGACGTCGAGATCAAACTGACCGCCGACGGCCCCCGCGTCATCGAGGTCAACGGCCGGCTCGGCGCCTGGGTCGACGACCTCGCCGTCCGCTCCGGCACCTCCGACCCGGCGTACGTCGCGGTCGCCGCCGCGCTCGGCCTCCCGTACGAGACCCCCGAGGTCAAGCAGGGCGGGCCGATCGCCTTCCACTACCTGACCGTGCCGCCCGTCGGCGCCCGCCGGGTGCGCGCCATCCGGGGCGTCTCCGCGCTGCGCCGCCTCGCCCGCGTCGACCGGGTCGTCGTCCTCGCCGAGCCCGGCGCCGACGTGGACTGGCGGATCGGCGCGCGCGGCAACACGGCGGCCGTCATCGGCTCCGCCGCCACCCATGAGGAACTGGCCGCGACCGTCGCCGCCATCGAGAGCGTGGACTGGATCGACTATGAGTGAGTTCCCCGTACGAGCGCGCGAGTTCGTCGTCTTCGACCTGGACGGCGTCCTCGTCGACACGCAGGACGCCGAGAACGGCGGGATCGCCCACGTCGGCGAGATGATGGGCCTGCGGCTGGACAAGGACCAGCGGGACGAGCTGTTCTCCGGCAAGAAGATGCAGGAGTGCTTCGACCTGATGGCGGACCTGTCGGGCAACGCCCCGCCGCAGGACGCCATGGCGATCGCCCGCGCCAGGTGCGAGGAGCTGATCGGCGACCGCATCGAGCCCATCGACGGCGTCGCGTACGCCCTCGAACAGCTCGCCGCCGCCGTCGGCGACCGCATGTGCGTGGCCTCCAACAGCCCGCTCGCCATCATGCGCAGCCGCCTGGAGAAGGCCCGGATCCTGCACCACTTCGGCGACCGGCTCTTCTCGGCGTACGACGCCGACGCCTGGAAGCCCGACCCGAAGCTGTTCCGCTGGGCCGCCGAGAGCTGCGGTGTCACGCCCGACGAGTGCGTCGTGGTCGAGGACAGCCCGGTCGGCGTGGACGCCGCCGTGGCCGCCGGGATGCGGGTCCTGCAGTACACCGCCGACCCGGCGACCCCGCCCCACCGGGAGGGCGCCCTCACCTTCCCGTCCATGCGCTCGCTGCCCCGGCTCGTGCGCGACGCCCACCTGATGGCGCCCGCCGCCGCCCCCTTCGCCGCTGCCGCACCCTTCGGAGGTACCTCGTGAACAACGCCCGCAAGATCATGGTCCTGGGTGCCGGTGACATCGGCCGCCGTGTCTTCCACGAGCTGGCGCACAGCCCGAACCCCCGCCACGTCCAGCTCGTCGGCCGCGACGAGGAGACCGTCCTGAAGGCCGCCAACCTGACGCGCTTCTGCAGCGTCCAGCGCGGCCACACCAACGAGGTCAGCCACGCGCAGACCGACATCACGGACGTGGCGCGCACCGCCGAGCGGATATCCGCCTTCGACCCCGACATCATCTTCCTGGCCGTCAGCTACCAGTCCTGGTGGGTCATCTCCACCCTCCAGCAGGACGCCTTCCAGCGGGTCTACGCCGCCAACTACGGCCCGTGGCTGCCCATGCACCTGGTCCCGGTGATGAAGGCCATGGAGGCCGTGCGCCTCTCCGGCACCCAGGCCCTGGTCGTCAACGCCGCCTACCCCGACGCCGTGCACCCCGCGCTCACCGCGATCGGCCTCTCCCCGGACATCGGCATCGGCAACGTCGCCAACAACGTTCCCGGCATCACCGCCGTGGCCGCCGACGAGCTCGGCCGCAGCACCGCCGACGTCGAGGTGCGCCTGGTGGCCCACCACTACGTCTCGCACCGCCTGTCCCGCACCGGCAACAGCGGCCCCGCCGGCATGGGCCTCGGCATCCGCCTCGACGGGCGCGACGTCACCGGCGAGCTCGACGTCGCGGAGCTCCTGAACCGGCTGCCCGGCGCGTACCGCCGCACCGGAGGCCTGCCCGGCCAGACGATGACCGCGTCCTCCGCGCTCAGCGTGCTGGAGCCGCTCGCCGACGGGCGCGACGCGGTGGTCCACGCGCCCGGCGCGGACGGGGCGCTCGGCGGCTACCCGGTGGCGATCGAGAACGGCAAGTTCCGCGCGCTGCTCCCCGACGGCATGACCGCGGACCAGGCGCACGCCATCAACGTCTCCGGACAGCTGCACGACGGCATCGGCGAGATCCGCGCGGACGGCACCGTCGTCTTCGAGCCCTCCGCCATGGCGATCATGAAGGAGGAACTCGGTTACGACTGCGCCGAGATGAAGCTCTCGGAGGCCGAGGGCCGGGCCCAGGAGATCGCCGAGCGCTTCGCGGCGTACCGGGAGCGCACCGCCCGCTGACCAGCTCCTCCGCGAACGCCGCCGGCGGCCCGCACGGCCCCCGGCGGCGTTCGCGCGCTGCACGACACGACGTACGAGCTCCACGGAGAGGGACCAGGATGAGGCTGCTGCTGCTGGGCGGAACGGACTTCGCGGGGCGCGCCGTCGCCGAGGGCGCGGTCGCCCGCGGCTGGAACGTGACCGTCTTCCACCGGGGCGAGCACCCGGCCCCGCCCGGCGTGCGGGTCCGCCACGGCGACCGTACGCAGGAGGGCGGTCTGGCCGCCCTCGCGACGGGGGAGTGGGACGCGGTCGTCGACACCTGGTCGGGCGCCCCGGCCGTGGTGCGCGACGCGGCCGCCCTGCTGGCCGGGCGCACCGGACGCCACGCCTTCGTCTCCAGCCGCTCGGTGTACGCGTGGCCGGTGCCGGCGGGGCTGGACGAGTTCGGACCGCTGGCCGAGGGAGACCCGGACGCGGAGGCGACCGACTTCGCGGCCGACAAGCGGGGGGCGGAACTGGCCGTGCTGCGCGCGTTCGGCGAGGACCGCACCCTGCTGGTCCGGCCGGGCCTGATCCTGGGCCCGCGCGAGAACGCGGGCCGCCTGCCGTGGTGGCTGTCCCGCATCGCCCGGGGCGGCGAGATCGCGGCCCCCGGCCCCCGGGACACCCCGCTCCAGTACGTCGACGTACGCGACCTGGCGGCCTGGCTGCTGAATGCGCTGGAGTCGTCCCTGCACGGCCCCTACAACCTCGTCTCGCAGCCGGGCCACACCACCATCGGTGAACTCCTGGACACCTGTGTACGCGTCACGGGCGCCGCGGCCGAACTCCGCTGGACCTCCCCCGAGGCGATCGCCGCCGCGGACCTCTCCCCGTGGACCGACCTTCCCGTCTGGGCCCCGCCCGGTACGGACTTCCACGCCGCGATCCACGCGGGAGACGTCTCCCGGGCCCATGCCACGGGCCTCGTCTGCCGCCCGGTCACGGAGACGGTCACCGACACCTGGGCCTGGCAGCGATCGGTCCCGGAGGGCGGGCCGACCCTCGCGGACGGCCTGTCCGAGGAGGCGGAGGCCCGGCTCCTGAAGGGCTGACGCGACCACACGGACCGGCGGGCGGACGGCCGTGGGCGATCACGGCCCGGGGCCGGGGTCCTTCGGGTCGCCCGCCAGCCGGACCGTGCTCAGGATGCGCATGATCAGGGCGTCGTCGACGGCGCCCGGGACGCCCGTGCGGCCGTAGAAGTCCCAGGAGACGAGGTCGCCCCGGGAGTTCTTGAAGCCGAAGACGACCGCCTGGCCGTCGCCCGCGCAGCGGTTGGGCCGCTGCGCGCCCGAGGAGCGTGCTTTGACGTAACTCCCCCTGACCCCCGACTTCGTGGTGTACTCCACCGGCTTGTCCGCCGTGACCACGCTCTTGTCCGGCTGGGTGTAGGCGGCGTAGACCCAGGTGGGCGCCTCCTTCACGGCGATGTCGGCGGGGTCCTTGGCGCCGCCGGCGCCCTTGGTGCCGACGTTGCCGAGCCGGACGTCCGTGACCTGGCCGTCGCCGTTCGCGTCGATGCTGCACCACTGGGACTTGTAGAAGGCGGGGGCCGTGTGCCCGATGAGGACCTTCTCCGTGTCCTTGTTGTCCTCATAGCCGCTGAAGATCTGGGGTTCGAGGACCTCCCACCCCGGCGGGACGTCGAACGCGGTGCCGTGCGTGGGGTTGATCACGGTCTTCCAGCCCGCGATGAGCGGCCTCGTCGGGTCCGCCGCCGACGCCGCCGCGGCCGCCGCCGAGCGGTCCCGGTTCTCGCGGACGCCGAGTACGACGCCGGTCGCGGCGGCGGCGACCGCCAGGGCGGTCAGGGCGCAGATCCCGACGACGAGCCGTCTTCTGCTGATCCGGCGCCCGCCGCCGGGCTCCTGCGGCGGCCCGAAGGGCGGCGGCCGGTACGGGCCGCCGGGGTGACTCGGCTGTTGGTACGGGTTCTGCACGGTGCCCCTCCTGGTACCTGCCTGCCCTACTTGCCGAAGGACAGGATCGCGCGGCTCGCCTTGCGCGGCTCCGGGCTGTTGACCCGGCCGTTGAGCAGGAACAGCCGTCCGCCCGCCCACGAGATACGGATGCCGTGGGAATAGAAGACGCCCTGGGCGCCACGGGCCGCGGCCGGGCTCTGCAGGAACGGCTGCGAGGCCCCGTCGGCCGCGGCGAGGGAGACGACCGCCCCCGCCTCGTTGTTGCCGGGGGTGACGTACGTGAGGACCCTGCCGTCCTCGACCGCCAGCGGCCACATGGTGCGCCCCTTGGGCTGCTCGGTGGTGCGCCACCGTTCCTTGCCGGTGTTCAGGTCGACGGCGACGACCTGGTCGGTGGCCTCGGTGTCGAGGGTGGTGCCGGGCTTGCCCGCGCCGATGTAGAGCGTGTCGGCGTCGGCCGCGGCGGCGTAGCACTCCTGGAAGCCGCTCGCGTTGCCCCATCCGTTGCACCGGCCGCTGACCCCGAAGGACGGGGTGCTCTGCGAGCGGACCGTGCCGTCGGCGGCGAACGCCGTGAGGTTCCAGGTCTTCTTGTCCTTGTGGTGTGCGGCGATCACCAGCGGGTCGACGGAGAGCACCCGGCCGACCGTCCAGTCCGGGGCGAACTTGTAGCTCCACCGCGCTCCGCCGGTGGCTGGATCCAGCTCCTCGACCATCTCCTGTCCGGGTGCGCGGACGTCGTTCGGGTCGGGGCAGCGGCGGATGCCGATCAGCCGCGAGCCCCCGGCGAAGGCGGACGGGTAGCAGCCGTTCGGGCTCGACGTGCCGAAGAGCTTGTGCCCGTCGGTGACCGAGAAGCCGCTCATGAGGGCTGGCCGGGCGACGACCACGGTGTCACCGCTGATCGCCAGCTCGAACTGCGTCGTGGTGTCGCGGTCGCTCTCCGGCGGCAGCGGAATCTTCCAGCCCGCCTTCCCCGTGGCGAGGTCGACCTGCTGGAGGTGGGTGCAGCGCGAGGTCTCCGACGTGCTCTCCTTCACCCCCACGACGAGCTTGCCCTGCGCGGACGGGGCCGGCGGGACCCCGCACAGCGGGGTCTGGAGCGGAAGCTTCCACTTCTCCTGGCCGTCGGCCACCGCGTAGCCGGTGAGACCGCTCGGGATCGCGCCGACCACGGTGTCGCCCACGCGCCAGGGGCCGTACTGCGAGACACCCGACCCGGGTACCTCGGCCTGGTTGTCGCGCAGCCAGACCCGGGCCTCGCCCGCCCGGATGCCGGCGTTGGGGTCGTAGGTGCCGGGTCCCCCACCGGGGCCCTTGCCGTCGCCCTGGTCGACCGAGGGCGAACCGGAGGGCCCGGCCAGGGGCTGCGCGGGCCCGCCGCGGACCGTGAGGCGGTAGGCGCCGCCGCCGATGAGGAGCAGGGCGGCGAGCAGCGCCGCGACGGCGCCGACGGCGGTCACGGGCCGGGGCAGCCGCGGCCGGCCGCCGGATCGCTGGGCGGTCGGTGCGAACGGTGCGGGCGGTGGAGGTGGTGGAGGTGGTGCGGGTGGTGCGGGCGGTGGAGGTGGTGCGGGCGCTGCGAACGGGGCGGGCGGCGGGCCGAAGCCGGCGGGCCCCTGTTCGTCGGGTTCCGGCCGTGGGCCGGAGGTACGACCGGTCATGGGGGCAGTCTGGCCGATCCGGAGATATTTCTAGAATAGATTTTTGGACGAATTCGCCGCGAGCAGCTCCGGTCGCCCGCCCGGGTGCACAGGTCTAGCGTGGAGTGATGGTTCCTTGGCTTGGGGGGTGAGGAGGCCGGGCATGACGACACGCCGGCGCAGCGCCGCCGTGGCCGTGGCGGCGGTCGTACTCGTGGCGGGACTCGTGGGTACGGGGCCGGGCGCGGTGTACGCAGGGGACGCGCCGGCGCCCGCGGCGCCCGTGCCGGCCGCCACGGTCCCGGCGCCGACCCCGGCACCCGCCTCGGACGGGTTCGCGCAGCTGACACCCGCGGTCACCCGCCGGCTGGACGCCGCGATCGAGAAGGTCCTGGCGGAGGCGAAGATCCCCGGCGTGATCGTGGCCGTGTCGGCCCCGGGCAAGGGTGACTACGTACGGTCCTTCGGCATCGCCGACAAGGCCACGGGCGCGCCGATGACCCCGAACCTGAACATGCGGATCGGCAGCGTGACGAAGACCTTCACGGTGACCGCCCTGCTGGAGCTGGTCGACGAGGGCAAGGTCGGTCTGGACGACCCGATCGGCAAGTACATCGACGGGGTGCCGAACGGCGACCGGATCACCCTGCGCGAGCTCGCCGGGATGCGCAGCGGCCTGTTCAACTACTCGGCGGACGAGGACTTCTACAAGGCGCTGACCAGCAACCCCGACCGGCCCTTCACCCCGCAGGAGCTGCTCGGATACTCCTTCAAGCACCCGGTGCTCTTCGAGCCGAACGCGGAGTTCTACTACTGCAACACCAACCTGATCCTGCTCGGCCTGGTCGTGGAGAAGGTCAGCGGCGTCCCCCTCGACCGCTTCATCGACCGGGAGGTCGTCGAGCCCGCCGGGCTGAAGCACACGGTGTTCCCCACGGGTCCGGGGTTCCCCAGCCCGCACGCCCACGGCTACACGAACCAGACGGCCTCCGGGAAGGTCGAGGACTCCACCGACTGGGACCCCTCCTGGGCCTGGGCGGCCGGCGCGATGATCTCCGACCTCCCCGACCTGCGCAGCTGGGCGAAGACCCTGGCGACCGGGACCCTGCTGACCCCCGCCACCCAGGCGCAGCGCCTCGACGTGGTCGACGCGCTCCCGGGCACGGGCTACGGCCTCGGCATCTTCAACGTCCAGGGCTGGATCGGGCACAACGGCTCACTGCCGGGCTACGGGTCGCTGGTCCTCTACCTGCCGGAATCGAAGGCCACACTGGTCGTGCTGGTCAACACGGACATCGGGTACCAGGGCCAGGAGCCCAGCACCCTGTTCGGCGAGGCGATCACCAAGATCGTGACTCCCGGCCGGATCTACACGCTCCCCGCCCAGCCGGCGTCGTGAGCGGGGCCGGCCGGCCACGCATGTGTACGGCGGGCCCCGGGACTTCGGTCCCGGGGCCCGCCGCCGCGTGTGCGGCCCGTCCTTCGCCCCGGCCGACTCCGGCCGTAGCGTAGGGAGTCGAGGGTGCCGGGGGGCCGGACAGCTCGGCACCCTCCACCCACCATGGTCCGCGGCGCGCGAAACACCCCTGAGGGAGACGCACATGAACGGTCAGGCAGCACAGAAGGACGGCCGGTCCCCGGCGGAGGACTCCGCTTCCGCGGTCTCGGTCCGCGCGGCCGGCGAGGCGGACGTCGACGCGGCGGCCGTACTGTTCCGCGGCTATCTCGACTTCTACGAGGTGGACATCGAGGACCCGGACGCCCCGCGGGCCTTCCTGGCGGAGCGGATCGCCAAGGACGAATCGCTGGTGCTGCTCGCCGATGTCCCGGAGGCCGGAACGGTCGGCTTCGCCCAGGTCTACCGCGGGTTCTCCTCCCTCACCCTGCGGACCGCCTGGGTCCTCAACGACCTCTACGTCGCCCCGGCCGGCCGCCGCACCGGGGCCGGCCGGGCGCTGCTGCGCGAGGTGCTGCGCCGGGCCCGCGAGGCGGGGGTGTCCGGTGTGCAGCTGGAGACCGCGTACGACAACACCGTCGCGCAGGGGCTGTACGAGGCGGAGGGCTTCGTCCGCGAGGAGTTCCACGTGTACTTCCACGACCTGGGCTGACCGGCCTGCCGCAGGAGTACCGACAAGAACGGCGGCGGGGGATGAAACATTTTCCGCCGCCCTCGCGTCACAGGGTGAGACGGACGCGAGGGGGGAGCACATGCGCCAGGGGCGCAGGGACGGGTTCCGTGAGTTCGCCGCGGGCCGCTCGGGCCCTCTGTACCGGTCGGCATGTCTGCTCGTGGGCGGGGACACCCGCCTCGCGGAGGACCTGGTGCAGGAGACCCTGGGGCGGATGTACCAGCGGTGGGGCCGGATCTCCCGTATCGACAATCCGGCGGCCTACGCCCAGACGGTGCTGGTACGGGTCTTCCTCACGCACCAGCGCCGCCGGCCGGCGGGGGAGCGGCCGGCCGGGGAGCTCCCCGACCGGGGCGCGCCCGCTCCGGACGGAGGGGATCCGGCGCAGCGGCTGACGCTGCTGGAGGCGCTGGGGCGGCTGGCGCCCAAGGACCGGGCGGTGCTGGTGCTGCGCTACTGGGAGAACCGCAGCGTCGAGGAGACCGCCGACGCGATGAACGCCTCCTCGGCGGCAGTCCGTACCCGGACCTCGCGGGCGCTCGCCCGGCTGCGGGAGCAGCTGGGCGGCAGCCTCGCCGCCTTCGTGGACCTCTGAGACCGCCGGTCGGCTCCGGTCGGCTCCGGTCGGCTCCCTCCCCTCACCCACCCGGCAAACGGAAGGCCTGGTTCTCCATGTCCGTCGAAGACGAACTCTCCGAAGCCCTCCGGCGCACGGGGGAGGGCTTCACGACCGACCCCGGGGCCCTCGCGGAAGCGGGCGAGCAGCGCGGCCGGCGGCGGGTGGCGCGCCGCCGGGCCGCCGTGGCCGGCGGATCCGTGCTGGCCCTCGCACTGATCGCCACGGCGGGGGCCTACTCCGGCGGCCTGTTCGGCGGCTCCGGGGCCGAGGGCGCGGTCCATGCCGCGGCGCCGCTGCCGACCCCGCCGGGCAACGGGCGCCAGACCGGCACCGGCGCGGTCACCGCCGACCAGATGATCGGCAACCTGAAGTCGCTCCTGCCGGGCGGTCGGCTCACCGAGCCCACGGCGCGGGGCACGGAGGACGAGCTGGGACCGAGGGTCGGCGTCGTGTACGACGACGGGAAGGGCCCGGCGGCCGTCTCCCTCAGCCTCCAGCGGGTGGACCCGTTCGGCAGCAGCTCCCGTGCGCAGACCGAGTGCGAGGACAAGAACCTGCACACCTACGACGACTGCCGGACCGAGCAGCTCCCGGACGGCTCCAGGCTGCTGCTCCACCAGGGGTACGAGTACCCGGACCGCCGGGTGGACACCAAGGTCTGGCGGGCCGTGCTGGTGACCGTGAAGGGCTTCCTGGTCGACGCGTCCGAGTGGAACGCCGCGGCCGACAAGGGCGCTCCCGTCTCCCGGACCGACCCGCCGCTGACCCTCGCGCAGTTGAAGAGCCTGGTCACCTCGGACACGTGGCACGCGGCCCTGAACGACCTGCCCGAGGCCGAACCCGAGCCGGCGCCCAAGCCGGAGTCGATCGCCCTGCGGGACCGGAAGGCCGTGGACGCCCTGGAGCACCTGATGAACCGGTTCGGCATCACCGTCCCGATCGTCTCCAAGGGCGGGCAGGGGACGTACGGCTACGTCGTACTCGACGACGGCAAGGGCAAGTCCCTGGTCCAGATCAACGTCCAGTCCCACGCGAACCCCCCGGGCTTCACGGGGAACCCGGCCGTCACCACGGAGTCCGACGGCACGAAGGTGAAGGTCACGGCGGGGCCCGGGGAGAAGAACAAGAGCGTGACCCAGTGGAAGGTGGACACCCTGCGCAAGGACGGGCTGCGCGTGCTGGTCACCGCCTTCAGCACGGCGGACCAGAACGGCCCGGCCACCCGCCCCTCGCCCGCGCTGACGATGGGGCAGCTGAGGCAGATCGCTCTCGCCCCGGAGTGGAACCTGGCCGGTCCCGCCCGCTGACCCCCCTCACTTGGCGTCCGCGTAGCACTCCACGACCGCCGTCGTGAACGGGAACCGGACCGGGGTGTCGCCGAAGGCGATCCGGCCGGCCCGTTCGCCGGCGGCCCGGATCGCCTCCACGACGGCCCCGGCCTCCTCGGCCGGGCAGTGCACGATCACCTCGTCGTGCTGGAAGAACACCAGCTCGGCCCGCATGCCGGCGGTCGCCTGCCGCAGGGCCGCGAGCAGCAGCAGGGCCCAGTCGGCCGCGCTGCCCTGGACGACGAAGTTACGGGTGAACCGGCCGCGGGCCCGGGTGTTGGTGGAGGCGTAGCTCGGGGTCCAGCCGTCGTCGCGGTCCTGCGGGGTCCCGGCCCCGCCCTCCCCGTACCCCTCGCCCGGGTCGACGCCGCCGTCACCGGCCTCGTCGCCCTCGCCGGAGCCGGCGGGCGGCGGGCAGGTGCGGCCCAGCCAGGTCCGTACGAGCCGGCCCTCCTCCCCGGCCTTCGCCGCGTCGTCCACGTACGCGACGGCCCGGGGGAAGCGGCGGCGGAGCGCGGCCAGGTTCTTCAGGCCGTCCCCGGAGGTCTGGCCGTAGACGGCGCCGAGCACCGCGATCTTGGCCTTGTCCCGGTCGCCCGAGAAGCCCTGGCGGGAGACGGCGGTGTAGAGGTCCGAGGCCTCCCCGGCGACCTCCATGAAGGCGGGGTCGCGGGAGATCGCGGCGAGGACGCGCGGCTCCATCTGGTCGGCGTCGGCGACGACGAGCCGCCAGCCGGGGTCGGCGACCACGGCCCGGCGGATCACCTTGGGGATCTGCAGGGCGCCGCCGCCGTTGGTGACCCAGCGGCCGGTGAGGGTGCCGCCGGGGATGAACTCCGGGCGGAAGCGGCCGTCGCGGACCCAGTCCGCGAGCCAGGCCCAGCCGTGGGCGGTGTAGATCCGGTACAGCTTCTTGTACTCGATCAGCGGCTCGACGGCGGGATGGTCCAGCTCCTGGATCTCCCAGCGGCGGGTGGACCTGAGCTTGATCCCGGCCCCGGCGAAGGCCTTGACGACGTCGGCGGGCAGATCGGGGCGCACGCGTCTGCCGAAGGCGGCGGACACGCGGTCGGCCAGCTCGGCGAGGCGCCGGGGCTCCCCGCCGCCCGCGTACCGCTCGCCGAGCAGCTCGGTCAGCAGGGCGCGGTGCACGTCGGCCCGCCAGGGCAGGCCCACGCGGTTCATCTCGGCGGCGACGAGGAAGGCCGCCGACTCGGCGGCGGTGAGCAGCCGCATCCGGTCGGGGTGGGCGGTGGCGTCGAGCCGCTTGGCCTGGTCGGCGTGGATGGCGAGCAGGGCGTCCAGCGGGACCGGGGTGGGCTGCGGGTCGAAGAGGGAGTCCTGGGCGCGGGGTTCGGCGGCGCGCGGGCGCGGATCGGGCGGTACGGGGGCGCCGGTGAGCCGGGCCCAGGCCGCGGCCGCCGAGCGGGGCTCGCCGAAGCGGCCCTCGTGGCCGAGGAGCAGCAGCTCGGCGTCCTCGATGTCGTGGCACCGCTCGACGCGCGCGCCCGCGGCGAGCAGCCGGGGGTACACGGCCGCGGTGGACCGCCAGACCCAGCGCGTGCCGGGCGGGGCGGCGCGCACCGCGTCGGCCGGGTCGCGCACGCGCATCCGGACGCCTTCGGCGGGGGGTACGGGCGCGGCGTGCCACCACCCGTCGCCGTCCTCGGCGAGGGCCCACCGGGGAGTGCGGTCGCTCATGGGTGCGAGTGTCCCACCGGGGTCTGACAGGGGCGGTCCCGCCGTGCCGCGGAGTGCAGGTCTGCGGGGCGGGCGCGGCGCCATGGCCGGGGCTCCGCCCGCGCCATGGCCGGGGCTCCGCCCCGGACCCCGCGCCTCAAACTCCCCCGGCTACAGGGCCACCCGGACCGCCACCTCTCCAGCGCGCGGTCGACGGCATCTCGCAGCGGATGCTCACCCTCACCGTCCGCCGCCCGGACCGCGACGGCCCGGTCACCCGGACCGTGCACGCCACCGTGCCGCCCCGGGTCGAGTACGAGCCGACCGACCTCGGCCGCAGCCTGACCCGGCTGGTCAAGGGCCTCGCGGACTGGTCGCCGGCGCACCGCCCGCAGATCGAGGCCGCCCGCCGGGAATGGGACGCGAAGGCGGACATGCCAAGCTGAGAGGTGTGAGAGACCTTGCCGAGACCGTCGACCGAGCCTTCGCCGCCGCCCTCTACGCCCAGGACGACGCCGGGCTGGACACCGGCGCGTCGCTGCTCGTCGCGGACCAGGCGGGCTGGCCCGCCGTCGGGCGGGAGCTGCTGGCGCGCGGAGAGGCGTACGTACGCCAGGGCTGGGAGCGGGGCTGGCAGCCGGCCGACGTGCTGCGGCTGGTGCGCCGGGACCTCGACGAGCGGCACCTGCGGATCACCGGGGACCTGATCGCCGCCGAGGCGCGCCGCTACGCCCGGCTCCCGGCGCGCTGGGGCGCCGCCGAGGTGTGGTGGACGGGCGACGGGGAGTACGCCGACCGGCTCGCGCAGCGGGAACGGGCGGACCGGTTCACGCTGGCCACCGCCTTCCTGGAGGTGCTGCGGCTGCTGATCCGGCTGCCCTCGATCGAACCGGTGGGTCCGCTGCCCGGCGACCCGGCCGACGCGCTCGCCGAGCACGCCCACATCGAGCCGCGCATGCTGGGCCGGATCCGGGCCCTGCTCGCCAAGGCCGAGGCGACGACCTTCCCGGAGGAGGCGGAGGCGCTCAGCGCCAAAGCCCAGGAGCTGATGGCCCGGCACACCGTGGACGAGGCGCTGCTGGCGGCGAGCGGCAAGGGCCCGGCCCAGGTGCCCGGCGCCTGCCGGATCGGTGTCGAGCCGCCGTACGAGGAGGCGAAGGCGGTGCTGCTCGACGCGGTGGCCGGCGCCAACCGCTGCCGGGCGGTGTGGAACAGCGGCTTCGAGTTCTCCACGGTGGTCGGCTTCGAGAGCGACCTGGAGGCGGTGGAGCTGCTCTACACCTCGCTGCTCGTGCAGGGCACGGCCGCGATGACCCGCGCGGAGGCCGCGCAGCGCTCCGGCGGGCGCAAGCGGACGAAGACCTTCAGGCAGTCCTTCCTGCTCGCCTACGCCAGCCGGCTCGGCCACCGGCTCGCCGAGACCGCCGAGCACACGGCGACGGAGGCCCCCGGCAACCTGCCGGCCCTGGTGGCCCGTGACGTGGCGGTCACCTCGCGGGCGGAGGAGATGTTCCCCCGGACCACCACGACCCGGCTGCGCGGCGCCACCGACCACGCGGGCTGGGAGGACGGCACGGCCGCCGCCGACCGCGCCCACATGGGCGGCAGACAGAAGCCACTGCCCCGCTAGATGTTCCCTACTCCTGAGTACGGACCTGTCTGTGATCAACGGACCACCCCGCGTGCACGTGCATCTGCCCATGCAGCAGCTCATGAACACGGCTATGATCCGGAGGAGTTGACATCTGCACTATCGGGGGCTTCCTGTGGACCACGCGTACAACGGGATGGCAGCTGCAGAACTCGCTACCTTGTTTGAGCTGACGTGGCAGAAGAGCAGACACAGCAACTCGCAGGGTTCCTGCGTGGAGTTCGCACGGCTGCCGGGAGGCGATGTCGCCATGCGCAATTCGCGCTTTCCCGACGGACCGGCGCTCGTCTACACGCCGGCCGAGATCGAGGCTCTGCTTCTGGGCGTCAAGGACGGCGAGTTCGATCACCTGATCAGCTGACGGAACAGCGCACCCATCACGCCATGCACGTGCACTGGCCGGGACTGATCGCAATGATCAATCCCGGCCAGTTGTCCTGTGTTCGCCCTTGATCGGCGGCTGTCGGCCGTTCAGTCCTGGAGCAGGAAGAGCGCCCAGACCACCTTGCCGGTCAGCCGGCCCGCGAGCGGGTGCCAGCCCCAGCTGTCGCTGTACGAGTCCACCAGGAACAGCCCGCGCCCGGACTCCAGGTCGAAGTTCTCCTCGGTGCGCTCCGGCGAGAAGCCCCCGCCGGGCCGGTCCTCGCTGGGGTCCCGCACCGCGCACACCAGCCGCGTGCTCCACCGCATCAGGTGCAGCCGTACCGGCGGCTCCGGCTCGGCGTCCGCCCCCCGCGCGTCCTCGGGCAGGGCATGGCGCAGCGCGTTGGTGACGAGCTCGGAGACCACCAGGGCCACATCGTCGAAGCGGTCGTCGAGGCCCCACTGGGACAGGGTCGAACGACAGAAGGAGCGGGCTCCGCGCACCGCTTCGTAGCGGGCGGGCAGAGCGCAGGAGGCGGACCCGGAGACAGCCGTGGGGTCGACCGGGGGCAGCCCCTGCCGTAACGGCTCGAGCATGGTCGATCCATTCGTCCCCATGCGAGGCACTCCCGGGATTCGCGGGCGGAGCGGTCATCTCCGTCCAGAAAGAACTGCGGGGTGGGTCCGGCGCCGGCGCGAACAGCACGCAGGTGCGCGGGGACCATCGTTCCGAATGCCGGAGCCGGATGCAAGGGCAGATGCACGTGCACGCGCCGGACCTGTCCCCTCCCGTGACGGTTCTGACTCATTTCTTCCTACGCATCCTTACGGACTTCTTTTCCCGGAGACGGGATTCCGTTACAGAACGAGTACGGGCCGATGCGTTTTGGTGGCAGACTGCGGCCCCTGGGGTACGGGGGCCCCGAGACGCTCGCGCACACCACGCGCACGCCAATGCGATGGGGAGGGCAGTACTAGTGACCGCAGAAGCAAGCGGTTCTGTGGTGCGCCGCATCCTCCTGGGCTCCCAGCTCAGGCGACTCCGAGAATCCCGCGGCATCACCCGTGAGGCGGCCGGCTACTCGATCCGCGCATCCGAATCGAAGATCAGCCGCTTGGAGTTGGGAAGGGTGAGCTTCAAGGCCAGAGACGTCGAGGACCTCCTCACGCTCTACGGAGTCACGGACAGCACGGAGCGCGAGTCGCTGCTCGGACTGGTCCGGGAGGCCAACGCGACCGGCTGGTGGCACAGTTACGGCGACGTGCTGCCCGGGTGGTTCCAGACATACATCGGCCTGGAGGGCGCCGCCTCACTCATCCGGATCTACGAAGTCCAGTTCGTCCACGGACTGTTGCAGACCGAGGCGTACGCCCACGCCGTCGTCAGCCGCGGCATGCCCGGCGCCACCGGCGCCGAGATCGACCGCCGCGTGGCCCTGCGCCTGGAGCGCCAGAAGGCCCTCGTCTCAGAGAACGCCCCCATCTTCCACGCCGTCCTCGACGAGGCCGCGCTGCGCCGCCCGTACGGCGACCGCGAGGTCATGCGCGGTCAGCTGGAGCACCTCATCGAGGTCTCCCAGCGGCCCAACGTGCAGCTCCAGGTGATGCCCTTCTCCTTCGGCGGCCACGCGGGCGAGAGCGGAGCCTTCACCCTGCTGCGCTTCCCCGAGTCCGACCTCCAGGACATCGTCTATCTGGAACAGCTCACCAGTGCCCTCTACCTGGACAAGGGCGAGGAAGTGGGGCAGTACGAGCGGGCGATGGAACGGCTCCAGGCGGACTGCCCCGATGCCGAGCGGACCCGGGATCTTCTCCGCGGCCTGCTCCAACTGTCTTGATTCGCACGTAGTATGACGTCTGATCAGTGCATGATGACCGATCGGTCTCCGGTGCAGCGCACGGGTGCGCGCTCGCAGTAAGGGATGGCATGTCCATATTCAGCGACCTGGCTCACCAGTACATCGACGGCGAATGGCTGGCCGGTACCGGTTCGTGGGACATCATCGACGTCAACCCCTTCAACGGGGAGAAGCTCGCGGCCATCACCGTGGCCACCGTCGAGCAGGTGGACCAGGCCTACCGCGGCGCCGAGCGCGCCCAGCGCGAGTGGGCCGCCACCAGCCCTTACATCAGACGCGCCGTCCTGGAGCGCGCCCTGCGGATCACCGAGGAGCGCGAGAAGGAGATCGTCGAGGCGATGATCGACGAGCTCGGCGGGACGCGTCCCAAGGCCGAGTACGAGGTCCACCTCGCGATGGAGTTCATCCGCGAGTCCCTCCAGCTCGCCGTCCGGCCCGAGGGGCGGATCTTGCCCTCGCTGGTCGAGGGCAAGGAGAACCGGGTCCAGCGGCTCCCCGTGGGCGTCGTCACGGTGATCAGCCCCTTCAACTTCCCCTTCCTGGTGACCCTGAAGTCGGTCGCCCCGGCCCTGGCGCTGGGCAACGCGGTCGTCATCAAGCCCAACCAGAACGCCCCGGTCGTGGGCGGCGGCGTGATCGCCAAGATCTTCGAGGACGCCGGGCTGCCGGCCGGCCTGCTGAACGTCCTGGTCACCGACATCGCCGAGATAGGCGACGCGCTCCTGACCCACCCCGTCCCCAAGGTCATCTCGTTCGCGGGATCGGACCGGGTCGGCCGGCACGTCGGGGCGATCGCCGCCCGCCACTTCAAGCGCACGGTCCTGGAGCTCAGCGGCAACAGCGCGCTCGTCGTGCTCGACGACGCCGACCTCGACTACGCGGTGGACGCGGCCGTCTTCAGCCGCTTCGTCTACCAGGGCCAGGTCTGTATGGCCGCCAACCGGATCCTCGTCGACGCCTCCGTCGCCGAGGAGTTCACCGAGAAGTTCACCGCACGCGTGCGCGCCCTCAAGACGGGCGACCCGCACGAGGCCGACACCCACATCGGCCCGCTGATCAACTCCTTCCAGGCCGACGCCCTGACCGCGCTCGTGGACCAGGCCGTGGAATCCGGCGCGCAGGCGCTCGTACGCGGGTCTACGCGCGGCAACCTGGTCGAACCCACGGTGCTCGCCGGGATCCCCGAGGACTCCCCGCTGCTGAGCCAGGAAATCTTCGGCCCGGTGGCCCTGCTGGTGGTCTTCGACGGCGAGGACGAGGCCGTACGGCTGACCAACGCGACCCCCTACGGGCTGAGCGGCGCCGTGCACACCCGGGACGTGGAGCGGGGCGTGCGCTTCGCCCAGCGGATCGAGACGGGCATGATGCACGTCAACGACTCCACGATCGGGGACGAGCCGCTGGCCGCCTTCGGCGGCGAGAAGGCCTCGGGTCTGGGCCGGCTGAACGGCGAGGCCACGATCGAGGCCTTCACCACGCAGAAGTGGATCTCCGTACAGCACGGCCGGACGACCTTCCCGTTCTAGGTCATCCCCGTCATCCCCCAGGGGGTGTCTTGCCGATCAGGCCGGGCTCGCGGTGGCCGGCACCGCGCCTCGCCGCGTTGTCCTCGGTCGGCGACGCTCCGCGTCGCCTCCCTCGTCCGCCTTGCGATCCACGGCACCGGCCACCGCTCCCTGATCCGACCTGATCGACAAGACACCCCCTAGACTCGGCCGGGCGTAGGCAGCCGCCCGGGGGAGAACGAGTTGAGCAACATACCGGAGACCGGCCGGACCCCTCGGGTCCAGAACCGGCTCGTCGTCATCCAGATCGTGGTCTTCTCGCTGTTGCTCACGCTGGGCGGACGCCTCTGGTACCTCCAGATCCGCAACGGCTCGGAGTACACGGACGAGGCGAAGAACAACCACGTCCAGCAGGTGGTCCAGCCGGCCGTGCGCGGCTCGATCCTGGACTCGCGCGGGATCCCGCTCGCCGACAACGCGACCCACCTGGTGGTCTCCGCCAGCCGCACCGAGCTGCTGACCATGAAGGACAAGGGCAGGTCCGTGCTGACCCGGCTCGCCGGGGTGCTGGGCATGGACGCCCAGGAGGTCATCGACAAGGTCCGGCTCTGCGACGCCAAGACCAAGCAGCCCTGTTGGAACGGCTCCCCCTACCAGCCGATCCCGGTCAGCGACGAGGCCACCACCGAGCAGGCCCTGCAGATCCGCGAGCACCCCGAGGACTTCCCGGGCATCACGGCCGAGGCGACCGCCCTGCGCCGTTACGCGGCCCCGGACCAGGCCAACACCTCCCAGGTGCTGGGCTACCTCTCGCCGGTCACCGACGAGGAGATCGCCAAGGCGAAGAAGTCGGACTCGCCGTACCTGCGTTCCGACCAGGTCGGCCGCTCCGGCCTGGAGCGCACGTACGACAAGGAGCTGCGCGGCAAGGCGGGCATCACCCGCTACGAGGTGGACAACCTCGGCCGGGTCATCGGCCAGGGCGAGACCGACCCGGCGAGGCCCGGCTCGAACATCGTGACCTCGATCGACTCCCGGGTGCAGGCGGTCGCCGAGCGCGAGCTGAACAACGCGATGATCGAAGCCCGCAAGGTCCGGGACAAGAACACCGGCCGCAACTACGAGGCCGACTCGGGCGCCGTCGTGGTGATGGAGACCAAGACCGGCCGGGTCGTGGCGATGGCCTCGAACCCGACCTACGACCCCAACGCCTGGGTGGGCGGCATCTCCGCCAAGGACTACGCCTCCCTCACCGACAAGGGGTCGAACTACCCGCTGCTGAACCGGGCCATCCAGGGCCAGGCGGCGCCGGGCTCCATCTTCAAGGTGGTCACCTCGACGGCCGCGGTCAACGCCGGGTACCCGTTCAACAACCGCTACCCCTGCCCCAGCTCGTACTCGGTCGGCAGCCAGACCTTCACGAACTTCGAGTCGCAGGGCCACGGTGACATCACCATCGGCCGGGCGCTGGAGGTCTCCTGCGACACCGTCTACTACGCCATCGCGGACCAGGAGTGGAAGAAGGACGGCGGCATCAAGCCGAAGAAGGACCCGAAGGACTGGTTCCTCAAGACCGCCCACGAGTTCGGGCTGGGCAAGCGCACCGGCATCGACCTGCCGAACGAGGTCCCCGGCCGGGTCCCCGACCGGAAGTGGAAGCAGGACTTCTTCGACGCGAACAAGGACGCCTGGTGCCGCGACGGCAAGAAGAACGGCTCCTTCGCCGAGAAGATCGCCTACGAGAACTGCCGCCAGGGCAACCAGATGCGCGAGGGTGACGCCATCAACTATTCGATCGGGCAGGGCGACACGCTCGTCACCCCGATCCAGATGGCCTCCGTCTACTCGGCCATCGCCAACGGCGGCACGCTCCACCAGCCCGGCATCGGCAAGGCGATCGTCAGTGCCGACGGCAAGTCGGTCCAGGAGATCGCGCCGAAGGAGCAGGGCAAGCTGCCGATGGACGCGAAGACCCGCGACAACATCGACGAGGCCCTCGCGGGCGTCGCCACCAACGGCAGCGCGGCCTGGCGCTTCGGCGGCTGGCCGCAGAAGCAGATCCCGATGCACGCCAAGACGGGTACGGCCGAGGTCCAGGGCAAGCAGACGACCTCGTGGTTCGCCTCGTACACCGAGGACTACGCGATCGTCATGACGATCTCCCAGGGCGGCACCGGCTCGGGTGCCTCGGGACCGGCGGTCCGCAACATCTACGAGGCGATGTACGGGCTCGACCCGACGGGCAAGCAGGACCTCTCCAAGGCCCTGCTCCCGCAGCCCGCCACCGCGCTGCCGGCGATCCGCCCCGACGGGGAGATCGAAGGCAACTGAACGGTCAATGAGGACAGGATCTGACCGCAATGCTCCGTAGCGTGTGTCGTGTCGGGGGGAGAAGCCTCCCGGCAGGACACACCTCACGCATAAGGCGGTCGGTCATGGCTCAGATTTCCACCGAAGTCCCCGGCGACGAGCGCGGCACCCTCCTCGCCTTCGTCGTCGCCCAGCGCACGGCGATCCGCGAATCGCTCCTCGGGCTCAGCGAGGAGCAGGCCGCGAGCCGCCCGAGCGTCAGCGAGCTCACCCTGTCCGGGCTGCTCAAGCACGTGGCCGAGGTCGAGCTGAACTGGCTGCGCCTCGCCCAGCAGGTGCCGAACGAGAAGGCGCGCACCCAGGAGACCTGGGGCGAGGCCTTCCGCCTGGTCGACGGCGAGTCCATCCCGTCGGTCCTCGCCTTCTGGGACGAGGTCGCGGAGCAGACGGCGGCCTTCGTCGCCGCCGTGCCGAGCCTGGACGACACCTTCCCGCTCCCGCCGGCGCCCTGGTTCCCCAAGGACGCCAAGGTCTCGATGCGCTGGATGCTCCTGCACCTGGTGGAGGAGTTCGCCCGGCACGCGGGCCACGCGGACATCGTCCGGGAGTCCCTGGACGGCACCAAGGCGATGGGCTAGGTCCTCTCTTCGGGATCTTGCCAGGCGCCGCGGGTCAGGCAAGATCCGGAAGAGACGGCCTGGACGGCGGGGGCTTAGCCTGGCCCCATGTCAGCGATCCGGCTTCTTGTCCTCGGCGCGGTCCGCCAGCACGGGCGGGCCCACGGGTACCAGGTACGCAACGACCTGGAGTACTGGGGCGCCCACGAGTGGTCGAACACCAAGCCCGGATCGATCTACCACGCGCTCAAGCAGATGGCGAAGCAGGGCGTCCTGCACGCGCACGAGGTGGCACCGAGCGCGGCGGGCGGGCCGCCGCGCACCGAGTACGAGGTGACGGACGCCGGCCGCGAGGAGTACTTCCGGCTGCTGCGCGAGGCCCTCGCGGCGTACGACCAGAAGACGGACGTGCTGTCGGCGGCGATCGGCTTCATGGTCGATCTGCCGCGTGCGGAGGTGCTCGCGCTGCTCCGGGAGCGGATGGCGAAGCTGGCGCTCTGGCGGTCGTCGGTGACGGACTACTACACGCCGGAGGGCGGCCCGGAGGCGCTGGGCCACATCGGCGAGATCATGCACAGGTGGGTCCACTCCGCGGATGCCGAGGCGGAGTGGACGCGGGGGCTCGTCGCCCGGATCGAGGGGGGCGCGTACTCCTTCGCCGGTGAGGGCGGCGATCCGTTCGTGGGGGTCCTCGCGGACGGCCAGGAGAATCCGTACGCCGCGCACCAGGATGCGTAATCAAGTTTGACTAGCCGAGAGGCGGGCATTACCTTGGGCGCGCCCAGCTACTCAAATTTGATTACTGGAGGAGCGGTTTTGGCGATCTTCGTCGAAGGTGTCCACAAGCGGTACGGCGGCAAGCCCGCGCTGGCGGGGCTCGACCTGGAGGTGAAGCCCGGGACGGTGCACGCCGTCCTCGGCCCCAACGGAGCCGGAAAGACCACGGCGGTGCGCGTCATGAGCACCCTGCTGCGGCACGACGAGGGCGTGGTCCGGGTCGCCGGCCACGACGTACGCACCCAGGCGCCGGCCGTCCGCGCCCGGATCGGGCTGCTCGGCCAGCACGCGGCGCTCGACGAGGAACTGGCCGGGCGGCAGAACCTGGAGATGTTCGGCCGCCTCCACCACCTCGGCGCCCGGCGGTCCGGGCTGCGGGCCGGCGAACTGCTGGAACGCTTCGGCCTCGCGGACACCGGCCGCAAGCCGGTGAAGCAGTACAGCGGCGGCATGCGGCGCCGGCTCGACCTCGCCGCGTCCCTGATCACCGAGCCGGAGGTGCTCTTCCTCGACGAGCCGACCACCGGGCTCGACCCGCGCGGCCGCACCGAGGTGTGGAGCGCGGTCCGCTCCCTGGTGGGCGGCGGCACCACCGTCCTGCTGACCACGCAGTACCTGGAGGAGGCCGACCAGCTGGCCGACCGCATCACGCTGATCGACGCGGGGCGGATGGCGGCCGAGGGCACGGCCGACGAGCTGAAGTCCCTCGTCGGGCCGGACCGGATCGTCGTCGTCCTGCGGGACGCGGCGCGGCTCGCGCAGGCGGCGCGGCTGCTGCCGGATCCGGCCGTGGACCCGGACTCCCTCACCCTGAGCTTCCCGGTGGAGGACCGGATGGCGGGCCTGGCCCTGACGCTGCGCGCGCTGGAGGGGGCGGACATCGAGGCACGGGACCTCGCGGTCCGCCGCCCCACGCTCGACGAGGTCTTCCTGCACCTGACCGACCGTACGGACGCCACGGAGGTGGCCGCATGAGCGCGGCATGGGTGGTCTCGGACTCCTGGACGATGACCCGGCGCGAGCTCGCGCACTGGGGCCGCAGGCCGGTCCAGATGGTCGTCGGACTGGTCTTCCCGGTGATGCTGCTGCTGATGTTCGGCTTCCTCATCGGCGGCGGACGCGGGATCGACGGCGAGTACGTGGAGTTCCTGGTGCCCGGGATGCTCGCGCTGACCATGGCCTTCGGGCTGGAGGCGACGATGACCGCCGTCACCCAGGACCTGGGCAAGGGGGTGATCGACCGGTTCCGCGCCATGCCGATGTCCTCGGCGGCGGTCCTGGTCGGCCGCAGCGCGGCGGACATGCTCCAGTCGGCGGTGGGCCTGGCCGTCCTCGCGGGCGTCGGCCTGCTGCTGGGCTGGCGCCCGCACGGCTCGCCGGCGGCCACCCTGGCGGCCTTCGCCCTGCTCCTGCTGCTGCGCTTCGCGATGCTGTGGATCGGCATCTTCCTCGGGATGGTCGCGGGCCGTCCGGAGCTGGTGCAGGCGGTGCAGATCCTGGTGTGGCCGGTGGGCTTCCTCTCCAACGCCTTCGCCACACCGGAGGCGATGCCGGGCTGGCTGGGCGCGGTGGTGGAATGGAATCCGCTCTCGGCGACGGCCACGGCCGTCCGCGACCTGTTCGGCAACCCGGCCGCGGCTCCGCCGTCGTGGGCCGCCGATCACGCGGCGCTGCTGGCGGTGGCCTGGCCGGTCCTGCTGCTGGCGATCTTCTTCCCGTCGGCGGTGGGCAGGTTCCGGGGCCTGGGCAAGTAGCTCCCGTAGCGGGCTTGCACCTCACGCCGCGTGAGGACCCACAGTGAAGGGCGTACCCAACCAGAGGAGGGAAGAGATGGGCCACTCCGTGGGCCAGGTCGCCGGTTTCGCCGGAGTCACGGTGCGCACCCTGCACCACTACGACGAGATCGGTCTGCTCTCCCCGAGCGGCCGCAGCGGCGCGGGACACCGGCGGTACGACGACGCCGACCTGGACCGGCTGCAGCGGATCCTGTTCTACCGGGAGCTCGGCTTCCCCCTCGACGAGGTCGCGGTCCTGCTGGACGACCCGGAATCGGATCCACAGGAGCATCTGCGCCGGCAGCATGCCCTGCTGACCGACCGGATCGCCCGGCTCCAGCAGATGGCCAAGGCCGTTGAGCACGCCATGGAGGCGAAGAAGATGGGCATCAACCTCACGCCCGAGGAGAAGTTCGAGGTCTTCGGGGACAACGACCCGGAGCAGTACGCGCAGGAGGTCGAGGAGCGCTGGGGCGACACCGGGGCGTACGCCCAGTCGCAGCGCCGGGCGGCCTCGTACACGAAGGACGACTGGCAGCGGATCCAGGACGAGGCCGCCGACTGGGGCCGCCGGTACGTGGCGGCCATGGAGGCGGGCGAGCCCGCCGACGGCGAGCGCGCGATGGACCTGGCCGAGGAGCACCGCCTGCACATCCACAAGTGGTTCTACGACTGCCCGTACGAGACGCACACGTGCCTCGGCGAGATGTACGTGGCGGACGAGCGGTTCACGGCGTTCTACGACGCGATGAAGCCGGGTCTCGCCGGGCACCTGCGGGACGCGATCCTCGCGAACGGCGTGCGCAAGGTGTAAGCGGAATGTCACGCAAGCGACCCCCTCCCGGGCCTGGAACCGGGCGGGGGTCGTGTGCGTTGATAATTGAAAACCGCCCGTCCCTCAGCACACCCCTGATCCAGGAGAGCCCGGAACCCGTGTATACGCTTGCGCTCGGCCCTCAGTGGCTGTCCCCGGACTATCTGATCTCGCACTTCGGTCTGATCGGCATCCTGGTCATCGTCTTCGCCGAGTCCGGGCTCTTCGCGTTCCTCCCCGGCGACTCCCTGCTCTTCACGGCGGGCCTGCTGGTCGCGGACGGGCAGTACATCAAGCAGCCGCTGTGGCTGGTCTGCACCCTGATCGTGGCCGCCGCGATCATCGGTGACCAGGTCGGCTACATGATCGGCAAGTTCTTCGGGCCGAAGCTCTTCAACCGGCCGAACTCCAAGCTCTTCAAGCGGGAGAACCTGGACAAGGCGCACGAGTTCATGGACAAGCACGGCCCGAAGGCCATCGTGCTCGCCCGCTTCGTGCCGATCATCCGCACCTTCGCCCCGATGGTCGCGGGCGCCGGCTCGATGAAGTACCGCACCTTCCTGACGTACAACGTCATCGGCGGCATCGGCTGGGGCGCGGGCGTCACGCTCGCCGGCTACTGGCTCGGGCAGATCGAGTTCATCAAGGAGCACGTCGAGCCGATCCTGGTGGGCATCGTCCTCATCTCGGTCATCCCGGTGGTCTTCGAGGTCCTCAAGGCCCGCAAGGAGAACAAGGCGAACGGCGGCGCCGAGGCGGCCGAGGCCGAGGCCGTGGCCGACGGCTCCGCCCCGCAGGCCCCGGGCGCGCGCGGCCGCCACGCCAAGCGCTGAGGCCCGCCCGCAGCACCCCCGTGCAGCCCGTACGCCCCGGAGGCCCGTGAGAGGCCCCGGGGCGTACGTGTGCCCGTACGAGGCCGCGTACGGGCACACGTACGCGGCGCGGCGCTCAGAAGCCGCGGGTCCGCTTCGCCGCACGGCGCTTGGCGGCGCTCGTGGCCCCCGGGATGCGCATGAACAGCCGCGAGGCCTCCGACCCGAGGTTGACCCCGATCGCGATGGCCAGCGCGATGGCCGCGGCGTTCACCAGCGAGCCCAGGCCCTCGTTCAGCCGGTTCTCGGCGATCAGCAGCAGCCCGTAGTACACCGCCGAGCCGGGCAGCAGCGGGCCGATGGCGGCCGTCACGTACGGCAGGGCGGAGGCGAAGCGGTAGCGGGAGAAGAGCTGCCCGAAGAGGCCCACCAGCCCGGCGGCGATGGCCGTGGACGGGACGGGCGGGATGCCCCCCGCGTAGTGCAGGGCCCCGAAGGTGACCCAGGCGACCGCGCCGTTCAGCGTCACGATCCACACCGTGGAACGTTCCTGCTGGAGCAGGATCGCGAAGGTGAACACCAGCACCATCGAGGCGGCGATCTGGATCAGCGGCCGCTGCTGGATCTGGAGGACCTCCTCCGGGCGCGGCGAGGCGTCGAACTGCAACCCGACGTAGAGCACCACCAGCACGCCCATGATGATGCCGATGAAGAGGTACATGACCTCCAGCAGCCGGGCCGACGCGGTGATGTAGTAGCCGGTCAGGCCGTCCTGCACGGCCGCGACCACGGCCCGTCCCGGCAGCAGCGCGAACAGCCCGCCGGTGATCACGGCGGAGGCCTTGACGTCGATCCCCGTCATGTTGAGCGCGACCCCGATGGCGGCCGGCGGCATCGCGGCGACCACGAACTGGTAGAACTCGGGCAGCCCGCGCCCGGCGCACAGCCAGGCCAGGCGGTCGCCGAGGACCGCGCCGATCGCTGCGGCGAAGAAGACGAGGACCCCGCCGCCGACGAGCGTGGAGGCGGCCCCGGCGAGCAGTCCGGCGGAGGCCGTGAGCATCCAGCCGGGGTACGGGTGCCGGTTGCGGCGGATCTCGGCGAGGCGCCGGTAGGCCTCCTCCAGCGTCACGTCGATCTCGTGGGCGCTGATGTCGTCCACGAGCCGGAACACGGCCGCGAGCCGGTTGTAGTCGGTGCCGCGGCGGCGCACGGTCCGGCTGGCGGTGACCGGGTCGCCCACCAGCGAGGGGTGGTGGGTGATCGACAGCATGGTGAAGGTGACGGTCGGCTCGCAGCGGTCCAGCCCGTAGGAGCGGGCCACCGCGAACATCGCGGCCTCCACGTCCTCGGCGCCCTCACCGCCCGCGAGCAGCAGCTCGCCGATGCGCAGGGTCAGGTCGAGGACGCGGCCCACGGCGGGCCCGGTCTCGCTGTGGCGCTGCACGAGGTCCGGTACGGGGCGCACGTCGACCGGCATGCGCAGCATCGTGCGCATGCGGTCCTGCCAGGGCGATTCCTTCATCTGCGCGACGGGGAAGCCCTGGCCGGGGGTGTAGGCGGGCGGGGACTGCGCGGCCCGGTAGGTGGCCGGGGCGGCGAAGGCCGACCCCTCGGGCTCGGGCTCCACCGGATCGGCGCCCGCCGGACGGGCGAATTCCGAGGTGGGCTGGTCCTCCTCGGGAACGTCCGGCTCCATGCCGGGCGGCGGCGTGAAGGCGCTGTGCGCCTCGTCGGACTGGGGCTTCCTGTCCGCTGCCCCGTCGGCCTCCGCCACGCGTCCTCCAGTCCGTGATCACCCGGGGTATCAGTATGCGGAATCGTTTCCTCCCGCCGCACACCCAACGCCTGCCCGCCGCACACCCGGCCGCGCCCGCCGCAGCGGCCCGCGAACGCGACGGCGGGCGGCATCCCCGAGGGATACCGCCCGCCATGTCACAAGGGGCGCGGGGGAGTGCCCCGGCCCGTTACCGCCGAGCGCGAGCTCAGTGGTGGCCGCCCTGCGCCTCCAGGCGCTTGTACGAGGCCTCGATCTCGGCCTCGGCCTCGGTGCGGCCGACCCAGTTCGCGCCCTCGACGGACTTGCCCGGCTCCAGGTCCTTGTAGACCTCGAAGAAGTGCTGGATCTCCAGGCGGTCGAACTCGGAGACGTGGTGGATGTCGCGCAGGTGCTCGACACGCGGGTCGGAGGCCGGCACGCACAGCAGCTTGGCGTCGCCGCCCGCCTCGTCCGTCATGTTGAACATGCCGATCGCGCGGCACTTGATCAGGCAGCCCGGGAAGGTCGGCTCGTCAAGGATGACCAGCGCGTCCAGCGGGTCGCCGTCCTCGCCGAGGGTGTTCTCGACGAAGCCGTAGTCGGCCGGGTAGCTGGTCGAGGTGAAGAGGCGACGGTCCAGGCGGATCCGGCCGGTCTCGTGGTCCACCTCGTACTTGTTCCGCGAACCCTTGGGGATCTCGATGGTGACGTCGAACTCCACGTCCTGCTCCTCCATGATCAGCTGCATTGCTTCGGGACTGCGTCGATTGATCTGCGTGCGCGTCCGGCCCAGCCCTGCCGGGTGGGGTGCCATGCTCGCGGCAAGACGCAGTGGTTAAGTGTCCCTCACGCATATGTGTGATCGCGAAAGGGGCTGGTCCGAGGTGCCATTGGTCAAGACCTGGCAGCTCATCGCAGGGTCGGCCGTAGCCGGCCTCGCCCTGTCGGTGGCAGCGGTGACCGCGGCCGGTCCTTGGGACTCCGGCCAGCGTAAGGCCGAGCGGGACACCGCCGCCTCCTGGGACCGTACGGGTGGCGCAGATCACGGTGGAGGGCCCGGTTCCGGCACCCTGCCCGAGGCCGCCCCCAGCGCCCCCGGGGTGCTCGGCGCCATCGGCCCCGGCGCCCCGCGCGCGCAGAGCGCCCCCGCCGCGCCCGCCGCGCCCGCCTCCGCCGGGGGCCTGGCCGCCGCGCTGAAGCCGCTGCTCGCCGACCCCGCGCTCGGCAGCCTGCGGACCGCGTCCGTCGTCGACACCGCCACCGGGCAGGTCCTCTACGAGTCCGGGGCGCGGGACGCGATGACCCCGGCCTCCACCGCCAAGATCGCCACCGCCGCGGCCGTGCTGGCCGCCCTCGGACCCGAGCACCGGATCAGGACCACCGTCACGCCCGGCGCCGCCCCCGGGCAGATCGTCCTGGCCGGCGGCGGCGACCCCTCGCTCACCGCGAAGAAGAAGAGCCCCGCCGGATCCGGCGGCAGCCTCGTCGCCCTCGCCGCCGACACCGCGCAGGCCCTCAAGGCCGCCGGCACCGACACCGTGACCCTGGGATACGACGACAGCCTCTACACCGGCCCCGTCCGCCACCCGATCGGCGCCAACCCCAACATCGCTCCGGTGACCGCCCTGACGGCCGACGAGGGCCGCCCCGACGACTCCACCTCCGGGCCCGTGGACCGGTCCGACGACCCCTCCAAGGACGCCGCCCGGGCCTTCCGCACCCTGCTGGCCGAACGCGGCATCAAGGTCACCGGCGAACCGGCGAAGGCCAAGGCCGCCGCCGGCGTCCAGCCGCTGGCCGTCACCCTCTCCACCCCGGTCGCCGGGCTCGTCGAGCGGATGCTGACCAACAGCGACAACGACATCGCCGAGGCCCTCGCCCGGCAGACCGCCCTCGCCTCCGGCCGTCCCGCGAGCTTCGAGGGCGCGGAGCAGGCCGTCACCGACCGGCTCGCCGCCCTCGGCATCGACACCGCCGGCTCCCGCTTCGCCGACGGCAGCGGACTCAACCGCGCCGACAAGGTCAGCGCCGGCCTGCTGACCGGGCTCCTCACCAAGGCCGCCGACCCCCAGCGCCCCGAGCTGCGTCCGGTCCTCACCGGACTGCCCGTCGCCGGATTCACCGGAACCCTGAAGGCCCGCAACTCCGGCAGCTCCCCGGCCGCAGGCCTGCTCCGCGCCAAGACCGGCACCCTGTCCGGGGTGAACTCCCTCTCCGGGACGGTCGTCGACCCCTCCGGCCGACTCCTCGCCTTCGCCTTCCTGGCGGCGAACACCCCCGGCCCCGAGGGCGCCGAGAAGGCCCTCGACAAGCTGGCCGCGGCCGTCTCGACCGCTTCGTAGGGGGTCCGCCGGAGGGCCGGTCCACGTACGGTTGACGCATGACGAGCATCGGTGGTGTGGAGATGGTCGACTGGAACCTCGCGGTGGCGACCGCGACCCGACTGGTACGACCCGGCCCGGAGGTCACCCGGGACGAGGCGCGGGCCGTCGTCGCCGAGCTGCGGCGGCACGCCAGGACCTCGGAACGGCACGTGCGCGAGTTCACCCGGATGATCCCCGAGGGGTCGGCCGTCCCCGACACGCCCGTCCTGGTCGTCGACCGGGCCGGCTGGGTCAAGGCCAACGTCGCCGGCTTCCGCGAACTGCTCCAGCCGCTCCTCGGCAAGATGCAGGACCGCCGCGCGGGCGCCTCCGGCGGAGCCGTCCTCGGCGCCGTCGGCGGCAAGGTCACCGGCGTCGAGCTGGGCATGCTGCTGAGCTTCCTGGCCTCCCGGGTCCTCGGCCAGTACGAGACCTTCGCACCCGTCTCCCGGGACCTGCCCGCCTCCGCCGCCGGCGGCCGGCTGCTGCTCGTCGCGCCCAACATCGTGCACGTCGAGCGCGAGCTGGAGGTGCACCCGCACGACTTCCGGCTCTGGGTCTGCCTGCACGAGGAGACGCACCGTACACAGTTCACGGCCGTCCCGTGGCTGCGCGACCACCTCGAAGGCGAAATCCAGACGTTCCTCGGCGCCACCGAGATGGACCCGTCCACCGTCCTGGAACGCATCCGCGAGGCCGCCCAGTCCTTCGTCGGCGCCCGCCCCGACGCCGAGCACGGCGACGAGGGCCGCTCCCTCGTGGAGCTCGTGCAGACCCCCGAGCAGCGCGAGATCCTGAGCCGGCTCACCGCCGTCATGTCCCTGCTGGAGGGCCACGCCGACTTCGTGATGGACGGGGTCGGCCCCCAGGTGGTGCCCTCGGTCGCCGAGATCCGCGAGAAGTTCCAGCAGCGCAGGGCCAGCGGCGCCGGCCGCCTCGACGCCGCCCTGCGCAAGCTGCTGGGCCTGGACGCCAAGCTGCGCCAGTACCGCGACGGCGAGCGCTTCGTACGCGCCGTCGTGGGCCAGGTCGGCATGGACGGCTTCAACCGGGTGTGGACCTCTCCGAACACACTGCCGACCAAGGCCGAGATCGCCAGGCCCGCCGACTGGGTGGCCCGGGTGCACCGCAAGGGGAGCGAACCGAGCGAAGCGGAGTGACACAGGGGGCGTAAACATGTCTCACTGGGGGAAGCAGCGTCACCCATCCGAGGGACCGTGGGCCGTGGAAGGGCGTGCGATGCTCGGGGAACGGCTCGGTTCTGTCACCATCGACGCACTCTGAGTGACATCCTCCCGTTCCGCGGGGGCAGCCGGGCAGCAGCACTCCAGCACACCACCCCAACGCCTCCGAGGCATCCGAACTCCATCGAAGGGCACCGGACATGGGTCCCCATCCTGCGGTCGCGGCGATACGCCTGGCGGTCCGCCGCGTACTCCACGACGTCCTCACCGACCACACGGGCAGTCCCGCCGGCCCCCGCCGCGCCGGGGGCCCCCTGCCGCTCGTCCTCGTCGCCTGCTCCGGCGGCGCCGACTCCATGGCGCTCGCCTCCGCCCTCGCGTTCGAGGCCCCCAAGCTCGGCATCCGGGCCGGCGGCATCACCGTCGACCACGGACTGCAGCCCGGCTCCGACCTGCGCGCCGCCGAGGTCGTCACCCGCATGACCGCACTCCGCCTCGACCCGGTGGAGTCCGTCGCCGTGCGCGTCGGCCGCGACGGCGGACCCGAGGCCGCCGCCCGCGACGCCCGCTACGGGGCCCTGGACGAAGCCGCGGACCGCCTCGGCGCCGCCGCCGTGCTGCTCGGCCACACCCGGGACGATCAAGCCGAAACCGTCCTGCTGGGCCTGGCCCGCGGCTCCGGCATCCGCTCGCTCTCCGGCATGCCGGAGGTCTCCGGCGGCAGCGCGGGCCGCACGAACCGCTACCGCCGCCCCTTCCTCCAGGTCGACCGGCAGACCGCCCGCAAGGCCTGCATGGTCCAGTCCCTCCCCGTCTGGGACGACCCGCACAACATCGACCCCGCCTACACCCGCTCCCGGCTGCGCCACGAGGGACTGCCCGCCCTGGAGAAGGCGCTCGGCAAGGGAGTCGTCGAGGCACTCGCCCGCACCGCGCAGCTCTCCCGGGACGACGCCGACGCCCTGGACGCCTGGGCCGCCGAGGCGGAGACCGGCGTACGCGACGCGGACGGCCGCCTGGAGTGCGCCAAGCTCTACGCCCTGCCCCCGGCCGTCCGCCGCCGCGTGCTGCGCAGGGCCGTCGTCGCGGCGGGCTCCCCCGCGGGCTCGCTCTTCGCCCGTCACATCGAAGAAGTCGACCGTCTCATCACCGGATGGCGCGGTCAGGGCGCCATCAACCTGCCCGGCCGGGTCGAGGCCCAGCGGCAGGGTGGCAGACTTGTCATCCGGCAGGGCTGATTGGTGCTGAAACACGGCTGAGTCCTCCGGGGTCGCCCCCGGAGCCCCGGCCGACAACGAAAGTGATGCGGGTGGACGAGAAGGACATGGGCAACGACCTCCAGTCGGTGCTCATCACCAAGGAAGAGATCGACGCGAAGCTGGCCGAGCTGGCCGCGAAGATCGACGCGGAGTACGCGGGCAAGGACCTGCTCATCGTCGGTGTGCTCAAGGGCGCCGTGATGGTGATGGCGGACCTGGCGCGTGCCTTGTCCACCCCGCTCACCATGGACTGGATGGCGGTGTCCTCGTACGGCGCCGGGACCCAGTCCTCCGGCGTGGTGCGGATCCTCAAGGACCTGGACACCGACATCAAGGACAAGCACGTCCTGATCGTCGAGGACATCATCGACTCGGGCCTGACGCTGTCCTGGCTGCTGTCGAACCTGGGCTCCCGCCAGCCGGCCTCCCTGGAGGTCGTCACGCTGCTGCGCAAGCCCGAGGCCGCGAAGGTCGCGATCGACGTGAAGTGGGTCGGCTTCGACATCCCCAACGAGTTCGTCGTGGGCTACGGCCTGGACTACGCGGAGAAGTACCGCAACCTGCCGTTCGTCGGCACGCTCGCCCCGCACGTCTACGGCGGCTGATCCCGCCCCCGGGAACCCCGGCAAGCCTGCGGGGAACCTGGGGGCGATTCCCGCCGTTGGAGCAGGGGAAGGCGGGTCTGTCAGCCGTCCCACAGGGCCGCGGGTGACAATTCAGGGGTACATTCCGAAGAACAGTCTTTACTCACAGCAGCATTTACCTACGGGCAGGAGGGACGGGACGCCTGGCGTCCCGTATGGATGGACGTGAAGCGATACTTCCGTGGGCCGGTCATGTGGATCGTGCTGGCCGTCCTCGCCGTGGTCGTGTTGATGAATGTCGTCGGCTCCGGCGGCGGCTACAAGTCGGTGGACACCAGCGAGGTCATCAAGGCGATCAACACTGGCCAGGTGGAGACAGCCAAGCTGACCACCGGCGACAGCCAGATGATCAAGATCGAGCTGAGCGAAGGCCAGAAGCTCGGCAAGCACGACGGCAAAAAGTTCCAGGCCAACTACATCGGGGATCAGGGCGTTCAGCTCGCCCAGAGCCTCCAGACCAAGTACGACGCCGGTCAGATCCCGGACGGGTACTCCGTCACTCCGGACAAGACCAGCCCGTTCCTGAGCGTGCTGCTCTCGCTCCTGCCCTTCGTGCTCATCGTCGTTGTCTTCCTGTTCCTGATGAACCAGATGCAGGGCGGCGGCTCCCGGGTCATGAACTTCGGGAAGTCCAAGGCCAAGCTCATCACCAAGGACACCCCGAAGACCACGTTCGCCGATGTCGCGGGCGCGGACGAGGCCGTCGAGGAACTCCACGAGATCAAGGAGTTCCTGCAGGAGCCGGCGAAGTTCCAGGCCGTCGGCGCCAAGATTCCCAAGGGTGTGCTGCTGTACGGCCCGCCCGGCACCGGAAAGACCCTGCTCGCGCGTGCCGTCGCGGGCGAGGCCGGTGTCCCCTTCTACTCGATCTCCGGATCCGACTTCGTCGAGATGTTCGTCGGTGTCGGTGCCTCGCGTGTCCGTGACCTGTTCGAGCAGGCCAAGGCCAACGCCCCGGCGATCGTCTTCGTCGACGAGATCGACGCCGTCGGCCGGCACCGCGGTGCGGGTCTCGGCGGCGGTCACGACGAGCGCGAGCAGACCCTCAACCAGCTGCTGGTCGAGATGGACGGCTTCGACGTGAAGGGCGGCGTCATCCTGATCGCCGCCACGAACCGCCCGGACATCCTCGACCCGGCGCTGCTGCGCCCGGGCCGCTTCGACCGGCAGATCGCGGTCGACCGTCCGGACATGCAGGGCCGTCTGGAGATCCTCAAGGTCCACCAGAAGGGCAAGCCGGTCGCCCCGGACGTCGACCTGGGCGCCGTTGCCCGTCGCACGCCCGGCTTCACCGGTGCCGATCTCTCCAACGTCCTGAACGAGGCCGCGCTGCTCACGGCCCGCTCGGACAAGAAGCTGGTCGACAACCACGCGCTGGACGAGGCGATCGACCGTGTCGTGGCGGGCCCGCAGAAGCGGACCCGGATCATGTCGGACCGGGAAAAGAAGATCACCGCGTACCACGAGGGCGGACACGCCCTGGTCGCGGCGGCCTCCCCGAACTCCGACCCGGTCCACAAGATCACGATCCTGTCCCGCGGCCGGGCCCTGGGTTACACCATGGTCCTGCCCGACGAGGACAAGTACTCGACCACGCGCAACGAGATGCTCGACCAGCTGGCGTACATGCTGGGCGGGCGCGCGGCGGAGGAGCTGGTCTTCCACGACCCGACCACCGGCGCGGCGAACGACATCGAGAAGGCCACCGCCACGGCGCGGGCCATGGTCACGCAGTACGGCATGACCGAGCGTCTCGGTGCGATCAAGTTCGGCGGCGACAACACCGAGCCGTTCCTGGGCCGCGAGATGTCGCACCCGCGGGACTACTCGGAAGAGGTCGCGGCGCTGGTCGACGAAGAGGTCAAGAAGCTCATCGAGACCGCGCACAACGAGGCCTGGGAGATCCTGGTCGAGAACCGCGACGTCCTCGACAACCTGGTCCTCGCGCTGCTGGAGAAGGAGACGCTGAACAAGGAGCAGATCGCCGAGATCTTCTCGACGATCGTGAAGCGTCCGGCCCGCCCCGCGTGGACCGGCTCCTCCCGCCGCACCCCCTCCACCCGTCCGCCGGTGCTCTCTCCCAAGGAGCTCCAGCTGACGAACTCGGCGAACGGCACGTCGGCCGCCGTCGCGCCGGTCTCCACGGAGAAGGGCATCGAGGTGGCTCCCGAGGACCGCCCCGAGTAACCGGCGGCTCGCGCCACCCGGAATGGAAGCCGCGCCCCCCAGGTTCTAGCCTGGGGGGCGCGGTATTTTTTCACAGGAACGAGGAATCGATGACGGACCCAGTGACCCTGACCGGCGACGAGGGCACGATCGGCGTGTTCGACGAGAAGCGCGCCGAAGCGGCGGTCCGTGAGCTCCTGATCGCGGTCGGCGAGGATCCGGACCGCGAGGGCCTCCTGGAGACCCCGGCGCGCGTGGCGCGGGCGTACAAGGAGATCCTGGGGGGCCTGTGGCAGAAGCCAGAAGACGTCCTGACGACGGTCTTCGACCTAGGGCATGACGAGATGGTCCTGGTGAAGGACATCGAAATCGTATCTCTGTGCGAGCATCACCTGCTGCCGTTCCACGGAGTCGCCCACGTCGGCTACATCCCGGCGGAGAACGGCAAGATCACGGGCCTGTCGAAGCTGGCTCGCCTCGTGGACGTTTTCGCCCGCCGACCGCAGGTACAGGAACGTCTCACCACGCAGATCGCGGATTCCTTGATGGACATCCTCGACGCGCGCGGCGCCATCGTGGTGATCGAGGCCGAGCACATGTGCATGTCGGTCCGCGGTATACGCAAGCCGGGCGCCAAGACCACCACGTCCGCAGTCCGCGGCCAGCTCCGTGCCACGGCCACCCGTGCCGAGGCGATGAGCCTGATCATGGCGCGCTAGCCGGATTGTCAGCACTGTCCGCTACGGTCCCCCTCCAAGGCGTCACGGAGGGGGACCGATGCATTGGGGCGTACCGAGCAGGCAGACGGTGAACGCCGTCGGCGGGCGACTCCGGGCCTGTGATGTCCGCCCGGGGGACCGCTTGTGGACTCTGCGAGAAGGCCGAACCGAACAGACCGAGGTCACTGACGTGCGTGCGGCCAAGGCCCGCCTGCTCGTCGGCGTGACCACGGATCATGCGACCTTCGCCGTGTCTCCCGACCAGCTTCTGTGGACTCCTGACGGATGGACGCACGCACGCGATGCCGTGGGTACCGTGGTGGCCCTAGGCCTGGGCCGGGGCCTTGCTCGGGTCTTCGTCCTCCGGGAGCTTGAGGACGTGTTCCAGGAAGAGGGCCGCGGCGATGACCGCCACGCCCGCCAGGACCGAGAAGCCGGCGTACCAGGCCTGGTCACGGCGGGCGGGGACGTCGAGGGCGTCGGTCAGCAGGAAGACGCCCACACCGCCGTACATGCCCGCCACCAGCGCCGCCACCAGGGCACTGGCCTGGCCGAAGACCACCGCGCGGGCCGCCATCAGCGGCTCCACGCCCTTGGCGCCCGGGCGGCGCTCCCGCTGGGCCTTGAGGCGGGCGCGCATCGACAGGGCCGTGGCCAGCAGCACCGCCGCGATGACGCCCAGGACGATCGGCGCGGCCAGCGGAACGCCCGGCAGGGTGCCGTACGCGTTCCACAGCCTGGCACCGGCCCAGGACAGGACCCCGGCGACCACGAAGATGCCCGCCAGGACCCCCGGCCTCAGTTGCTTCAATTGCCCGTTCCCCACTTTCAGCGAGTAGCCGTGAACAGGCTACTAACGACTACTCGGGGAGGTGGAGTTCCAGGTCGGGGCGCGGCGCCACGCCGACCAGGCCGATTTCGGCCAGCAGCGCCGTGACCGGGCCGCGGCCCGGGATCTGGGCCTCCGGGTCGATGTCGTGCCAGGGGGCCAGTACGAAGGCACGCTGGTGGGCGCGCGGGTGCGGGAGGGTGAGGACCGGGTCGTCGGAGACCCGGTCGGCGTACGCGACGATGTCGACGTCGATCGTGCGCGGGCCCCAGCGCTCCTCGCGGACGCGGTCGAAGGCCTCCTCGACGGCGTGCGCGCGCTCCAGGAGCGAGGACGGCGGCAGAGTGGTCTTCACGGCGACGACCGCGTTGAGGTACGAGGGCTGCGAGCCGGGCTCGATACCCCACGGCTCGGTCTCGTAGACGGGGGAGACGGCCTTGACCCGCATGCCGGGGGTGTCGCCGAGGGCGTCGATGGCGCCCTGCAGGGTCTCCAGCCGGTTGCCGAGGTTCGCGCCGAGCGCGATCACGGCCCATTTGGGGTTGGACAGGGTCACGTCCGCCGCGTCGACCGTCTCGACGACGGAGGCGGGTACCGGCTGGACGGTGGGGTCGCTCGGTGCGTTCAGTCCGTTGTTCATGCGCGGCTCCGGGTGATCGTGATGGTCACGTCGTCGAAGGGGACGGTGATGGGCGCGTCCGGCTTGTGGACGACGACCTCCACCTGTGCCACCGCTTCGTGCTTGAGGCACTGCTGGGCGATTCGCTCGGCCAGGGTTTCGATCAGGTCGACGGGCTCACCCTGGACCACGTCGACGACCTCCTCGGCGACGACCCCGTAGTGCACGGTCTTCGCCAGGTCGTCTCCGGCCGCCGCGGGGCGGGTGTCGAGGTGCAGCACGAGGTCGACGATGAAGGTCTGGCCTTCCTCGCGTTCCCGGGGGAAGACGCCGTGGTGCCCGCGAGCCTTGAGGCCGCGCAGCGCGACACGATCCACGCGAATCACTCCTGCTTTGGTAGGTGCTTCCGGTCCCGGGGCTCCCCGGGGCCATGGCTGCGCCGAGTGCGGTCGGCGTCGTCCGTCTTCGAATTTACCTGCGAAATACTCCGGATCCCGCCGGAGGGGTCAGGAGGCGTCCTCCTCCTCGTCCTCGTCGGACTCCGTGAGGACGGGAGAACCGTGGTGGGACCAGAGCCGCCAGCCCTCGGATGTGCGTCGGAACACATTCGTCGCGACGACCAGCTGACCGACGAGCGGGCCGAGTTCCCCGCCGTCCTCGGCGGGGCCGCCGCTGAGGATGTTCTCCGTACATGTGACCAGGGCGGTATCACCTATTACGGCCACTTTGGTGTCGGTGAGGAAGAACTGGATGTAGTCGGTGTGCGACATGATGAGCGCGTACGAGCGCAGGACCTCGCCGCGGCCCGAGAGCACCGGCCAGCCGGGGTGGACGCAGGAGATCTCGTCCTCCAGCCAGAGCGCCGACAGTGCGTCGAAGTCCCCCCGCTCCATTGCCTCGTAGAAGGCCGTGTTGACCTCTTCGACCGCCTCGATGTCGGTTCTGCTCACGGTGCTCCTTGTCGGTGGGTACGGATCAGAGTGCGCCTTCCACGGCACGGGCCACCCGAACCGCGTCCGCGGTCGCCCGTACCTCGTGCACCCGTACGGCCCAGGCGCCCTGATGGGCGGCGATCGCGGAGACGGCGGCCGTGGCGGCGTCCCGTTCGCGGGCGGGCGGCGGGGCGCTGTCGGCCCCGCCGGCCAGGACCCGGCCGAGGAAACGCTTCCGCGACGCGGCGACCAGCAGCGGGAAGCCTAGGGCGCGCAGCTCGGGCAGGTGGGCGACGAGGGCCAGGTCGTGCTCGGCGTTCTTGGCGAAGCCGAGTCCGGGGTCGACGAGGAGCCGCTCGGGGGCGATTCCGCCGGCCACGACCGCGTCGATCCGGGTCCGCAGCTCGGCGGTGACCTCGGCGAGCACGTCGTCGTAGACGGCGAGGCTGTTCATGCCGGCACTGAAGCCGCGCCAGTGCATCACGACGAAGGGCACCTCGGCGGCGGCGACGGCCGGGATCATCCCGGGGTCGGCCAGGCCGCCGCTGACGTCGTTGACCAGGGCCGCCCCGGCCTCGACGGCGCGGGCGGCGACGGTGGCGCGCATGGTGTCCACGGAGACGGTGACGCCTTCGGAGGCCAGGCCGCGGACCACGGGGACGACCCGGCGCAGCTCCTCCTCCTCGTCGACGCGGGAGGCGCCGGGGCGGGTGGACTCGCCGCCGACGTCGACGAGGTCGGCGCCGTGCTCGACCAGGTCGAGGCCGCGCTTGACCGCGGCGGTGGTGTCGAACCAGCGACCGCCGTCGGAGAAGGAGTCGGGGGTGACGTTGACGACGCCCATGACCGCGCAGCGGTCCCAGTCCGGCAGACCTGCGACCCGGCCCCTGCCGGTGGCTCCGCGCTTCGTGTTCATAGGTCCAAGGGTAGGGCTGACCTGGATACGACAGGGCCCCGGCGTCTCGCGACCGCCGGGGCCCTGGACGGGCGCTTGCCGGTGGTTACGCCGCCTGGACCTCGCGCTCCGCCTGCTTGGGCACGGCCGTCATGTGGGTGTGCGTGCAGGTGCGCACCGGCTTGGGACGGCGGCGGCTGGCGAAGAGCCGGGGCAGGGCCACGGTGACGAAGCCCTCGGCCTGCATCACGGCGAAGCCGATGCGGGGCAGGTCGCGGGAGGTGCGGTAGACCATGAAGCGCGGCTCCCAGCGGGGGCGGAACTTCTCGTTGAACTTGTAGAGCGACTCGATCTGGAACCAGCGGGAGAGGAAGACCAGCAGGCCGCGCCACATCCGCAGGACCGGGCCGGCGCCGATCTTCTCGCCGCGGGCGAGGGCCGCGCGGAACATCGCGAAGTTCAGCGAGACCTTCTCGATCTTCAGGGCGGGGGCGGCCTGGAGGGAGGCGACGATCAGCAGCTCGTTCATGCCGGGGTCGGCGGCGCGGTCGCGGCGCATCAGCTCCAGCGACATGCCGTCGGTGCCCCACGGGACGAAGTGCAGGACGGCCTTCAGGTCGCCGAACGGGCTGGTGTCGCCCTCCTCCACGCGGTGCGCGGTGGCGATGAAGCAGTCGCCGTCGCCCTCCTCGCCGACCCGGCCCAGGGCCATCGAGAAGCCGCGCTCGGTGTCGGTGCCGCGCCAGGCCTCGGCCGCGCCGCGGACCCGCTCCAGCTCCTCCTCGGTCAGCTCGCTGACCCGGCGCACCTGGGTGGTGTAGCCGTTGCGCTCGATGCGCTTCACCATCTGGCGGACATTGCGCATGGGACGGCCTGCGAGGGAGAAGTCTTTGACATCGACAATCGCCTCGTCACCCAGCTCCAGGGCGTCCAGACCGGTCTCGCGGGTCCAGACCTCGCCACCGGTCTCGCTGCAGCCCACGACGGCCGGGGTCCACGAGTGAGCCTTGGCCTCCTCCATGAACCGCTCGATCGCGCCGGGCCAGGCCTCGACGTCGCCGATGGGGTCGCCGGAGGCGAGCATCACACCGGAGACGACGCGGTAGGTGACGGCGGCCTTGCCGCTGGGGGAGAAGACGACGGCCTTGTCGCGGCGGAGCGCGAAGTGGCCGAGCGAGTCGCGGCCGCCGTGCTTGGCCAGCAGTTCGCGCAGCTTGCCCTCGTCGTCCGCGGTGAGCCGGGCGGCCGGGTGCTCGGGGCGGAAGGCCAGGTAGATGGTGGTGAGGGCGGTCAGCATGCCGAGGGCGCCGAGGGAGTACCCGACGGTCCAGGACACCTGGCCCGCGTAGTCGACGGGGCCCTCGAAGCCGAAGAGGCCGTAGACGACGTGCGTGATCTGCTCGTACAGGCTGGGGTTGCCGACGACCCGGTTCGGGTGGACGTTCACGATGAGCAGGCCGAGCCCGATGGAGCCGGCGCTCATCACGACGAAGTTGGCGAGGGCCTTCCAGCGGCTGCGCGGGTCGGGCAGCGCCTTGAATTCACTCTGGTGGCGCAGCAGCAGCACGAAGAGCACCGCCGCGATGATCACGCCGGGGATCGAGTGCCGGTAGAGGAACTGCGCCACGGCACCGGCCGGCAGCAGCACGACCGCCGCCCGCCAGGCCCGGCGCTTGTGGCGCTTGAGGCCGTGCGCGAGCAGCAGGAGCAGTACGCCCGCGCTGATGGCGAGGGCCGCTGCGAACGGCCCGAAGACCGGCAGCACCTCCGCCAGCGCGTGGATCCGGCTGTGCCGGAAACGCGGGAACACCCCTGCCGCGATGTCCAGAAGGCCGACGATCATGACGGCCGTACCTACCAGGCCGGGCACCGACTCCGACTGTGGGCCTCGGAGGATTCGGCGGACCCTGCTCGGAACCTGTCCCGACTTATCGCCATCTATCCTGCTAGACATCGCTTCCCGTTGCTCCGCGAGAGATACATGTGGCCGAAGGCCGCGACAGCCTCCGGTGTGTGGTGCGTCCCTTAGGACGACATCGACGAGGAGCGGGTTCACTCTTTCGTCGGAAAAAAACAGTCCTGCCACCAGAAAGTCGACTTACTGCTCATGGGTCTCACCAGTAATACGGTTCTGGCGCTGGCCATCTTCGCCGGTGTGCTGCTCTTCGCAGCCACGGTGTGGTTCTGGCCGAAGCTCTCGGGCCGCACCTGGCGCGCGTTCGCCGGCCGGATCGGGCTGCTGCTGGCGACCCAGCTGGCGCTGTTCTCGGCTGTGGGGCTGGCGGCTAACAAGTCGTTCCTCTTCTACGGTTCCTGGGCCGACCTGCTCGGTCAGGAGACGTCCATGGGCAAGGTCGTCGACCACTCGATGAGCAGCAAGGACATCAAGGTCGTCGACAAGCAGAAGCTGGACGTACCCGGTGGCGCCAAGCCCCAGGTCGGTGGTCAGATCCTGAAGGTTGCCATAACCGGGCAGAAGTCGAAGATAACGAGCCCCGGCTACGTCTGGCTCCCGCCGGAGTACTTCCAGCCCCAGCACAAGGACCAGAACTTCCCTGCGTCCATCGTCCTGACGGGCTACCCGGGCACCGCCGAGAACCTCATCAAAGGGCTCGACTACCCCATGAAGGCCTTCAGCCTGTCCAAGTCGGGCAAGATGAAGCCGATGATCCTGGTCATGCTGCGTCCGACCGTGGCGCCGCCGCGTGACACCGAGTGCGTCGATATACCCGGCGGCCCGCAGACCGAGACCTTCTTCGGCGAGGACCTCCCGCAGGCCATCACGGACACCTTCCGGGTCGGCAAGAAGCCCCAGAACATGGGCTTCATCGGCAACTCCACGGGCGGTTACTGCGCCCTGAAGATCGCCGCGCACTACCCGCAGACCTTCGGCGCCGCCGCGGGTCTGTCCGCGTACTACGACGCCCCGGACGACCCGACGACCGGTGACCTGTTCCACGGGGACGAGAAGCTGAAGAAGCGTGCGGATGTGCTGCACAGCATCGAGCACAAGAAGCCGAGCGGTACGTCCTTCCTCGTGACCAGCAGCGAGAAGGGCGAGCCGAACCTCACCGACACCAGGAAGTTCATCAAGAAGGTGCAGGGCCCGGACCGGGTCTCCTCCATCATCCTCGACAGCGGTGGCCACAACTTCAACACGTGGCGACGGGAGATCCCGCCGATGCTGATGTGGATGAGCAACCGCATCGAGGCCTGACCCGCCTCGCGCCGACAGCCCGACACCCGGCGACACCCGGCGCCCCCGACCGCCCGACGCACCCGTGACCGGCCTCCCGAGGCCGGTCACAGCCGTTTCCGGGGCCGCCCGGCGCCCTGCCGGCCGAGGCCTACGCCTCCTGCAACTGGGCCCGGCGCAGTGCCCGGTGGACGCCCTCCGGCGTCAGTACGCCGACCAGCGCGCCGGATTCCGGGTCCGTGACCCCGATCCGCCCCGAGTCCTCCTGCAGCAGGGCGGCGAGCGCCTCGCGCAGGGTCGCGCCCAGCTCCACCGAGGCCGCCGGGTCCTTCCCCTGCGCCGCGGCCAGGTCGGCCGCCTCGACCGCGGTGACCGCGAGCCGCTTGAGCCCCCGGTCGGAGCCGACGAAGGAGGCCACGTACTCGGTGGCGGGCGCCCCGAGCACCGCCGCCGGGCGGGCGAACTGCTCGATGGTGCCCGTGCCGTAGACCGCGATGCGGTCGCCGAGCCGGATCGCCTCCTCCAGGTCGTGGGTGACCAGCAGGATCGTCTTGCGCACGGTCCGCTGCAGGGTCAGGAACTCGTTCTGCAGCCGCTCGCGCACCACCGGGTCCACCGCGCCGAACGGCTCGTCCATCAGCAGCACCGGCGGATCGGCGGCGAGCGCGCGGGCCACGCCGACGCGCTGGCGCTGCCCGCCGGACAGCTGCTCCGGGTACCGGCCCCCGTAGACGGAGGGGTCCAGGCCCACCAGCTCCAGAAGTTCGGCCGCCCGGGCGCGGGCCTGTGCCTTCGGGGTGCCGATCAGCTGCGGCACGGTCGCCGTGTTCTCCAGCACCGTCTTGTGCGGGAACAGCCCGACCTGCTGGATGACGTACCCGATCCGGCGGCGCAGCTCGACCGGATCGGCGGCCGCGATGTCCTCGCCGTTCAGCAGGATCCGGCCGGAGGTCGGGTCGATCAGCCGGTTGACCATCTTCATCGTGGTCGTCTTGCCGCAGCCGGACGGTCCCACGAGCGTGACCAGCTCACCCTCCGCCGCCTCGAAGGACAGGTCCTCGACGGCTGTCGTCCCGTCGGGGTAGCGCTTGGTCACATGCTCGAATCGGATCACAAACCCATCTTTCCGCACGCCGGCCGCTGATTTGTGAAGGGCGTGTTGCCCCACTGCGAAGGATTCCGGCCATTGAGGGTGGTGGGGGTTAGGGTCGCTGTGACGGGTGATCGTGACGACGTACGTTCGAATGGCGGGGGGTGGGGGGCATGGCGGCGCAGAACTGCCTGGTGGCGAACGACTGGATCTGCTGGGACTACGTCACCTCCCGCTCCCAGGAACTCACCGACGCCACCCTCGAACACATCTGGATCACGGGCGTGTCGGTCCTGATCGGCATAGCCGTGTCCGTGCCGCTCGCCCTGCTGGCCCGCCGCGGCCGCCACTGGGCGGCGCCCGTCCTGGGCCTGACCACCCTCCTCTACACGATCCCCTCGCTGGCCATGTTCTCCCTGCTGCTGCCGGTCTTCGGGCTCTCGGCGGCGCTGGTGGTGACCGGGCTGGTGCTGTATTCGCTGACGATCCTGGTCCGCAACGTCCTGGCCGGCCTGGAGGCCGTCCCCGAGGACGTACGGGAGGCCGCGCGCGGCATGGGATACGGCCCGGGGCGCCTGCTGTGGCAGGTCGAGCTGCCGCTCGCGCTGCCCGCGCTGCTCGCCGGGGTCCGGATCGCCACCGTTTCGACGGTCGCGCTGACCACGGTCGGCTCCATCGTCGGCAAGGGCGGCCTCGGCAATCTCATCGCCCCGGCCGTGAACAGCTCCTTCAAGGCCCAGGTGCTCACCGCCTCGGTGCTGTGCGTGCTGCTCGCGCTCGTGGCCGACCTGCTGCTGCTCGGCGCACAGCGGCTGCTCACCCCGTGGACCCGGGCCGGTGCCGGTACCCGGGCCGGTGCCGGTACCCGTGCCGGCGCGGGTGCCAGGCCTGCGGCTCCGGCTTCGGCTCCGGCTCCGGCTCCGGCGAAGGGAGCCTGAAGCCGTGGGCGTCATCGGAGGGGCCTGGGACTGGCTGGCGAACGGCGCCAACTGGTCGGGCGAGAGCGGTGTCTGGCACCGGCTCGGCGAGCACGTCTACGTCAGCGCGGTCGCGCTCGCGATCGCCTGCGCGGTGGCGCTGCCGATCGGCCTGTTCCTCGGCCACCTCGGCAAGGGCGGCACCCTCGCGATCAACGTCTCCAACATCGGCCGGGCCGTCCCCGTCTTCGCGGTGCTGGCGCTGTTCATGGTCTCCCCGCTGCGCAACGCCGGCTACCTGCCCACCATCGCCGCGCTCGTCCTCTTCGCCGTCCCGCCGCTGCTGACCAACGCCTACGTCGGCATGCGCGAGGTGGACCGCTCGGTCGTGGAGGCCGCCCGCGGCATGGGCATGTCCGGGATCCAGCTCTTCCTGCGTGTCGAACTGCCGCTCGCGCGGGCCATGGTGATGACCGGGCTGCGCTCGGGCGCCGTACAGGTCATCGCCACGGCCACGATCGCCGCCATGGTCGGCCAGGGCGGCCTCGGCCGGATCATCACCGCCGGCTTCAACACGTACAACACCCCGCAGGTCGTCGCGGGCGCCCTGCTGGTGGCCGCGCTCGCCCTGCTGGTGGAGGGTGCGCTGGTGGCGGCGGACCGGCTGCTGCTGCCGCGGGCGGCGGCGTCCCGCTGATTCCTGTCCATCGCCTCGAACGGAGTACCTCCATGACCAAGACCACGCGCGTCCTCGGCGCGTCCCTGGGCACCCTGGCCCTGACGGTGTCGCTGGCCGCGTGCGGCGGCGACAGCCTGGAGAAGAGCAAGGACGGCGGCTCGGCCTCCGCCGGCTCCTCCTCGTCCGCGGGCGGCGGCAAGGGCAGCCTGGTGATCGGCGCGGCCGGGTTCACCGAGTCGAACGTGCTGGCCGAGCTGTACGCGCAGATCCTGAAGGACGCGGGCTACAGCACCTCGGTCAAGACGGTCAACAACCGCGAGCTGTACGAGCCGTCCCTGGAGAAGGGCGAGATCGACGTCGTCCCGGAGTACGCGGCCACGCTCGCGGAGTTCCTCAACGCCAAGGTGAACGGTCCGAAGGCGCCCGAGGAGAAGCCGGCCGCCTCCAGCGACGTCGCGGCGACGGTGGCGGGCCTGGAGAAGCTCGCGGCCCCGCTCGGCCTGAAGGCGCTGGCCGCCGGTGAGGCGGTCGACCAGAACGCATTCGCCGTGACCAGGGAATTCGCCCAGAAGAACAACCTGAAGACGCTTTCCGATCTTGGCAAGTCCGGACTCAAGGTGAAGATCGCGGCGGGCGACGAATGCAGCGTCCGGCCCTTCTGCGCGCCGGGGTTGACCAAGACGTACGGAATTCAGGTTTCCGGGATCGACCCGAAGGGCGTCGGCACCCCGCAGGCCAAGCAGGCGGTCAAGGACGGCGCCGACCAGCTCGTGCTCACCACGACCACCGACGCCACCCTCGACAGCTACGGCCTGGTCCTGCTGGACGACGACAAGAAGCTCCAGAACGCCGACAACGTCCTGCCGGTGGTCAACGCCAAGGACGCCGGAACCCCGGAGGTCGCCGCCGCGCTCGACAAGCTGACCAAGGCGCTCACGACGGCCGATCTGGTCGACCTGAACCGCAAGGTGGACGCCGAGCGCGCCAAGCCGGCCGACGTCGCGAAGGCCTACCTGGAGTCCAAGGGCCTGCTGAAGAAGTAGCGCGCACGGGGTTGATGGAGAAAAGTGGCTTAACTGCCCGGCAAGAGTTTGCCGGGCGGGTATCCCACTGGACCCCCATGCCCTGTAAATTTCGGGCCATGCCCCGTGGACGCCACCGCAATCCCGAACCCCTGCACCGGCTGCTCACGCCGACGACCGTGGCCGGTGTGTCCGTCGCCGCCGCCGGCGCGGCCTGGCTGCCGGCGGAACCGATGGCGCTCCGGCTCCTCGTGGCCGTCGCGGCGGCGGCCGGGGTCGCCGGCGCCGTCGTCATGCGCGCCTGGGACCGCTCGGCGGGCCGCCGCGTCGCCGAGCTCGCGCGCGAGCGCGTCAAGGACGAGTGGCGGACGGACGAGCGGATAGCCGAGCTCGAGTCCGACCTCGAAGAGGCCCGGATGCTGCGGGCCAGGCTCGACGCCAAGCTGCGCGCCAAGCGGGTCGAACTGGCGGGCCTGCGCGGCGAGCACGCGGCGCTGCTGCGGCGGTACGCGACCGCCGAGACCGAGCGCGCCAGCGCCCTGGAGGGCCGCCGGCTGCTGGCCATCGAGGCCTCCGCGGCGCCGGCCGCCGCGCCGAAGGAACTTCCGGCCGTCACCGAGGAGCGCACCTCGGCGGGCGCGCCCACCGAGGTCGGCTACTCCAGGGCCCACTCGGCCCTGGAGGCGCTGGCCCGCAGGCGGGAGGCGCGGGCGCTGCCCGCCGGGCCGTCGGCTCCGGAGCCGGATCCCGGTCCCGGCCGTGGTCACGCTCCCGCTCCCGCTGCCGCACCCTCGCTCCCGGCGCGCCGTCCGGCGGCCGCGGTGGCCCCGTACGCGGCCCAGCGGCGTACCGCCTCGCGCGTCGAGGGCGGCTTCGACTTCTTCGGCACCAAGAACGCGGCGCAGGCCCGCGCGGTGATCGAGGCGGTGCAGAACGAGGACCTGGCCGACGTGGTCGGCGCGGAGGCCCTCGCGGTGCACAAGGCCGAGTCCGCCCAGGCCGTGGCCGAGCCGGAGTTCAAGCCGGCGACCGACGAGACCCGCGCGGTGGGCCAGGTCATCGACCTGACGGCCCATGACGAGACCGAGCCGATCGACGTGGCCCGGCTCCGTACCGCGATCTCCTAGACAGCCCTTAGGCCTGTCGCTCCTGCCCGGCCGGCCCCCGGGGTCAGTCCCGGTACGAGGCCACCAGCCGGGCCAGGTGCCGGCCCGCCACCAGGAGCGGGGTGCGGCTCATGGTGACCTGTGAGGTCGTCTCGGCGCCCTCCAGGGTGTTGATTACGGTGATCGCCAGGTCGCGGGCCTCCGCCTCCGGGTAGCCCGACGCCAGGAGCTTCGCGGCCACCAGGTGCTGCCAGTTGGCGAAGGCCTGGGCGCAGGCCGCCTGGAGCTCCGGGAGGCGGCCGACCGTCTCCAGGGCCGTGGCCGTCACCGGGCAGCCGTCCCGCCAGTCGGAGGCCTCCAGCGCCTGTGCGAGCGCGGCGGCTACGCCCTCGACCGCCTCCGCGGGGTCGGTGTGGGCGGCGAGCCCGGCGCGGAGCAGCTCCGCGAACTCCTCGTCGCCGAAGTGGATCGCGGCCACCGCGAGCTCCTGCTTGCCGCCCGGGAAGAAGTGGTACAGCGAGCCGAGGGTGGCCTCGGCCTCGCGGACGAGCTGCTTGACCGGGGTGTTCTCGTATCCGCCGTGCTGCATGAGGCGGGATGCGGTGCGCACCAGCCGGTCGCGCGTCCCGGGTGCTGTGGTCGTCGCTGCTGTTGCCATGGGCGTGATCCTACCGCCGAATCTAGATAGAGCGTTCATTCTAGTCCCGTGCTACGGTCGTCCCGAGCGCTGGATAGAGCGTTCGTTCTAGACGATGCGTTGGGGGAGAACTCCGTCATGAACCAGATCCGTACCACCCGGGCCCAGGACGCCAAGGTCACCGTCGTGGGCCTCGGCCCGATGGGCCGCGCCATGGCCGCCGCCTATCTCGACGCCGGCTTCGAGGTCACCGTGTGGAACCGCAGCACGGGCAAGGACGACGAGCTCGTCGCCCGCGGGGCCCACCGCGCCGCCGACGTCGCCGAGGCCGTCGCCGCGAGCCGGCTGACCGTGCTCAGCCTCATCGACGTCGAGGCCGTGTACGGCACGCTCGGCGACACCGACCTCGGCGGTCGCGTACTGGCCAACCTGTCCTCGGACGTCCCGGACAAGGCCCGCGCCGCCGCCCGGTGGGCCGAGGCGCGCGGGGCCGCGTACCTGACCGGCGGGGTCAACGTGCCGCCGACCGGCATCGGCCGGGAGGGCTCCTCCGTCTTCGTCAGCGGCCCGCGGGAGGTCTACGAGGAGCACCGCGCCGCGCTCGACGTGCTCGCCGCCACCGACTACCGGGGCGCCGACCCCGGCCACGCACAGCTCTACTACCAGCTCAACATGATCCTCTTCTGGACCGCCTACACCGGCTGGTACCAGGCCGTCGCCGTCGCCCGCGCCAACGGGCTGACGGCGGCGGACATCCTCCCGTACGCCGGCTACACGGCCGACAGCATGCGCGGCTTCTACACCGGGGGCGCCCCGCTGATCGACGCCGACGAGCACGGCGGCGAGCACCAGCGCCTCGCGATGTGCGCCGCGAGCGTCGAGCACATCCTGCACACGGCCGCCGACTCCGGTGTGGACACCGGGATCCTGACCGCGCACGCCGAGCTCTACCGGCGCGGTGTCGAGGCGGGCTTCGGCGCGGACAGCAGCTCGCGCCTGATCGGCCTGCTGAGCGGCACCCCGGCCTGAGGCCCTAGCTGGACCGGGCCTGGCGGATCGAGTCGAACCAGCGGACCACCTGCGGTGCCGAGCGCACCGCGGTGGCCGTGTGGTCGGCGTCCAGGCCCTGGTCCACGACCTTCGCCCGGACCCCGTGGCGGGCCAGATCGGCGGCGCAGGCGCGGGAGTTGGCGATCGGTACGTCCGTGTCGCCCCCGCCCGCGTAGAGGCGTACGGGCACGGCGGGCTTCCAGTCGCAGACGCCGTCGTTGGCCCGTATGGCCTCCAGCAGGGCCCCGCGCGGGCTGCGGACGTTCTCGGTCCACTGCGGGGTCAGCAGCTCCTGCGGCGTCGCCGGGAGCGCGGCCACGATGTCCTGCGGCTGGTGGCTCCCGTCGAACAGGCCTTCCACAGCCTGTGCATAGGGCGCGCGGAACACCTCGGCCGGGTCCTTGTAGAGCGGGTGGAGCCGGTTCTGGGCCGTGAGGAAGTACGAGAGGCAGAAGACGCCGACGCGCGGATCGACCCGGCCGTCGGTGAGCCCGGGGAACTCGCTGCCGAGCAGGTCGTGCGGCCCGGCCAACCCCCGCCCGACCGGCGGTCAGGGGAAGGCCAGGACGAGCGTGACGGCCATCAGCTCCAGGGACAGTTGCACGGCCAGGGCGACCCGCCCCACCCGCACGGGCGCCGCCGTCGCGACGACGAAGGACACCACCACGGCGGCGAGCAGCGCCCCGAAGGCCGCGACCGGGAAGGGCGCGCAGCCGGTGTCGTTCACGAAGCAGCGGCCGCCCTTGTCGGTGGCGAGCATGAGGATCTTCGCGACGAAGAGGGCGGGCAGGAACAGCAGGGCGGCGAGCCCCGAGCGCCACCGGATCCGGGACGCGGAGGCGGTGGCGGGCTGTGGCGTCGGGGTCATGCCACCACAGTGCCGCGGGGGCGCCGTACGGGGATCCGCGCGGGTACTCAGCCCGCGGGGGCCCCGTACTCAGGTCCCCGGCTTCCCCGCTGCCCGGCTCCCCCGGCTCCTCAGAACAGCGGCAGCTGCCCGGAGTGTTCGGCCAGTACGAAGCCGTCCAGGGCCGGCGCGGAGGCGCCGAGCACCACCCGGGCCCGGGATCCGGGGCAGGACACCAGGTCGCCGCGCCCCCGCCCGGAGGGCGGATCGTGGCGGGCGATCCGTCCGGCGGTGACGGCGCAGTCGCGGCCGCAGGAGGGGCAGGCCCGGCGGGGAGAGTGGGACATGGCGCCCAGTCTGCCCTGCCGCACCGACATCAGTCCTGCTGCGAGGCGAGCCAGGCCTCGTGCGCCCGCTGCACCCGGTCCCACAGCGCCGCCCGGTCCGCCGGCGTCAGGTCGTCGAGCTCCCGCCCGAAGACCGTGGCCATGACCTCGAAGAGCTCCTCCGGGGAGGTCAGTTCCCGCTTGTCGCGCCCGCCCTGCGGGTCGATGTGGAGCAGGATCCTGCCGTGCAGCCGGTCGACGGCCCCGGCGTTGCGCCGCAGCATGAAGAACGACTGCAGGAAGGGGGAGTCCTCGGCGGTGGACAGACGCAGGTGTTCGTCCTCGAAGTCGGCCATGGCCGCGGGGGCCGAGCGGAAGTTCATCGCGGGGAAGGGCGAGTCCTCGTTGAGGAAGGTCCAGCCCGTGTCGGGCCCGTCCGCGCCCCCGAGCGGCCGCAGGCCGTACCGGAAGCCCCGCTCGTACCGGCCCTCGCGCAGGGGCAGCGGCTCGGGCGGACCGTCGCCCAGGCCGACGTCCACGAGGAAGGCCTGTCCGTCGATCCGTACGGTCAGGGTGAGGTGGTCGCCGCTCACCTCCTGGGAATCCGGATCCGCGCTCATGCCCCCGAGGTGACGCGTCACGTCGTACCCGAGGTGCTCCAGCAGCGCCGCGAAGGCGCCGTTGAGGTGGAAGCAGTAGCCGCCGCGCCCGGCGACGATGCGGCGCACGGACAGCTCGGGGTCGATGCCCGGCGGCCGGCCCAGCTGGATCTCGGTGTTCTCGAACGGGATCCGCTCCAGATGGGCCCGCGTGAGCGCGAACAGCCCTTCGGCGGAGGGGGATCCGGGTTCCGTGATGCCGATCCGCCCGAGGTACGCGGCGTATATGCCAGAAATGATCATGGGATCACCCTAGATCGGGCATTTCCCCCGCGGCGGGCTATTTGTCGATGTCGCCGACCACGAAGAAGAGCGAGCCCAGGATCGCCACCATGTCGGCGACCAACTGCCCCGGCAGGAGCACGGCCAGCGCCTGGATGTTGTTGTACGAGGCGCTGCGCAGCTTCAGCCGGTACGGGGTCTTCTCGCCCTTGGAGACGAGGTAGTAGCCGTTGATGCCGAGCGGGTTCTCGGTCCAGGCGTACGTGTGCCCCTCGGGCGCCTTCAGGACCTTGGGCAGCCGCTGGTTGATCGGCCCCGGCGGGAGGTCGTCCATCCGGTCCAGGCAGGCCACGGCCAGGTCGAGCGCGTTGTGGGTCTGGTCCAGCAGGCACTCGAAGCGGGCCAGGCAGTCGCCCTCGGTGCGGGTGATCACCTTCAGGACGTCCTGGAGCTCGCCGTAGGCCAGGTACGGCTCGTCGCGGCGCAGGTCGAAGTCGACACCGGAGGCGCGGGCGATCGGGCCGGAGACCCCGTACGCGTGCACCGCCTCGGCGGACAGGACGCCGACCCCGCGGGTGCGGGCGCGGAAGATCTCGTTGCCGCGCACCAGGTCGTCGTAGACGTGCATGCGGGTGTTGACGTCGGCGATCGCGGCGCGGGCCCGGCCGAGCCAGCCGGCCGGGAGGTCCTCCTTGAGGCCGCCGACGCGGTTGAACATGTAGTGCATACGGCCGCCGGAGATCTCCTCCATGACGGCCTGGAGCTCCTCGCGTTCCCGGAACGCGTGGAAGATCGGAGTGATTCCACCCAGTTCGAGGGGGTACGAGCCGAGGAACATCAGGTGGTTCAGCACCCGGTTCAGCTCGGCCAGCAGCGTCCGCATCCACACGGCCCGCTCGGGGACCTCCATGCCGAGCATCCGCTCGACCGCCATGACCACGCCCAGCTCGTTCGAGAACGCGGACAGCCAGTCGTGGCGGTTCGCGAGCATCACGATCTGCCGGTAGTCGCGGGCCTCGAAGAGTTTCTCCGCACCGCGGTGCATGTAGCCGACCACCGGTTCGGCGCTGACGATCCGCTCGCCGTCCAGGACGAGGCGCAGGCGCAGCACGCCGTGCGTGGAAGGGTGCTGGGGGCCGATGTTGAGCACCATGTCGGTGCTCTCCGCCGCTCCGCCGATACCGACCGTGGTCTCCGTCATGCGGGCATTGTCTCAGCCCTAGGGTGGACGCATGGAAACGGGGACGATGGGTGAGACGGACGGACCCGCATGGGTCGGACTGCCGGGCGGGCTGCTCACTCTGCGCCGGACGCTGCTGCTGATATGGACGGTGCTGCTCGCCGTCGTGACCGCCGTCGTGCTGGGGCTGACGCTCGGCCCGGTGTGGGCGGCCCTCGGGGCGTTCTGGCTCGCGGTCCTGGCCTGGGGCTGGGTGTTCCTCGGCCGGAACTGGCGGTCCTGGCGGTACGCCGAGCGCGCGGACGACCTGCTGATCAGCCGGGGCGTGCTGTGGCGGGAGGAGACCGTGGTGCCGTACGGGCGGATGCAGCTGGTGGAGGTCACCTCCGGCCCGCTGGAGCGCCGCTTCGGCCTGGCCTCGGTGCAGCTGCACACGGCCGCGGCGGCCAGTGACGCCAAGATCCCCGGGCTGGTGCCGGCCGAGGCGGAGCGGCTGCGCGACCGGCTCACCGCCCTCGGCGAGGCAAGGTCGGCGGGCCTGTGAGCCCCGGGACCTCCGGTCCGGACGGCACGGACCCCCGCCTCGAAGTACGCGACGCGCAGGCCGCGCCCGAGCCGCCGGCCCTGGGCGGGCCCGTACGTGTGGAGCCCGCCGCAGGCGAACGGTCCGCAGGCGGGTCGCCCGCTGCCGAGCCCGCCGCTGCCGCGCTGCCCGCGGCAGGCCGATCCGTCGCCGCCGAGCCCGCCGCAGGCGACCCGGTGGAGCGCCGACTGCACCCCTTCACCCCGCTGCGCCGCGCCTGGGTGCCGATCGCCGCGACCGTCGGTGTGATCGCCCAGCAGGGCGACCAGGCCGGCAGATGGGTCGCCGACCTGTCCGCCCTCCTGCGGGTGGCGGCGGTGGCGGGCCTGATCGTGGTCTTCGGCGCCTACGGGTTCCTGAGCTGGTGGTTCACCCACTACGCCATCACCGACACCGAACTGCGCATCCGCAGCGGGCTCTTCTTCCGCCGCACCGCGCACATCCGCCTCGACCGGCTCCAGGCCGTGGACGTCACCCGCCCCCTCCTGGCCCGGCTGACCGGCGTCGCCAGCCTCCGGCTCGACGTCATCGGCACCGAGGACAAGGACCAGCTGTCCTTCCTCGGCGAGAAGGAGGCCGTCGCCCTGCGCGCCGAGCTCCTCGCCCGCGCGGCCGGTTTCGCCCCCGAGGAGGCCGTGAGGCTGGGCGAAGCCCCTGAGAACGAACTGCTGCGCGTGACCCCGCGCGAGCTCGTCGTGTCGCTGCTGCTCAACCTGGGGGTCTGGGCCCTGCTGATCCCCGGCCTGACCGTGCCGGCCCTCGTGTGGTGGCTCAGCTCCAGCCCGTGGGCGGCCCTCGTCGCCGTGCTCCCGATGCTCGGCGCGGTCTGGGCGGGCACCGCGGGCCGCTTCCTCACCGAGTACGACTGGCGGGTCGCCGAGTCCCCGGACGGACTGCGCCTGGACCACGGCCTGCTGGACCGGGCGCACGAGACCGTGCCGCCGGGGCGCGTGCAGTGCGTACGGATCGTGGAGCCGCTGCTGTGGCGGCGGCGCGGCCTGGTCCGGGTGGAGCTGAAGGTGGCGGGCTCGAACAACACGGTCCTGATCCCCGTGGCCTCGAAGGACGCCGCCTTCGCCATGATCGCCCGGGTGCTGCCCGGGGTGGACCTGGCGGCGCTGTCCTTCTCCGGCTCCCCGCGGACCGGGTCCCGCTGGGTGGTCCCGGTGTGGTGGAAGGGCTACGCCCTGGCGCTCTCCCCGGAGGTGTTCGCCGCCCGGCACGGCCGCCTGTGCCGGCGTACGGACATCGTCCCGCACGCCAAGGTGCAGAGCGTCCGCTTCACGCAGGGCCCCTGGGCCCGCGCCCGCGGCGTCGCCGACGTCCACGTGGACACCGGCGCGAACTGCACGGTCACGGCCCGGCTCCGACCGGAGCCGGAGGCCGCCACCCTGCTGCACGCCCAGGCCGCACGCTCCCGCACCTCCCGGGCCTCGGCCCGTCCGGACCGCTGGATGACGGAGCCGGGTACGTGAGCCGGGCGAGGCGGATCGGGCGAGGACCGTCTGATCGGGGCACCGCCGCCGACCGGCTCACCGACCCCGACGGCTGGAACGCCACCACCGGCACCACCACCTTCGAGGGGCGCGACGGCAACGACACCCTCGTCAGCAAGAACGGCGGCTTCGACCGGATCACGTGCGGCACCGGCTTCGACAGCCTTGTGGCCGACCAGGCGGCCCTCGACACCGTCCCGGCCGGATCGGGCTGCGAGTTCGTCATCCGCTGACCCCCGCCGGCCACCCACCCACCCACGCACGGCGTTCCCCCGGCCGGCAGCCCGGGGGAACGCCCTGCGGGGCCGGACTACCCGGCTCCGCCACCGCCCGCGCGGACCAGGCCCGTCTCGTACGCCAGGACCACCACCTGGACCCGGTCGCGCAGCCCCAGCTTGGTCAGGATCCGGCCCACATGGGTCTTCACCGTCGCCTCCGACAGGACCAGCCGGGCCGCGATCTCGCCGTTCGACAGGCCCTGCGCGACCAGCAGCATGACCTCGCGCTCGCGCTCCGTCAGCCGCTCGATGTCCTTGTTCTGCGGCTCCTGCGTCGTCGTCGGCAGCATCGGCGCGAAGCGGTCCAGCAGACGCCGCGTCGTGGACGGGGCCACCACCGCGTCCCCGCTGTGCACCGAGCGGATGGCCGCGAGCAGCTCGCCCGGCGGGACGTCCTTCAGCATGAACCCGCTCGCGCCCGCCTTCAGGCCCGAGAAGGCGTACTCGTCCAGGTCGAAGGTGGTCAGGATGATCACCTTCGGGTGCTCCTCCGGCTCGCAGATCCGCCGGGTCGCCTCCACTCCGTCCAGCCTGGGCATGCGGACGTCCATCAGCACCACGTCCACCTTCGTGGCCCGCAGCACCTCCAGCGCCTCCAGGCCGTTGCCCGCCTCGGCGACCACCTCCATGTCCGGCTGGGCGGCGAGCACCATACGGAAACCGGTGCGCAGCAGCACCTGGTCGTCGACCAGCATCACGCGGATGGACATCAGTTACCTCGTCCTCGTCATCTCTTCTTCAGCGGCAGCAGTGCGCTGATCCGGAAGCCGCCACCGGGCCGCGGCCCCGCGTCCAGGGTTCCGCCGACCATACCGATCCGCTCGCGCATGCCGATCAGCCCGTGCCCGGCGCCGTCCGCGCCGCCGTCCTCGTACAGCTCGTGGGCCGCGCCCCGGCCGTCGTCCTCGATCAGCAGGCCGAGCCCGTCGTCGAAGTAGACCAGCCGGACGCTGGCCTTCGCGTCGGGGCCGCCGTGCTTGCGGGTGTTGGTCAGCGCCTCCTGCACGATCCGGTACGCCGTCAGCTCGACCCCGCTGGGCAGCCGTCGCGGCGCGCCCTCGACCTCGAAGTCCACCGCGAGCCCGGCCGTCCGCACCTGCTCGACCAGGACCTCGATCTGCTCGACGTCCGGCTGGGGCACGTAGTCCTCGGACTCCTGCGGCTCGCCGGTGCGCAGGACGCCCAGCAGCCGCCGCATCTCGGCCAGCGCCTGGCGCCCGGTGCCGGAGATGGTCTGGAGGGCTTCCTTGGCCTGTTCGGGGGCCGCGTCCATGACGTACGCCGCCCCGTCCGCCTGGACCACCATCACCGAGACGTTGTGCGCGACGACGTCGTGCAGCTCGCGGGCGATCCGGGCGCGCTCGGCGGCCACGGCCACCTTGGCCTGGGCCTCGCGCTGGTTCTCCAGGCGCTGGTTCCGCTCGACGAGCTGGGCGTAATAGGCCCGTCGGGTGCGCAGGGAGTCGCCCAGTACCCAGGCGAGGGCGAAGGGGACCATGGCGAAGAGCGTGAAGAGGACGTTGTCACGGAAGTCCCCCTTGTCCACCTGGAAGCGCAGGGCGTACAGGGGGGAGGCGAGGAATCCGATGGCGAGCGCGGTACGGGACATCCGGCGCGAGACCTCGGCCGAGGCGGCGACCGTGTACAGGATGATCAGCATCGCCAGGTCGGCGTTGTTCACCTCGGTATGGGTGATCAGCTTGTAGACGCCGGTGCCGGCGGCCACCCAGAACATCGCTTGCGTCCACTTGCGGCGCAGGGCCACCACGAGGCTCATCGAGACCACCGCGGGGACGGCGAGCATCCGTGCGGTGGTGCTGCTGAAACTGTCGTCGGCGACTTGCAGCATCCCGATCCCGAAGAGGAAGACAGCCCAGAAGCTGTCGACGCCCGTCGGGTGTCTGCGGAGGAAGTCGTAGAGGCGCTGCACGTAACCCAGAGTAGGGAACGCAGATAGGTGCTGGAGTCAACCAGAGGTTCGAACCTGACACCGGGGGCGTACTCCCCAAGGTGGACGGAAGCCTACCCTTTGTCCGGTGAGCTCTCAGGGTGAAGGCGTGACCCCGGTCCCCGCGGTGCGGTGGCGCCGTGCGATGGAGGCCGCGCTGTACGGGCCCGGCGGCTTCTACGTGCGGCCCGGCGGGCCGGGACCCGCCGGGCACTTCCGTACGTCCGTACACGCCTCGCCGCTGTACGCCGTGGCCGTGGCCCGGCTGCTGCGGTGGGTGGACGCCGAGCTCGGGCACCCGGCGGAGCTGGACCTGGTCGACGTCGGGGCCGGGCGGGGGGAGCTGCTGACCGGGGTGCTCGCCGCGCTGGAGCCGCGGACGGCCGCGCGGGTGCGCCCGTACGCCGTGGAACGGGCGGAGCGGCCCGCCGGGCTCGACCCGCGGATCCGCTGGGCCGCGGCCCCGCCCGAAGGGGCGACGGGGCTGCTCTTCGCCAACGAATGGCTGGACAACGTGCCGCTGGAGGTCGCCGAGGACGGGCACTACGTGCTCGTCGCCCCGGACGGTACGGAGAGCGCGGGCGGCCCGCTGGACGCCCCGGACCGGGCCTGGCTGGAGCGGTGGTGGCCCGGCGGCGGCCGCGCCGAGATCGGCCGGGCCCGTGACGAGGCCTGGGCGGCCGCCGCCGGGACCCTGGAGCGGGGCCTCGCGGTGGCGGTGGACTACGCCCACACCCGCGGCGCACGGCCCCCGTACGGCACCCTGACGGGCTTCCGCGACGGCCGTGAGGTCCCGCCGGTGCCGGACGGCTCCTGCGACGTCACCGCCCACGTGGCCCTGGACTCCTGTGCCGGGCCGGGAGCGGTCCTGCTGACCCAGCGCGAGGCCCTGGCCGCGCTCGGCGTCTCGGGAGCCCGGCCCCCGCTGGCCCTGGCCTCGGCGGACCCGGTGGCCTACGTACGGGCCCTGTCCTCGGCCGGTGAGGCGGCGGAGCTCACGGACCGCGCCGGGCTGGGCGCCTTCGGCTGGCTGGTCCAGCCGGCCGGCATCCCGGCCCCGGCATGGCCGGGTGCCGCGGGCCGGGCGTGATCCGAAGGGCCCGCCCCAGGCCGGGCGCGGACCGGGATGGGTGGTGTCGTCGAGGGCGGTGAGCACCCAGCGCCCGTTGCCGTAGCGGTCGCGGCGGTGCTCGAAGCGGGTGAGGCCGGTGTGGTGCGTGCCGAAGCCGACCGCGCCGCTCGCCCCGACGGGGATCCGCAGGAGCAGGGTGGCAGGCCGCGTCCGGACCGGCGTTCACGGCGGCGAACAGCGCGGCGCCGGGGTCGGGCTGCCCCGACGCGGTCCGGTAGGCGTCGATCAGGCGCGGGAGCGCTGCCGGGTAGTGGGCTGCGAGGTGGGTCCGGTGTGCGTCCGCCGTCGCCTGGCCGAGGGACGGTTCGCCGGTGAGGAGCTCGGAGAGGGCGCGGAAGTCCGCGGCGTCGGTCATGACGGTCGTCTCCTGCTCAGCCCTCGTCGAAGACGAGGTCCTCGGGGTTGCGGGTCATCTTCACGGTGGTGCCGGAGACCTGGACCACCTCGTCGAGGCCCGTGGTGAACTGGCCGGTGGGCAGGATGAGGAACTTGTCGGCCTGCTGGTCCAGGTAGGCGGGGAAGCCGGAGAGGTCGGTGTCGCCGAGGTTGAGGTAGTCCACCAGACGCCGGAAGAGCTTGGGGAGGATGACCTCGTCCTCGGTGATCGAGGACATGCCCGTGACCGTCGCTCCGCTGACGGTCGAGTCCTCGGCCCACACTCCCTTGGGCGGTGTGGCGGTCCGTGCCTTCTGGGCCGCGGTGGTGATCAGGTTGCGCAGGTCGTGGAAGAGGGTGTTGTAGTACAGCGGATACACCAGCCCCTCCTTGATCAGGTGGTGGTTGAGGGTGAGCTCCAGCATGGCCGGGTCCACGAGCACCTGGGTCCCGCTGGCGGCCGGAGGTTCGCCCCGCCCTGCGAAGGCGATGCACCGGCGGCTGATGTCGACGCCCCGCGTCAGGACGAAGCCGGGCGCGCTCGCCGGGGTCGAGGCCGTCACCAGCCCGTTCGACCCCCGGGTGACGCCGGTGAAGCCCACCCACTCCAGTACCGCGTCCCGGGCGGCGTTGGCGAGGGCGAGCGGCTGATGGACCGTGGGGCCGGTCCGTGAGTAGTGGGTCTCCAGGGCGTCGATGGCCTCCAGGCGAAGCTTCCCGCGGCCCGCCGCGTTGCGCTTGACCTTCCGGGGGCCGCCGATCAGATCCCACTCGTCGGGGTTGTCGGGCCGGAAGTGGATGGTGTCCCCGTCCGGGTCGGTCCCGAGGATCTCGTACGAACCTTTGATCAGCAGCATGGGCATGACGGTGCGGCTCCTCTCGCCCGAGGGCGTTACGTCGGGATTTCTCACTTAAAGTAACCGTATGGGATGTTTTGAGAGCTCTCCGTGACGAAACGCGTGGCGAACGGTGCGCGAGTTCGAAAGATGGATCTTCGTGCGGTGGGCGCGGACGGGCGCGCCGGGCCGGCGCGGGGAGGGCCGGGCCGATGCGACGAGGGCCGGGCCGATGCGACGAGGGCCGGGCCGATGCGACGAGGGCCGGCGAACGCACGGAGGGCCGGGATCCGCGTGGGATCCCGGCCCTCCTGTCGGCCTGCGTGCGTGCTTACTGCTTCAGCTCGTCGTGGCCCTGGTGCAGGCCGCCGCCGCTGCCCGTGCCGCCCGTCGGCTGCGAGACGACCGGCTTCGACAGCGGGGCCAGGTCGAAGGCGTAGTGGCCGACCGCGTCCGCGATGACGTCGACGTTGATGTCGAGCGCCTTCTGGTCGATGTTGGTGATGTCGTCACCCTTGCCGTGGTAGTTCACGTCGTAGGCGACGCCCGCCTGGCCACCGAACTTCGCGGCCTGCTCCGGGGTCTTGATTCCCTCGGCGCCGGTGAAGGTACCGCCGGACGGGATGCCCACCTCGATGAAGGGGCCGTAGTCCGAGCGGCCCGAGAAGTCCGTGCCCTCGTGCGGGATCTTCTTCGAGTCGAGGAAGTCGTTGATCCCCTTCTCCAGCTGGGCGGAGCCCTCCGGGCCGGGGCCCGCGCCGGTCGCGTCCGAGTCGTCGCCGTCGTAGACGAAGTACGCGGCGTTCGGCGAGGCGATCATGTCGAAGTTCAGGTAGAGCTTGATCTGCTTCTTCTGCGCGTCCGTCAGCCCGGCGACGTACGCCTCGGAGCCGAGCAGGCCGAACTCCTCCGCCGACCACCAGGCGAACTTGACCTTGTTGTTGATCTTCGTCTGGCTGCTCGCGAGGCGCTGCGCGACCTGCAGGATGCCGGCCGATCCGGACCCGTTGTCGTTGATGCCCGGGCCGGCCGCGACCGAGTCGAGGTGCGAGCCGAGGAAGACGGTGTTGTTCTCGTCGCCGCCCTTGGTCTCGGCGATGACGTTGTACGTCTTGCGGTTCTCGCGCAGCTGCCGGATGTCGAGGGTGACCTCGACCGGGCCGGCCGCGGCCTCGGCGGCGAGCTTCTCGCCGTCCTCCTGGGTGATGCCGCCCGTCGGGATCTTGCCCGCGTTCGGGTCGCCGAGGGTTCCGTTGAGGGCGCCCGCGGTGTTGTTGTAGATGACCGCGCCGACCGCGCCGGCCGCCGCCGCGTTGGCCTGCTTCGCCGCGAAGGTGCAGCCGCCGCGCTTGACCAGGGCGATCTTGCCGGTGAAGGTGCCGGAGGCGAAGTCGCCGGGCTCGCAGCCGTTCGTCCCGTCCGCGTCGACCGGGGCGACGGCGACGCCGGCGGTCACACCGCCCTCCGGGCTGTTCGCCGTGTACGACATCAGGTGGATCGGTACGTCGCGCTGGTTCGCGCCGCCCACCGTCAGCTTCTCCTCGATGGTCTCGACGTACACGAAGTCGAATTCGTTCTTGGTGACCTTGTACCCGGCCGCCTTCATCACGGCCTCGATGTACTTGGCCGACTGCACGTGCCCCTTGGAGCCGGCCGCGCGGTTGCCGTTGTTGTAGTCGGCGAGCGACTGCAGGACCTTGAGGTGGTTGTAGGCGCCCTTGCCGGTCGCTTCCTTGACCAGCTTCCTGGCGAGCGCGTCACCCCGGGCGGCGTCGCTCTGCGGGCTTCCGGTGGCTCCGGCCGGTCCGGCCAGCAGCAGCGGCGAGACGAGGGCTGCGGCTGCCAGGGCGGCGGTTGCTGCGGCTATACGGCGTGAGGGCATGAAGGTCCTTCCACGGCAAAGGCGAGCAGGGCAGGGCGGAGCAGGGCACCGCACGGCGGAACGTGGCGGAGCGTGGCGGAGCGGGTGAGCAGAAGTGGTGCACGTTACGTGGGGGAGCGGTGGACGCACGTTAGACAGCAAGTGGCCACCATGGCCAGAGTTTTCGCTGATTCCGGTTTATGAATTCCGTATATCGGTGAATCTGGGCCGCCCAAATCAGGCCAACCGCACGCCGGTTCGTCCTAGCGGAGGATGCCCTCGATGAAGTCCGATCCGATGCGCGCGACCGCCGGCAGATCCAACTGGTGCTGGGCATACCGGCCCTGACGTCTCGTATGCATCAGACCGGCCTTTTTCAGGACGGCCAGATGCCGCGACACCTCCGGCGCGGTGATCCCGTACACGGTCGCCAGCTCGCTCGTCGTGAACGGGGCCCGGGCCAGGCTCCGGCACAGCATCATCCGCATCGGATGCGCCAGCGCCTCCATCCGCCGCTGGAGCAGCTCCACCGAGCCGGGCTCGGAGGCCAGTTCGGGGGAGCCGAGCGGATAGTGGACCACCGGCCGCCAGCCCGGCGCGTGCAGCACCAGCAGATGCGGCCAGCCGAAGTTGGTCGGCACGAAGACCAGACCGGCGCCTATTCGGGGATCGGTCGCGGTCGTCGATCCGTGGACCATCTTGTCGGCGGTGATGGTGGTGCCGCCCTCGTCGACGCTCAGCGCCGCCGAGACCTCCTTCAGCACGGTCGGCAGCCCCTTGCGGCGCAGCACCTCCGTCTTGTGCCGGGCGTCGGCGCTCTGCCCGGGCTCGACGCGCTTCCACGTCTCGGCGAAGAAGGCCTCGTCGCAGTCCTCCAGGAGGCGCCGCATCCACACCCGTACGGCGGCCGTGTCGTCGAGGAGCCGCATGGAGAAGTCCAGCTGGCGCGGGCCGCGGGCGGCGGCCGTCTCCAGCGCCTTGGCCCGCGCCGCCGGGTTGTCCAGCGGTGAGGAGGACGGGCCGCCCTCGTTGTAGAGCGCCAGCCAGCACTGCTCCAGGGCGGCCCGCACGAACCGCTCGTCGTCCAGCCGGTCGAGCACGTCCAGCGCCTCGGCCAGCGTCGCGGCCGGCAGCCCGGTGCCGCCGGGCAGCCCGGCGAAGGGCATGAAGATGTCGGAGAACGAGCTCCGCCACATGAAGTCGGCCTCCAGCAGCCGGTCCGCGAGGCACGGATCGAGCGAGGCGGCGGTGGCGGTGGTCCAGGAGGTCAGCCCGGGGTGGTGCGCGGGCTGGGAGAGCGCGTGCAGGGCCATGCAGAGCTCGGCGAGCGGGGAGGGCGCGAAGGTGATCCGCTCGGTGGGCAGGCCTGCGATGTCGATCGTGACGCTCATCAGGCCATTCTGTCGTTCCGCGCACGCCGGGGAAGCCGGGACGGGCCTCCCGGCCCCGCCGTACGAGTGGCCGCGGGCGCCCCGGCACGGCGGCCGTACGAGTGATCATTTCGGGCCGCGGGGGCGCTTTCGGGCCGTCGATTGACGGGGAACGTCAACTGTCGTGCGCGATGCCGCCGACGGGGTGAGGCTTGGGTCATGACCGCAATCGAGCAGTACATGATCGACACCTACCGGGCGTCCCAGCAGGGCGCCCCGATGCCCCCGCCGCCCGGGCGGGACGACGTCGCCGTCCTGCGCTCGCTCCGCTCGTACGAGCAGGCCCGCGCCGTCATGGACGGCAGATCGGGCCGCCACCCCTGGCGCGCGGCCCTGCGCCGGATATTCGTCCGCCCGCGGGCGTGCTGATCCCTCGTGCGGCCTCCTCTGGATCTTCAAAGACCCCGGGCCACCCGAGCCCTGCCCAGCGCGCGGAAGCCGAGGGCGTGGCGATAGATCTCGGGCATGCGGTAACGCCCGTCGATGTCTCGGGCCAGTACACCCCACTGCCCCAGGGTTTCGACGTCGTCGGCCGTCAGTTCCACGTCCGCCGCGTCGAAGGGCATCTTCACGGAGTCCGCAAAGGTCGACATGCGCCTCAGCAGCGTTCCGAGACGCGGATTCTCCTGGTTGATCTCCTCCACCTTCGCACGGCTGCACGCGCTCAGGGCGCGACGCATGGCCACCGGGGTCAGCAATCTGTCCGGCCATTTCGCATCGCCCACGGAGGCGAGCGCCGCCTCGCACAGGAAGCGGACGACATCGCGAGCCTGAATCTGTTCGTTGAAGTCCGCGAGGGCGACCGGAACCCATCGTTCGGTCCACGCCTCGCGGGAGTTGTCGGTCCCGAGCTTCGCGCCCCAGAGGGGGAGGAGCGCCCGGACGAGCTCGTCGTAGCCCATGTCGGCGATCGGAAGATCGGCGGTCGGCAACGCCTCGGCGTTCATCGCCAGCCACAGCGGCAGCCGGAGGGCGTCCTCGGTGTTCCAGCGCAGCTCATAGGGTGCGTAGAGGTCGAGGAAGTGGCCGAGGTTCTGCCTGATCGCCGCGCGGACCAGGTCTTGGCGGACGAAGATCACGAGCCCGAGCGAGCGATTGCGAAGCCGACGCAGCCAGGCCGGAACCTCGATCAGCAGCGTCCGCAGCGCGATGCGTCTGGGTTCCGCCTCCAGTGACTCCAGCCAGTCTTCCAGGCCGTCGATGACGAAGAGGCAGGCCCCGGAGGCGTCCAGAGTCCGTTCGATGAGGAATTCCTCAGCGGGTTCACCCCGGTCGGCGCCTGCCGACCAGGCCAGACATTCCAGCCAGCGCAGCCGCCAGAACTCCGGATCATCGGACCGCTCGTCCTTGAGGCCGGCGTTCAGATGGCTTCGGATCTCGTCCGCGGTGACGCCTGGCCCCCGTGCCGCGCGGTCTCTGAGCTCTTGCGGCGACACCACGCCCGCCCGAGGCCCAGCGATGTTGGCCGGGTCCAGAACAGGGATCACGATCGCTCGCCGTTCGACGCTCTGCCCGTTCTCCCGGGCAAAGGCTTCCCAGGTCCCCGCAACGCACATCCTGGCGAAGGTGAACGTCTTGCCTGCGCCTTTCGCGCCGACGACGACCGCAACCGGAAGGTCGGTGCTGTGATCCGCGATCAGTCGGCGCACCGGCTCAGTGGTGAGGAATCCGAGCCCTGGATCCATACCGCGCTGCTCGGCGAAGACAAACCGGCGTGCGGTGCTCTCCAGGGCACGCCGACTGTCGTCCAGCGTGGCCCGCCCCTCGGAACGTGTCGGGACCGCCGGTACGACGCTCGGGGTGAATTCGGCGAGCAGACCGGGGAGACCACAGCGCCGGATGACCTCCACCACCGCGTCCCAGCTTCGCGGAAGCGCCAGCAACTCCTCGCGGAACGGACTCAGCACAGGCTCGGTCAGGACCTGCTCGTCCACGGCCAGATCCTCGGGCGTGTACTCGTCAGCAATCCCGCCGGGCAGGACGATCGTGGACGACAGAGCTGCGGAGAGTCCCCTGCGGGCCTCTTCGGCATGGGCGTCATGGATGTCGAGCCGGTACTGCGTCACGATCGCTGCAGGGGTGGGATCCGTTCCGACCACCGCCGGGGACTGAGCCCCGAGCTGCTGGATCATGGTCTCGGTGCCTTGCAGGGACTGACTGCTGATCGTAGTGACGAACACCCGCATCACTCGGGGGTCCAACAGGATGGGCGCCGCCAGCTCCGAAGCGCCGGCACGGAGGTCCAGTACGACGGTGTCGGCCTCGGCGGCGTTCGCGAGGGCCACCAGGGACTCACTGAGGAAGTAGGGCGAGCGGTCCTCGGTCAGCAGGTCGGCGGGCCCGATCCGGGGCGGCCCGAGCCGCACGCGCCGACTGGCCGGCAGGACAGTCACGCGGCCTGTGCCCGGATAGCGCGAGACCCGCTGGTTGGGCAGGTAGGCGGCGGCGATTTCCACCGCTTGTGTGGGGTCGCCCTGCCGTGAGGAGTGCAGGAGGGCGAGGAGGTCCTCGTACGCGATGTCGCAGCGGCCCCCTTGCGCCTGATACATCCAGGTGATGCCGGGCGCCTCCAGGTCGGCGTCGACGAGAAGGACGTGCTGACCTTGAGAAGCGAGGAGGTCGGCCAGTGCCACCGCGTGCAGTGTGCGTCCCACGCCGCCCTTGAAGGAGTGGAAGGCAGTGAGCTGCTTGCCACCGGCGAACTGTGAGACCTCCGGGCGGGGAAGTGCCTCGCTCAGAGCTGAGGTGACACGGCGTTCGCTGAGTTTTGGGCGGCGGTGAGGCAGCACGCCGGGATCGGCGGCTTCAACCAGACGCACGGGAAGGGATTGAGGAGCGATGGCCGTGGGGCGGTCCAGGGTGAGTTCCAGGCCCATTCCGTGTTCGGCGGTGGACCCGAGGCCGAACTGTCTGTCCAGCCACTCACGGACAGTCGCGGTCTCGGTACCCGGGAGGACTGTCAGCTCCAGCCCGTCCCACCAGGCATCGACCTCCAGCAGCCATTGCGGCCACTGGCCCTCCACAGCTGCTTCCGCAAGTCGGGAATCGATGTCGACCCAGGTGAAGAGCTTGCCGGTCATAGCGCTCAAGATCCCTTCCTGGCGTCCTCCACCAGTGACTTCAGAGCCTCCACCGCCGCTTTCTGATCATCGGCGCGCAGTTCTGCACCATAGCGCCATGCTTCGTGCAACTCGTGGCTCTCGATCCAGGCGCCGTTCTTGTGCCGATGGCAGCGCAACGGGTCCGGCCCAGGAGCGGGGTCCTGGAGGTTCAAGGCCTTGGCCAGGCGGCGCAGATTGTGCGTCCGCAGGTCACTGGGTAAGGAGGAAGTGTCCTCGCAGCGCAGAACCCAGCGCAGCACCTCAGCCTTCAACCCGCACTCGGCAGCGTAGAAGAGCAGCAGTCCGCTGACCGCGTTCTCCCCCGCCTGCTCGGCGGCCTCCCCCTGCTTGGCGAGTCGCTCGCGGCTCCGGCGTAGCTCGCTCACCCCCACGTCCACCATCGCGCCAGGCTACTTGCCGTGGGTGAAGAGGCGGGCAGGTTTCTCAGGACGCCGTCGGCCCAGACTGCAAGCAGCCTCCCTCAAGCGGCGCCGAGGTTCTTCACGGCTTGGAGGAAGGCCGACCAGGCGGCCGGGGAGAGGGTGAGGTGGGCCTCGCCGGGGTCGGCGCTTCCGGCCACCTTCACGGCCGCGTCCGGGGCGGCCGTCGCGACGTGCACACAGGCCTCTCCCTCCTGGCAGAACGACGATTTTCGCCAGCTGAGCTGAGTCATGGGGACTCCTCGGTTCACAGGGCGCGCAGGATGCTGTGGATGAAGGCCCGGCTCTTCCCGCATTCGAGGGCCGCGCCCTCCATACGGTCCAGAAGCAGCCGGTATTTGGCGAGCTGGGCCTCGGCGTCGACCAGGGCGGGGCCGTGGGACTGGTCGAGGTGGACGGTGTCGAGCTGAGGTACGGGGCCGTGGACGTAGTAGATCGACTGGCCGGAACCGGGGAAGGAGCCCGCGTCGAAGGGGATTACCAGAATCCGGACATGACTCAGCTCCCCCATCTCCAGCAAGTGGGTCAGCTGGGCCTTCACAACGGAGTGCCCGCCGAACTTCATTCGCAGGGCCGCCTCATGAATGATCGCGGTGTACGGGATGGGATCGTCCCGGTGAAGCACTTCCTGCCGCTTGATCCGGTGGGCGACGCGCTGCTCCACATCGGCCTGGGGCAGTGGCGGCAGCACGTGCCCGAAGATCTCCCGGGCATGCTCCGCCGTCTGCAGCAGGCCGGGCACGTGGACGGTGTAGGCGGCGCGCAGCGCCAGACCGTGGTGCTCCAGCTCGGCGAGGTCGAGCAGGCCTGGCGGCAGGATCTCCCTGTACTGCTCCCACCAGCCCTTCGTACGGTCGCTCGCCATTGCGGCCAGCGCATCGACGAGCAGGGGGTCGCAGACGGAGTACACCCGGGCCATGGCGCGGACGCGTTCGGAAGAGACGCCGAACCTGCCGGTTTCCACGTTGCTCAGCTGGCCCTGGCTGGTGCCGAGTTGACGCGCGGCCTCGGTTGCCGTGAGCCCAGAGCGTTCTCGCAACTTGCGCAGCTCAACCGCGACGCGGATGCGTCGGGCCGTCAGTGCTACCCGCCCCGCCATTGCACTCCCTTCCGGCAGCTGTCTCACTCACACGAGCGAATGAGGGCCTGGATCCCGCGAGATTCACGCAAATAACACTTGCGTGACCCTAATCTGGGACGCAGGCCACCCCGCCCGGAAGCACCCCGTTCGACGGAGCGGCAAGGTCACCGGGCAACAAGCGCAACGCGACCAACACCCCTCCGTGATCGGAGACTTCCATGCCTGCCACCGTATCTCCGTCGTGGGCCTACAGCCTGCAACTCCCGCAAGATCCCCGCGCCCCCGGCCTCGCCCGCCAGACCCTGCGTTCCGTGCTGCGGACGCACGCGATGAGCGAACTCGTCGAGACGGCCGAGCTGTTGGCGGGGGAGCTGATGGCCAACGCCTACCTCTACTCCGACGGCCCGTACACGCTCCGGCTACGGGCCATGGGGTCCAAGCGGCTGCGTGTCAGCGTCTGGGACAGCAATCCGCACATCCCGCCGCCCTTCGGGGCGGACTCCCCCGGCCGGACACCACAGTCGGATGCCGAGCGAGGCCGCGGGCTGTTCCTCGTACGGGCGTACGCCGCCAACTGGGGCGGGTATCCGCTCGGCGGGACCGGGCTGTACGGGGACGCCGGGGGGAAGCTGCTGTGGGTCGAAGTCCGTGCCTGACCGGGCCGGGACCGTACACACGGGGTACGGCCCCTGCCCCGGTGCCGGTCTACTCGAAATTGGGCGCGTTGCGCTGGTACACCAGCCGCAGCCCGATCAGCGTCAGCCACGGCTCGTGGTCGTCGATCACCGAGGACTCGCCCAGCACCATCGGAGCCAGCCCGCCCGTGGCGATGACCCGCACGTCGTCCGGGTTGCCGTGCGGTCCGGCCAGCTCCTTCGCCATCCGGGTCACGACCCCGTCGATCTGCCCCGCGAAGCCGTAGACCACGCCCGACTGCATCGCCTCGACCGTGGACTTCCCGATCACGTTGCGCGGCCGCGCCAGCTCGATCTTCCGCAGCTGGGCACCCCGCACGCCGAGCGCGTCCATCGAGATCTCGATGCCCGGGGAGATCACCCCGCCCACGTACTCGCCCCTGGCGGACACCGCGTCGAAGGTGGTCGCCGTACCGAGGTCGACCACGATCGCCGGGCCCCCGTAGAGCTCGACCACCGCGACCGCGTTCACGATGCGGTCCGCGCCGACCTCCTTCGGGTTGTCCATGAGGATCGGCACGCCCGTCTTGGTGCCCGGTTCCACGATCACCGCGGGCACGTCGCCGTAGTAGCGGCGGGTCACCTCGCGGAGCTCGTGCAGGACAGAGGGCACCGCCGAGCAGATCGCGATGCCGTGGATCCCGTCGCCGAGCTCGCTGCCGAGCATCGGGTGCATGCCCATCAGCCCCTGCATTAGCACGGCCATCTCGTCGGCCGTGCGCTGCGGGTCGGTCGAGATGCGCCAGTGCTCGACGATCTCGTCACCGTCGAACAGGCCCAGGACCGTGTGGGTGTTGCCCACGTCGATGGTGAGGAGCACGGGTTACACCGCCTCGCGCAGATCGAGCCCGATGTCCAGGATCGGCGAGGAGTGGGTCAGCGCGCCGACCGCCAGGTAGTCCACGCCGGTCTCCGCGTACGCGCGCGCCGTGTCCAGGGTGAGGCGGCCGGAGGACTCCAGCACCGCGCGGCCGGCCACCAGGGCCACGGCCTGCGCGGTCTGCTCGACCGTGAAGTTGTCCAGCAGGATCAGGTCGGCGCCGGCCTCCAGGACCTCCCCGATCTGCTCCAGCGTGTCGACCTCGACCTCGATCGGGACCTCCGGGAAGGCTTCGCGCACGGCCTTGAAGGCCTGCGCGACACCGCCCGCCGCCACCACGTGGTTGTCCTTGACCAGCGCGGCGTCCGAGAGCGACATCCGGTGGTTGACGCCGCCGCCGCAGCGCACCGCGTACTTCTCCAGCGAGCGCAGGCCCGGCGTGGTCTTGCGGGTGTCGCGGACCTTCGCCGAGGTGCCCTCCAGCACGTCGGCCCAGCGGCGGGTGGCCGTCGCGATGCCCGACAGCCGGCACATGATGTTCAGCGCGCTGCGCTCCGCCGTGAGCAGGTCACGGGTGCGCGAGCGCACGGACAGCAGCAGCTGCCCGGCCGTGACGGCGTCGCCGTCCTCCGCGTGCCGCTCCACCTCGAAGGCCTCCGTGCAGACCACGGAGAACACGGCCTCGGCGATCCGCAGACCGGCCACGACACCGTCCTCGCGCGCGACGAAGTCGGCGACGGCCTCGGCCTCCTCCGGCACGGTCGCGACGGTCGTCACGTCCACGCCGCCGTCCAGGTCCTCCGACAGCGCCATGTGCGCGATGTCCTCGACCTCGATCGGGTCCAGGCCGGCGTCGGCGAGCAGCTGCGCCAGCGCCGGGTCCAGGCCGCTCTCCTCGCCGTCGCCGCAGGCGCAGTCGTCGCCGCAGCCGCCGTCGTTCTGGTCGATCAGGGGAAGTTCGGGGGTGCTCACGGTCACTGCTCCAGGCTCGGGGTGCTCAGGGGGTGCACGGACGGGAAGTCCGCGGAGTCGGTGGGTACGACGACCAGGGCGCGCTTCTCGGTCGCCGAGAGCCGGACGACGAGATGGCGGCGCCAGTGCGCATCGTCCCGCTCGGGGTGGTCCTCACGCCAGTGGCAGCCGCGGGTCTCCACGCGCCGCTGCGCCGCTGCGACCAGGACCCGCGCCACGCACAGCAGGTTCGTGGCCTCCCAGGTGTCCACGCCCGGCTCGGCGGTCTTGCCGTGCGCTTCGAGGTCGTTCAGGGCAGTGGCGTACAGAGCTTCGAGGGCGTCGGCCGCGGTACTGAGCGAGTCGGCGGAGCGGAGCACGCCCGCGCCCTCCGTCATGATCCGCTGGACCTCGTACCGGGCCCCGCCGGGCTGCAGCGGGCCGGTCGCCGGGACCGGTATGCCCGGGCCGCTGCCGGCGGGCCGCTCGGCGACGATGTCCTGGGCGATCCGCTCGGCGAAGACCAGACCCTCCAGCAGGGAGTTGGAGGCCAGCCGGTTCGCGCCGTGCACACCGGTGCAGGCGACCTCGCCGCAGGCGTACAGGCCGGGGACGGTGGTCCGCCCCTGCAGGTCGGTGCGGACGCCGCCGGACGCGTAGTGCGCGGCGGGCGCCACCGGGATGGGCTCGGTCACCGGGTCGATGCCGTGGGAGCGGCAGGCGGCCAGGATGGTCGGGAAGCGCTGCTCCCACATCTGCGCGCCGAAGTGCCGGGCGTCGAGGTACATGTGCTGCGCGCCCTGCTCCTGCATGCGGCGCATGATGCCCTTGGCGACGATGTCGCGCGGCGCGAGCTCGGCGAGCTCGTGCTGGCCCTGCATGAAGCGCACGCCGTCCGCGTCGACGAGGTACGCTCCCTCGCCCCGGACCGCCTCCGACACCAGCGGCTGCTGGCCCTCGGCGTCCGGGCCGAGGAAGAGCACCGTCGGGTGGAACTGCACGAATTCGAGGTCGGAGACCTCGGCGCCGGCCCGCAGCGCGAGCGCCACGCCGTCACCGGTGGACACCGACGGGTTGGTGGTCGCCGAGAAGACCTGGCCCATGCCGCCGGTCGCGAGGATCACGGCGGGCGCGTGCACGGCGCCCACCCCGTCGTGCTGGCCCTCGCCCATGACGTGCAGGGTGACCCCGGCCGTACGGCCCTGCGCGTCCTGCAGCAGGTCCAGGACGAGGGCGTTCTCCACGGTCTCGATGCCCGCGGCCTGGACGGCCTCGACGAGCGCCCGCGAGATCTCGGCGCCGGTGGCGTCGCCGCCCGCGTGCGCGATCCGGCGGCGGTGGTGCCCGCCCTCGCGGGTCAGTTCTATCTCGCCGGTCTCCGTGGAGGTGTCGAAGACCGCGCCGGTGGCCATCAGCCGCCGTACCGCGTCGGGGCCCTCGGTGACGAGCAGCCGGACGGCCTCCTCGTCGCACAGGCCCGCACCGGCGACCAGGGTGTCGTCGAGGTGCTGCTCGGGGGTGTCGCCCTCGCCGAGGGCCGCGGCGATACCGCCCTGGGCCCAGCGGGTGGAGCCGTCGTCGAGCCGGGCCTTGGTGACCACGACGGTACGGCGGCCCCCGGCGGCGCAGCGCAGCGCGGCGGTCAGGCCCGCCACGCCGGAGCCGACGACCACGACATCGGCGTCGAGGGACCAGCCGGGGGCCGGTGCGTGCAGCCGTATGCCGGTGCCTGCGCCTGCCCCGCCCGACGGGATGCCTCTGCCTGGGGTGCTCACGAGTGTGCTCCGAATTCCAATGGGATGTTGTCGATCAGCCGGGTCGAGCCCACCTTCGCGGCGACGGCCAGCACGGCCTGCCCGGTGAAGTCCTGACCGGTCTCGGTGAAGTCCAGCGGATCCACCAGCGCCAGGTAGTCCAGCACGAGCGGCGGCTCGTGGCGGCCCGCCTCGTCCAGGACGTGCAGCGCGGCGGCCCGTACGGCGTCCGGCAGCCCGGCGCCGGCCGCCGAGACGGCGTGCGCGTCGGCGGAGGCACGGATCTCGCCCAGCCGGGCCAGGGCGGTGGCCCGCTCGTCGCTGGCCGGGGAGGCCTCGGCGCGGGCGCGCAGCGCCGCCTGCGCGGCGAGCCGGTCCCGGCCGGCGAACAGGGCGCGGGACAGGGCCAGGGCGGTGTGCCGCTCCGCGGTCGAGAGGTAGCGGTTGCGGGAGGACAGCGCGAGCCCGTCCTCCTCGCGGACGGTCTGTACGCCGACCACCTCGACGGGGAAGTTCAGGTCGGTCACCATCCGCCGGATCAACGCCAGTTGCTGCGCGTCCTTCTGGCCGAAGAGGGCCAGGTCGGGGCGGGTGAGGTGGAGCAGCTTGGCGACGACGGTCAGCATTCCGTCGAAGTGCCCGGGGCGGGTGGCCCCTTCGAGACGCTCGCCCATGGGGCCGGCGGTGATCCGCACCTGCGGGTCACCGCCCGGGTAGACCTCGTCGACGGCCGGGGCGAACACCGCGTCGGCGCCCGCCTCTTCGGCGATCCGCAGATCCGCGTCGAGGGTGCGGGGGTAGCGGTCGAGGTCCTCGCCCGCCCCGAACTGCAGGGGGTTGACGAAGACGGTGACGACGACCTGCCCCTCGGGCCCGGCCTGTTCGCGGGCCGTGCGGATCAGGGTGGCGTGGCCCGCGTGGAGGGCGCCCATGGTCATCACCACGGCCCGGCGGCCGGTGCGCGGCAGCTTGTGCAGCTCTTCGGCGGTGTGCAGCAGCAGGTCGGTCACCGGTCGCCCCCGTCGGTCTCCGTGTCGGCGAGCACTCCGAGCAGGTCCTCGGCGAGTTCGGGCTTGAGCAGACCGTGCGCGAGGGCCCGGTCCGCGGTCGTGCGGGCCATCGCCAGGTACCCGGCGACGGCGCCGGGCGCGTGCCTGCGCAGCTCCGAGACGTGCGCGGCGACCGTACCGGCGTCCCCGCGGGCCACCGGCCCGGTCAGGGCGGCGTCACCGGAGCGCAGGGCGTTGTCGAGGGCCGCGCCGAGCAGCGGGCCGAGCATCCGGTCGGGGTGCTCCACCCCGGCCTTGGCCAGCAGCTCCATCGACTGGGCGACCAGCGTGACCAGGTGGTTCGCGCCGAGGGCCAGGGCCGCGTGGTAGAGCGGACGGTTCTCCTCCGCGATCCACTCGGGCTCCCCGCCCATCTCGATGACCAGGGCCTCGGCGGCCAGGCGCAGCTCCTCGGGGGCGGTGACCCCGAAGGAGCAGCCCGCGAGCCGCTGCACGTCGACCTCGGTACCGGTGAAGGTCATCGCCGGGTGCAGGGCCAGCGGCAGGGCGCCCGCGCGCCGCGCCGGGTCGAGCACGGAGGTCCCGTACCGGCCGGAGGTGTGCACCAGGAGCTGCCCGGGCCGGACCGCGCCGGTCTCGGCGAGGCCCTCCACGAGGGACGGCAGCGCATCGTCGGGGACGGTCAGGAGCACCAGGTCGGCCACCTCCAGCACCTGCGCGGGCGGTACGAGCGGCACATCGGGCAGCATCCGCGCGGCCCGGCGCACGGACGTGTCGGAAACTCCGGAGACGGCGACGGGCCGGTGCCCGGCCTGCTGGAGCGCACACGCCAGCGCGGGACCGACGCGGCCGGCTCCGACGACGCCGACGGCGAGCCGGGCAGGGCGGGGCTGCTGTGATGGATTCACGCGGGGAGGGCCCTTCCGTTCCAGTCCGCGGGGGGTACCGGACGATACGCCGCCATGCTAGCTCCTGGGGCAGTTGGCCGGTCGGCGGTGACGGGAGCGAGGATCTTTCCCCATGAGTGATGACAGCGACGACATCGAACGTACGAAGCGGCTGGTCGCGGCCTGGCGCGGGGCGGAGCGGAGGCTGTCGCGCAGCCTGCTGGAGCCCACCGTGGGCGAGCTGCTCGGCTCGCTCGCCGAAGCCCCGTACGACATGGACGGGCCGGCCGACGTCTACGGCGACGGGGTCGTCGGCGCACTGGAGCGCAAGGTCGCCGAGCTGCTGGGGACCGAGGACGCGGCGTTCTTCCCCAGCGGCACTATGGCGCAGCAGATCGCGCTGCGGTGCTGGGCGGGCCGGACCGGGAACCCGGTGGTGGCGCTGCACCCGATGAGCCATCCGGAGCGGTGGGAGGAGGAGGCCCTGTCGGCCGTCTCCGGGCTGCGGGTGGCGCACCCGACGACGGAGGCCCGCCCGCCGTCGGCCGCGGACGTCGAGTCGCTCCGGGAGCCCTTCGGCACGCTGATGGTGGAGCTGCCCCTGCGGGACGCGGGCTTCCTGCTGCCCACCTGGGAGGAGCTGGAGGCGCTCACCGAAGCGGCCCGGGCGCGGGACGCGGTCGTCCACTTCGACGGGGCCCGGCTGTGGGAGTCCACCGTCCACTTCGGCCGCACCCTGCCGGAGATCGCGGGCCTCGCGGACTCGGTGTACGTCTCCTTCTACAAGTCGCTCGGCGGCCTCAGCGGGGCGGCCCTGGCGGGGCCGCGGGACTTCGTGGAGGAGACCCGGATCTGGCGCCACCGCTACGGCGGCCAGATCTTCCGGCAGTTCCCGCAGGCCCTCTCGGCACTGGCCGGACTGGAACGGGAACTGCCCCGGCTGCCGTCGTACGTGGCCCAGGCGCGGGTGGTGGCCCGGGCGCTGCGCTCGGCGTTCGCGGATTCGGGGGTCCCGTGGGCCCGGATCAACCCGGAGGAGCCGCACACCCACCAGTTCCAGGTGTGGCTCCCGTACGAGCCGGACCGGCTGACGCAGGCGGGCCTGCGGCAGGCCGAGGAGACGGGCACGGTCCTCTTCCGCCGCTGGTCCGCCGACGGCCCGCCGGGCCTGGCGGTGACGGAACTGGAAATCACGCAGCCGGGCCTGTCCTGGACGGAGTCCGACGTCCACGAAGCAGTCTCGGCCTTCGTGGCCCGGATCTAAGGGCTGTGACCGGCGAGGTTCACCGGACCTAGGACTGCGAAATCCAGCCTGGCCGGGGGGCACCTCCCAGCGGTGGCCGGGGGAGTTCGAGGCGCGGGCTCCGGGGCGGAGCCCCGGGAAACGGCGAAAGGGCGGGGCGGGGAGAGGCCCCGCGCAGCGGTACCCGCCCCGCCCCTCGGAAGGCAAGGGCGAAACGCCGAATTCCCGAAAGCCGCCGGCGCGGGCCGGCCACGGAGTTACCGTCATTGACGGCAATTACCGGCCACCGCGCCCGGAGGAGACACCATGACCACTCAGCCCGCGTGGCGGAAGTCCTCGTTCTGCAGCGAGGGCGACGCCTGCGTCTACGTCGCCACCGCCCCCGGAGCGCTCGTCAAGGTCGCCGACCGCGCCGACCCCGCCCACCTCGTGCTCGCCACCACCCGGGCCGCCTGGGCCGACTTCCTGCGCGCGGTCAAAGAGACCGGCTGAGGGACCCGCCGAGCGCGCCGCACCCGCGATCAGGGGATTTTGTCCGATTAGCGCGTATCTTCGGCCCATGCCCACGCCCTACGGATCCCGCGGCGGCATGGCGTTCAGCGCCGCTGAGCTGCACCTGCTCAGGCGCCTCATCGCCCACGCCCTTCAGTCCTCCTCGGCCCCCCTGGCGGCCGAGGAGGTCCAGGACTGCCTGCGCCTCGCGCGGTCGGTGGACGAAGCGGTCCAGGAGGCGGGCCGGCTCAGAGCGTTCCTCCTCGCGGACCTCGCCCGCTACCGCGGCGCCCTGCCCGGCAGTCTCTCCGGCTACCTGGAGCTGCTGCAGGACGCCCTGGCCGCCGGGTACGAACCGGAGCCCGACGACCTCGCCGCCCTGCGCGCGCTCCGCGCCAATCCGGTCGCCGCCGCGCTGCTGGAACGGGTCCGCACGGTCGCGGAGCGCTCCGTCCGACGGCGGCTGTCGACCGCCCCAGCGCCCCGGACCCGGCTGCTGGCCCTGGCCGGCGGCAAGGAGAAGGACGAGCAGCCGGCCCGTCCGGCGCCGCACCCCAAGGAGCCGCCGCGCCCGGAGCGGCCGATTCCGACCCCTGGCGAGGTGTTCCCGCCACGCCGCAAGCCCAGCCCGCCCCCGGCGGCCGGGCGGGCCGCCGGGTAGCTACGCTGTGGGGCATGGACTATGTCTCCGCGCTCGTGCCCCCCTTCGTGATGGCCGTGTTCTTCATCGCCCTCGTCATGACGATCGTGAAGAGCCAGGGCGGTTCCAACAAGGCCAAGGAGGACGCGGCGGTCGACGCCGTGCTCGCCCGGGCCGAGGCCACCCAGCAGCAGAAGTAACCCTCAGGGCGTGCGGCTTCACCGGCCGTGCGCCCGATTTTCTTGCGCGTTGCCGAGCGAATAGTCGGGCAATTCCGCACAAGCCGCACTATCGTGCTGCTGTGCCTCGCCCCTTGGGAGAACTCGAAGACGCCGTCATGACACGGGTGTGGCAGTGGAACCGCCCGGTCACCGTGCGAGAAGTACTGGAAGACCTCCAGCAGGAACGGTCCATCGCGTACACCACGGTCATGACCGTTATGGACAATCTCCATCAGAAGGGCTGGGTCCGCCGGGAAGCCGAAGGCCGCGCCTATCGATATACGGCGGTCTCCACCCGCGCCGCCTACTCGGCCGCACTGATGAACGAAGCCTGGTCGACGAGCGACAACCCCGCGGCCGCGCTCGTGGCCTTCTTCGGCATGATGTCCGCGGAACAGCGGGAAGCCCTCCGCGACGCCGTGCGGGTCGTCCAGTACGACGACGAGTCGGCCTCCGACACCGCCCCCGAACCCCCCGCTCCGCCCGCGGCCGAGGGGGAGTCCGCCGAGCGCCCGCAGGAGCCGGGGCGATAACGTCCGCAGCCATGGGAGAGTTTTCCACTGCACATGCAGAAACAGTGACGATCCGCCGTGCCCGGACGCGTGATGTTCCCGCGCTGCGCCGCCTCCTCGACCAGTACGTGCAGCAGCGGATCCTGCTCGACAAAGCTCCGGTCGTCCTTTACGAGGACATCCAGGAGTTCTGGGTCGCGGAACGCGAGTCCGACGGCCAGGTCGTCGGCTGCGGCGCTCTCCACGTGATGTGGGAAGACCTTGCCGAAGTGCGCACTCTCGCCGTCGACCGGGGCTTGAAGGGTGCCGGAGTCGGGCATCAGGTGCTGGAGCAGTTGTTGCGTACCGCCCGTACCCTCGGGGTGAGCCGGGTTTTCTGCCTCACCTTCGAAGTCGAGTTCTTCGCGAAGCACGGCTTCGTCGAGATCGGCGAGACCCCGGTCAAGACCGATGTCTACATGGAGCTGCTGCGTTCCTATGACGAGGGTGTCGCCGAGTTCCTCGGTCTCGAACGAGTGAAGCCGAACACCTTGGGCAACAGTCGGATGCTTCTGCACCTCTGAGCGATGGCCTCAGCTTTTCCGGCGCTCCGCGCACCTGTGGCCTATGTCCGAATCGCGCACGTTTCCCGCCCTGTTGCGGTCTCGAACCTCTCCCCGGGGGTTTGTGTTTTCCAGGCAAAAGCGGTTTCCTTTCCGCGTACTGCTTTTCGATGAAAGGAAATCCCGGTGGCACAGAAGGTTCAGGTCCTTCTTGTCGACGACCTCGACGGTGGCGAGGCGGACGAGACGGTGACGTTCGCTCTGGATGGCAAGACCTACGAGATCGACCTCACCACCGCCAACGCTGAAAAGCTCCGCGGTCTGCTCGACCCGTACACCAAGGGCGGCCGCCGTATCGGTGGCCGCGCGTCCACCGGTCGCACCAAGGGCCGTACGGCCGCGGCGTCCGGCAACCCGGACACCGCAGAGATCCGCGCCTGGGCGAAGTCCCAGGGCATGAGCGTCAACGACCGCGGCCGCGTACCGCAGGAGATCCGCGACGCCTACGAGAACCGGGGCTGACCCGTCAGGGACTGACCCGGCCGGCCCGCGAGGGAGGCCCGGCCACGGCGCTCCGCAGGGGCGTACGGCGCCGGAGCCGCGCGCGGTGGCATTCCGTCGCCGCCGCGGAGACCAGGCGCACGAGATCGGGCCCGGCGCTCACCCGCCCGGGACCGGCGCCCTGTCCGGGACCGGACAGGGCAGGCAGAAGTGCCTCGCACCCCTGCTCGGGGGGCCGTAGCCACACGGCGGCCCCCCGGGGACTCCCGTCCCGTACGCAATACCCCGGCGGCACCGGGGCGGTGATCCGGCCACCCGCACCCAGGGCGGCGAGATCGAGGGCGACCCCGCCCCACTCCAGCCAGTCGAGCAGCCCGTCCAGCTCCTCTGCGCTCCCCGCGGCCACCAGGAACCGCATCCGGCGCCCCATCAGGGCCACCGGGCCCGTGGCGACCGGCCTGCGCAGCAGTGCGGCCCCCGCGTCGGACGGCAGCTCCAGCACGTCGAACCGGATCCCGGTCGCGAGCTGGGCCGGCGGCCCGCCCGTGACGGTCCAGCCGAGCACTCTCCCGTACCAGGAGGCGTACGCGTCCTCCTCGGGCGCCGGGCGGGGCGGCGGCACGGTCGGCGGGGCGAGCGGCGGGAGGGTTGCGGCCATGTCCGGAGCAACTTCCGAAACGCCCCGGGGTTACGCTCGATGTGACACACCGCACTCACCACCATGCGGAACGTAAACGTCAGACGAGTCCGGAGTCCGCATTCGGGACGCAACCGTGTTCGCCCTTAGCTGAGGGAACCGGCGGCACCGGCATGGAGTGTCAGTCCTTACGGGTAAGACATTCCTAGTGGATCGGGGCGACACGCTGATTTGACGGGCCTCCGTTCGCCGTCGGCGTACACGCATGACGGGTATCTGCCTGGCCTGCGGGAACATCGTCTCGCACCATCGAGTTGGAGCAGTTGTCGGCTCTTCAAGCCGGTTTTCCCGCTGATGCAGGGGTGAGCCGCGGACGGATGTCGGCAGTTGGAATGAGCTGTCCCGCCCCGCGGGACTAGCATGCGGAAGGACAGGGCGGGGACCGACCCCGAACTGCCCGACCGCTCTGAGGAGCGATAAACGATGTTCGAGAGGTTCACCGACCGCGCGCGGCGGGTTGTCGTCCTGGCTCAGGAAGAAGCCCGGATGCTCAACCACAACTACATCGGCACCGAGCACATCCTCCTGGGCTTGATCCACGAGGGTGAGGGTGTCGCCGCTAAGGCCCTGGAGAGCCTCGGGATTTCGCTCGAGGCTGTTCGCCAGCAGGTTGAGGAGATCATCGGTCAGGGGCAGCAGGCCCCGTCCGGCCACATCCCCTTCACCCCGCGGGCGAAGAAGGTCCTGGAGCTTTCGCTCCGAGAGGCCCTCCAGCTCGGCCACAACTACATCGGCACCGAGCACATCCTGCTCGGCCTGATCCGCGAGGGCGAGGGCGTCGCCGCCCAGGTCCTCGTGAAGCTGGGCGCCGATCTCAACCGAGTCCGGCAGCAGGTCATCCAGCTGCTCTCCGGCTACACCGGTGGAGGCAAGGAGTCGGCCACGGCCGGCGGCCCGGCCGAGGGCACGCCCTCGACCTCGCTCGTCCTGGACCAGTTCGGCCGCAACCTCACCCAGGCGGCCCGCGAATCCAAGCTCGACCCGGTCATCGGGCGCGAGAAGGAGATCGAGCGGGTCATGCAGGTGCTGTCCCGCCGTACGAAGAACAACCCGGTCCTCATCGGCGAGCCCGGCGTCGGCAAGACCGCCGTCGTCGAGGGCCTGGCCCAGGCGATCGTCAAGGGCGAGGTTCCCGAGACGCTCAAGGACAAGCACCTCTACACGCTTGACCTCGGCGCCCTGGTCGCGGGTTCCCGCTACCGCGGTGACTTCGAGGAGCGCCTGAAGAAGGTGCTCAAGGAGATCCGCACCCGCGGCGACATCATCCTGTTCATCGACGAGCTCCACACCCTCGTGGGTGCGGGTGCCGCCGAGGGCGCGATCGACGCCGCCAGCATCCTCAAGCCCATGCTGGCCCGTGGTGAGCTCCAGACCATCGGTGCCACGACGCTCGACGAGTACCGCAAGCACCTCGAGAAGGACGCGGCCCTTGAGCGCCGCTTCCAGCCGATCCAGGTGGCGGAGCCTTCCCTCCCCCACACGATCGAGATCCTCAAGGGCCTGCGCGACCGCTACGAGGCCCACCACCGCGTCTCCATCACGGACTCGGCTCTCGTGGCCGCGGCGACTCTGGCCGACCGGTACATCTCGGACCGCTTCCTCCCGGACAAGGCGATCGACCTGATCGACGAGGCCGGCTCCCGGATGCGCATCCGCCGGATGACCGCGCCGCCGGACCTCCGCGAGTTCGACGAGAAGATCGCGAACGTGCGGCGCGACAAGGAGTCGGCCATCGACTCCCAGGACTTCGAGAAGGCGGCCTCTCTCCGCGACAAGGAGAAGCAGCTGCTGGCGGGGAAGACCAAGCGCGAGAAGGAATGGAAGTCCGGCGACATGGACGTCGTCGCCGAGGTCGACGAGGAGCTCATCGCCGAAGTCCTCGCGACCGCGACCGGCATTCCCGTCTTCAAGCTCACCGAGGAGGAGTCCTCGCGACTGCTCCGCATGGAGGACGAGCTCCACCGTCGGGTCATCGGCCAGAAGGACGCCATCAAGGCGCTCTCCCAGGCGATCCGCCGTACCCGTGCGGGTCTGAAGGACCCGAAGCGCCCGGGTGGCTCGTTCATCTTCGCCGGTCCGTCCGGTGTCGGTAAGACCGAGCTCTCCAAGACGCTCGCCGAATTCCTCTTCGGCGACGAGGACGCGCTGATCTCCCTCGACATGTCGGAGTTCAGCGAGAAGCACACGGTTTCCCGTCTCTTCGGTTCGCCCCCCGGCTACGTGGGCTACGAAGAGGGCGGCCAGCTCACCGAGAAGGTGCGCCGGAAGCCGTTCTCCGTCGTCCTCTTCGACGAGGTCGAGAAGGCCCACCCGGATATCTTCAATTCCCTTCTCCAGATCCTGGAGGACGGTCGCCTGACCGACTCCCAGGGCCGGGTCGTGGACTTCAAGAACACGGTCATCATCATGACGACCAACCTGGGTACCCGGGACATCTCGAAGGGCTTCAACCTGGGCTTCGCCGCCCAGGGCGACACCAAGACCGGATACGACCGGATGAAGGCGAAGGTCAACGAAGAGCTCAAGCAGCACTTCCGGCCCGAGTTCCTCAACCGTGTCGACGACACGGTCGTCTTCCACCAGCTCACCGAGGAAGACATCATCCAGATCGTCGACCTCATGATCGCCAAGGTCGACGAGCGCCTCAAGGACCGCGACATGGGCATCGAGCTGAGCGGTGACGCGAAGCTCCTGCTCGCCAAGCGCGGCTACGACCCGATCATGGGTGCCCGGCCGCTGCGCCGGACCATCCAGCGCGAGATCGAGGACATGCTCTCGGAGAAGATCCTCTTCGGCGAGCTGCGTCCCGGTCAGATCGTGGTCGTCGGCAAGGAGGGTGAGGGCGAGGACGCCAAGTTCACCTTCCGCGGCGAGGAGAAGTCGGCTCTGCCCGACCTTCCCCCGATCGAGCCCACGGGCTCCGGCCCGGACCTGTCGAAGGGCGCGTAAGCGCGGCTGAGCACCAAAGGGGCGGCCCCGGGACTGAAAAGTCCCGGGGCCGCCCCTTTTCGGCGGGACAGCCCTTACGAACGGGTCACCCGGATGTGCGGGGGCAGCGCGCCGATGGCCGACTCGTCGAAATCCCCGGACACGGTTCTCAGGCCGGGGAAGACCGTGGGCAGCCGGCGGGTGATCTCCGGGCCCAGGCCCGTGCTTCGGGGCACATGGAGCTGCTCCACCGAGGGCATGCGCAGGCCGTCGGGGACGAGATCGAGGGACAGGTCCGGTACGGCGAGCTCGGTCAGCCTCGTGAGCAGGGCGAGCTCCTGCCACTCGGCCGGGTCTCTCGGGGCCCAGCACTCCCCGAGGGAGACGGACCGGAGCCCGCGGTGGCGGGACAGACCGACGGGTCCGGCGGCGTCGGGCGTCACCGAGTAGATGTTCACGCTGTCCAGCTCGACGCGGGGGGCGAACCCGTCCAGCGACCAGTTGGCGTGGGTGCCGCGGAGCACGAGGCCGCGCAGGGAGGTCCAGCCGGCGAGGACGGGGCCGATGGGGAGGAGGGCGTCGCGCAGGTCGAGCACGGCCGACCGGACCGGCAGCCCCATCAGCCCTTCCAGGTCCCGGATCCCGGAGCAGTGGGAGATCTCGATGGCGAGCAGCGCGTCCTGGCCCTTCAGGAAGCCGAGGTCGGTGAGCAGGCCGTTGCCGCGCACGGCGAGGTACTGGGCCCGGACCGCGCCCAGATAGCCGGAGAGGGCCTCGCCGGTCACCTCACCGACCACGTTCAGGTCCCGGCGGGGCGAGAACTCGGCCAGGGCGGCCAGCTCCGCGTCTGACACGACCGTCACGTTCTGGTCTGCGGGGAGCAGGGAGATGACCTCCGCGGCGTACCGGCGCGTTTCGAAGCGCGGCCAGAGCCTGGCCAGCTCCGCGCGGACCTCGTAGGAGGGGTGGCCGGTGTAGCCGACGAGGAAGGGGATCGCGAGCTCCGACAGCACCCCGCCCGCGGCCTGGACCGTGTGCAGGGCCGCCGGACCGGCGGGGGCCCGCTCCGGCGGCGGGAGCAGCTCCAGGACCAGGGGCCCGATACGGGCCAGCTCGCGCGCCATGCCCACGCTGGCGGGCGGGATCAGCCGGCCCGCCTGCCGCTCGACCTCGGCGCGCAGTACGGGATCGAGTTCGGCCGCGTACCCCAGGCAGGCCAGGGCGAGCAGGACCGACCGCTGCGAGTCGCGGGCCAGCAGGCCCCGGATGATCTCGGTGCGTTCGCGGGGGCGGCCCTGGGCGACCGCCATGCGGATGACGTCCTCCCACTGGTCGTCGTCCGCGTGCCCCGTCAGCTCGCCGAGGCTGCCCTCGTCCAGGGCCGCCCGGGCCCCCAGGAAGTCCTGGAAGGTGCGGTGGACGAACTGGACCGTGTCCTCCGTCGGGGCCCGCAGCAGGCCGGTGCGCTCCAGGAAGTGGCCGAACACGGCCCGTGCGTCGCCGAGGGCACCGGCGGCCGGTACGGCGGGCAGCGCGTCCGCGATCAGCGCCTCGGCCCGGGAGCGGTCCATCTCGGTGCGGCCGTTGCGGATCAGCCAGTACGCGAGCCGCTGGAGCAGCTGGAGCTGGGGCTCCTCGGCCAGATACGGCAGGCGCACCCCCCGCTCGCGGTCGCGGCGGTCCAGCAGCATCGACAGCGCGGCGGCGTACAGCTCCTTGCGGCCCGAGGGGAGGAAGCCCCGGCGCTCCCGGTGCAGCGCGCAGATCAGGCCGCACAGCAGCGGATTGGTGGCGAGCCGGGCCAGGTCCGGCTTCCTGGCGACGGAGTCCAGCAGCTGCTCCCGGTACTCCGCCGGGGCATGGTCCGCGGCCGCGTGCCAGCGCTCGATGAAGGCGCGTACGTTCGCCTGGCTCATCGGGGCCAGGGTCACCTCGGAGAAGTCCACGCCGACCAGCCAGTCCTGCCGGACCGCCGAGGGCCGTGAGGTGACCAGCCAGCGGTTGCCGGGGTAGGCGGTGATCAGGTCGGCCAGCCAGTCCCGGGCGCGGCCGCGCTCGGCCTCCGGGATCTCGTCGATGCCGTCGACCAGCAGGAGGGCGCGCCCGTCGCGCAGGACCCGGCCCTCCCAGCCCTCGGGGGCCTCCCCGGCCAGCGGGGTGCCGGCGAGGAAGCCGCGGGGCGCGGGGAGCCGCTCGCCGTGCCGGGTGAGGGTGCGCAGGGGCAGGACGTAGGGGACGAGCCCGTCGCCGTGGTCCCGGGCGGCGGAGACGGCCAGCCACTGGATGAGGGTGGTCTTGCCGGATCCGGCCTCGCCGCGCAGCAGGACGCGGTGGTGTTCGGCCAGCAGCCGGTCGGTGGGCAGGGAGTAGGGGGCGGGGAGCTCGACGGCCCGTGTCCCGGCCCTTCCCCCGGCCCCGGCCCCGGCTCCTGCCCCGGCTCCGGGGGTGGTGGAGACCTCCAGGCTCACGTAGGCCGCGTCGAGCGGCCAGCGGGACGAGTCGGGGGCCAGGTCCAGGCCGAAGATGGTGAGGGTGCTGTGGCGCCGGGCCAGATAGTCCAGGTAGCGGGTCTCGAAGGCGGTGTCCCGGCCGTCCTGGCGGGGCAGGCGGGTCAGCAGCTCGTCCACCTTGGCGATGGTCTCGGCGTGCAGCCGGCTCTGTTCGACCAAGGTGGCCGCCACGAAGGTGGACCGCTGGGTGAAGAAGTTCAGGATGTGCAGGCAGGCCAGGTCCACCAGGCGTGCGTGGAAGAGCTCGGCGTCCCGGGAGAGCCCGGGGTGCGGCCCGGCGGCCCGGAGCTTCCGGGCGAAGGCCTGCGGTCCGAGGCGGACGGCCTCCACGTCGGAGAGGGCGAGGCCGCCCAGCGCGTGCAGGGTGGCGGCGAGGGCGGCGGACACGCCCGCCTCATCGCCCGGGGGCAGGGGGCGCTCCCCGGGGGCCCGTAAGGCCTCCTTCACCAGGCGGTCGGCGAGTGTGCGCAGGTCGGCGGCGCCGAGCTCGCGTTTCTCGCGCCAGGCCACGTAGGAGGAGATGCGGTGCGGCCGGTCCACCAGCCCCGCGCCCGCCCCCTCCTGCCGGAAGAGCTTCCTGACGAGGGGTGCCACGACCCCCGAGGCCAGCCGGATCCCCACCACCGATGCGTCCACGGCATCGGAGCCTAGTGACCTGGGCCTCAGACGGCCTTGGTTTCGGTGGGGTGGCCGGTGACAAGCCGCACAGGACAAATCGGACGTACTAGGTCGTTTCGTAGATCAAATATGCCCTGCCACGGGACCTCCGCCCCTGGAGAGAGGCCGTCAACGGGGCACGTCACACGGGCACCGCTACGAGTTCCGCTAGTAATCGGGACGTTTGGGGAAGTCCCGGGGCACGGGTTACCAAAGATGAGCCAACCCGGCACTCGCTCGATCGTGCCGGGTCACTTCATGCCTCTTACAGGTGTGAAACCCCCCTTGTCCCCGGCCCCGGAGGTCTGCACATGTTCGCGAAGCGCGTCTACACCCGTCGTACCCGTATCGCTGTCGGCACCACCGCTCTCGGTGCCGTGCTGGCCCTCGGGGCGGGCACGACCGCCGCGTTCGCAGACGCCCCGCAGACCGCCGTCACCGCCAAGGCAGCCAAGGCAGCCGGCGCCGCCGGTGCCGCGGGCGGCTCGAAGTCCGGTCTCTGGGACAAGCCGCTGGAGAAGTACACGCTGTCCGCGACCTTCGGCAAGGGCGGCAACATGTGGTCCCACAAGCACTCCGGCCAGGACTTCGCCGCCCCGGTCGGCACCCCGGTCAAGGCCGCGGCCGCCGGCGTCGTCGTCAAGGCGGGCCCGAACGGCGGCGGCGACGGCCCCGCGTACGGCAACGCCATCGTGATCAAGCACGCCAACGCCACGTACTCGCAGTACGCGCACCTCTCGAAGATCCAGGTCAAGATCGGCCAGAAGGTCAACGCCTCGCAGCGGATCGCCCTGTCCGGCAACACCGGCAACTCCAGCGGCCCGCACCTGCACTTCGAGATCCGCACCACCCCGAACTACGGCTCGGCCGTCAACCCGGTCGCCTTCCTGCGTACCAACGGCGTCACCGTCTGACCCGTCCCGACCGCAGCACCCGCCGTACGCGCCGCATCCGCGGCGCCCGCGGCGCCCGTCGTACCGGCCGACCCGCCCTGCTCACCGATCAGGTGAGCAGCCAGGCATGGGTCGGCTTCGGCGATGGTTCGAGCTTCCCCTCCTTGTACGCGGTGGCCTGCTCCTCCGTGAAGGCCATGTTGTAGAGCTTGATGCTGTGCAGGGCGCCCTGCCACGGACCGGTCCAGATGTTGTGGTGCTTGGACCGGCCGAGCTGGAGCGGACCAGGAGCCGGCCAGATCGGCGGCACCGGGGTCTCGCCGGCCTTCTTGCCGTCCACGTAGAGCGCGATGGCCTTCTTCTCGGCGTCGTAGGTGGCCATCAGCAGCGTGGGCGTCTTGACCATGCTGAGCCCCTCGGCGGTGACCGTCCGCGTGGTGGCCGCGGCGCCCTTGTCGCCCGTCTGCACGCGGAAGATCCAGGCCTGCTTGCCGTTGACCTCGTTCACGCCCAGCTCGAAGGAGAACGACTCCCCGTCGCCCTGGCTCATGATGATCCGCGAGCCCTTGGCGGCGGAGTTGTAGGCGCGGGCCGTCACGGTGAAGCTCTTGGTCACGTCCACGACCGGCTCGGCGGACTGCCCCCACGAGTTCCCGTTGCCCTTGCCTATGACCTGGAAGCGCTTGCCCAGCGGGCCGACCTTGAGGTCGGGGCCGAGCCGGATCCCCATGCTGCCGTAGCTGTCGCGCAGCAGGGTGTCGTCACCCGCGACGGTCGCGGTGTAGGCGGCGGGCCCCTTCGAGTCCTCCGGCTCGGGCGAGGCGGAGGCGGAGGCCGCGTTCGAGGGCTGGGCGTCCTGTCCGTCCTCGTCGCCGCCCAGCAGGAAGAACGTTCCTCCGCCGGCCAGCAGCGCGAGCACGGTCACACTGCCGCCCAGCATCCACAGCCGCTTCCTGCGCCGCTCGGCCGCGGAGCGGTCGGCCATGGCCTCCCAGTCCGGCTCCTGCGACGCGCCGGGGAGGTCCGGACCGGCCAGTCTCGTGAAGGCCGGCTGGGCCGGAGGCCACTGACCGCCCTCCGCGTCCTGCTGGTACGGGTTCGGCTGCTGCCCCGTCTGCGGGTAGCCGTAGCCGCCGGACTGGGTCGGGTAGCCGTAGCCGTCCTGCGCGGGCGGTCCCGGCGGAAACCCGTATCCGCCGCTCCCTGGGGCGGGCTCGGGCTGCGGGTGGCTCGGGGGATTCGTACCGTCGCTCATGCCACGGATGCTAAGTCACGGATGCCACGTCACGGACCCCCGGGCGGATACGGCCCGGTACCCGTCCCGCCCGACCTGCCCGTCCCGCCCCGGTTCAGCCCTGCGGCGGCTTGAGGATCGGGAAGCTGCCCGTCGCCGTCGGCGCGTGCTCCGGCAGCCACAGGACCGCCACCGCACCCGCCGCCGCGCCCGCGCGCTCCGAGCCGCCCCGGGCGGCCACGTTACGGAAGGTCAGCCGGGCGCCCAGCACCCGCGCCTGGCCCCCCGCGATGGTCAGCCCCAGCCCGTGCCCCACACCCGCGCGGTCCGTCGACCCGGTGCGGAAGCGGCTCGGCCCCTCGCGCAGCAGCGCCTCGGGGAAGCCCGGCCCGTGGTCCCGGACCCGTACGACCCGGCCCTCGACGTCGACCTGGATCGGCGGCTGCCCGTAGCGCGCGGCATTGGCCAGCAGGTTCCCCAGGATCCGCTCCAGGCGGCGCGGGTCGGTGCTGACGATCTCGTCCGCGACGACCCGTACGGTCGCCTCCGGCATCAGCGACGCCACCCGCCGGCTCACGAACTCGCCCAGCGCCACGTCCTGGAGCTCCGCCCGCTCCGAGGCGCTGTCCAGCCGGGCCACCTCCAGCACGTCCTCGACCAGTGCGCGCAGGGCCTGGGCCCGGTCCCGCACCAGCTCCGTCGGCCGCCCCGGAGGCAGCAGTTCCGCCGCCGTGAGCAGGCCCGTCACCGGAGTCCGCAGTTCGTGCGCGATGTCCGCGGTCACCCGTCGTTCGGCCTCCAGCCGCTGCTGGAGGGCGTCCGCCATGGCGTCCACGGCCCGCGCGAGGTCGTCCGTCTCGTCCCGCACGACACCGCCGACCGCATCCCGTACGCGGACGTCGGGATCGCCGTGCGCCACCCGCTGCGAGGCGGCCGCGGCCTTGCGCAGCCGGCGCGAGATCTGCCCGCCGATGAGCACGCCGAGCGCCGAGCCGCCGATCACGGCGGACAGCCCGCCGATGAGCAGGGCCCGGTCCAGGTCGGGGAGCAGATTGGTGCTCTCCCGGAACGGCGTGTGCAGCGACAGCACCTGCCCGTTCCCGAGCGGTACGGCGGCCCACACCTCGGGAAGCCCCCCGTCCGGCCGCTCCTGGACGTAGGTCCCGCGCCGGCCCGACTGCGCCTTGTGCCGCAGCTCGGAGGGCAGTTCGGGATCGTTGAGCTTGGCACCCATGGGCGGCTTGCGCCCGGCATCGGCGTTACGGGAGATGAACTGGACGCGCTCCAGCTGCACTTCGCGGGCGCTCTCCAGCATCGACACGCGGGCAGCACTGTGCACCACCAGGCTCAGCGCGATCGTGACGAGGACGCCCACGGAGGCGATGGCGACGGTGATCTTCCAGCGGATCCCCGTGCGGAGGGTGAGCCGTCTCATGCCTTGAGTTTGTATCCGAAGCCCCGGACCGTTTCGATCCGGTCCTGGCCGATCTTGGTGCGCAGCCGCTGGACGTGGACGTCCACGACGCGGGTGTCGCCGCCCCAGTCGTAGTCCCAGACCCGCTCCAGCAGGCGGTCGCGCGAGAGCACGGTGCCGGGCGCGGAGGAGAACTCCAGCAGCAGCCGCATCTCGGTCGGGGTCAGGGCCACGGCGGCGCCCGCCCGGCGGACCTCCATGCCCTCGGTGTCCACCTCCAGGTCGCCGAAGGAGAGGACCCCGCGCTCGGCGTCCGAGCCGTTGCCGGCCCCGTTCGCTCCGCCGTTCTGCGGGCCGCCGGAGTGGTCGAAGCGGCGCAGCACCGCGCGGATCCGGGCCACGAGCACGGATCCGTCGAAGGGCTTGGTGACGTAGTCGTCGGCGCCCGCCTCCAGGCCCAGCACCACGTCGATGGAGTCGGCGCGCGCGGAGAGCATGATCACCGGGACGGTGGACTCGTCGCGGATGCGGCGGCACAGGCTCACGCCGTCCATGCCCGGGACCATCACGTCCAGCAGGGCGATGTCGGGCCGGTTCGCGCGGAAGGACTCCAGCCCGGACAGGCCGTCGGGCATGGCCGTGACCACGAACCCGTCGCGTTCCAGCGCCAGGGTCGTGGCCTCACGGATGACGTCGTCGTCCTCCACGAACAGGACATGGGTCTCGGCCATGCGGGAGCCTCGCCTCGGTTCTTCTGTGCTCAGTTCTTCTGACTCGTGACCGGGGCGGGCGGGACACCGCCGTCGACCACGTTGCTGTACTCCGAGTGAACTCGGTCCTGCTCGGTGAACTTCTCCCCGTTCCAGCGGTACGTGATCACGTCCTCGCCCGACGGATAGGCGAGCACGTCGCTCTTTCCGTAGACCTGCTTCGTGACCACCAGGTCGCCCCGGTCGATCTCCGCGTAGACGGGTGGCTGTTCGTCCGAGAACACATTCTCGTACGCGTCTCCGTCCGCCCGGTACACGTACGTTCCGCGGCCCAGGGCGTCGGCGCATGACAGGACGTTCACCACGATGTCCACGACGGGGCTGCCGGTGACCTTCCCGTAGCTCACGTCCACCGGGTACTCCTTGCCCGAGCAGGGCTTGAGGTCCCGTTTGACCTCGGCGCTGACCTTGGGGTCCTTCATCAGCAGCCCGACCGGGTCGACCTTCCTCAGCGGCCGGCCGGGCGAGGCCGACACGGAATCGTCGGGGGTGGGCCCCGACGCCGTGGCCTTGGCGACCGCCTCGGTGCGGGCCGGGCCGCCGTCGCGCAGACCGGTGCCGCCCGTGGCGCACCCGACCGCGAACACGGCTGTGCCGACGAGGACGACCGTCCCCGCCGACATCAGCACCAGAGAACCTCCGGACAAACCTTGGCCATTCAGGCCGCGCACCGCTCACGCCCCTCGTACCGCATGGTGTGGTCACCGCGCTCCAGCGCACGCATGTCCAGATCCCGGCTCTCCAGCTCCTGCCGGAGGCGGGCCAGCGCGCGGTGCAGAGTGCTCTTCACGGTTCCCGCCGACATTCCGAGCGCCGCGGCCGTCTCCTCGGTGCTCATCTGCTCCCAGTGTCGCAGCACGACCACGCTGCGCTGCTTGGGTGCGAGAACCTTGAGGATGTCCATGAGGAGGGCGCGGTCGGCGCGCTGGTCGGAGCCGTCCTCGACGGAGGCGTCGGGGAGCTGCTCGGTGGGGACCTCTTCGAGCTTGCGGGCGCGCCACCACTCGGTGCGGGTGTTGATCATGACCCGGCGCAGGTAGGCGTCGGCCAGGGACTTGTCGGCGATGCCGTCCCAGCGGCCGTAGGTGCGTACGAGCGCGGTCTGCAGGAGGTCCTGCGCGTCCGTGGGGTCCGGGACCAGACGCCGGGCACTGCGCAGGAGCGCGTCCTGCCGAGTGCGTACGTACTCCTCGAATCCGAGTACCTCGCCGTGCGCCATCTCAGACCGCCTCCACCCGTCCAACCGCTCATCCCCGTGTCCTACGGATTCGAAGGTACGGAGGGGTTGTCACGGGCCTGTGCGAGCCAGCCTTCGGTGGGCGCACGGACACCCATAGGTTGTGTAACAACCCCCGTGAGCTGGGGTTTACCGGCAATAAGCGGAATCTCGGAGTCAGCTTCGGTCAGGCCTGCGGGACGGTCTGGGCGACGGCTTGGGGGAGGGACTGCGGGAGGGCCTGGGGGAGGGACTGCGGAAGCCGGTAGAAGCCCCCGTCCAAGGGCTCCACCAGCCCGTCGGCAACCAGCCCGTCCAGCGCCCGGGCCCGCTGCACCGGCTCGTCCCAGACCGTGTCGAGCACCGCCTGCGGAACCGCGCCCACCGCCTCCCGGAGCACGGCGAGGAGCTTGCCCCGCACCTGCCGGTCGGTTCCGGCGTACGTCTGCCCGCGCCGCGGCGGACCCTCGTGCGCCGGCTTCCCGGCGAGCCGCCACGCGCACAGCCCGGCCACCGGACAGCGCGCGCAGTCGGGGCTCTTGGCGGTGCACACCAGCGCCCCGAGCTCCATCGAGGCCGCCGCCCAGCGGGCCGCGGTGGCCTCGTCCTCGGGCAGCAGGGCCCGGGCGAGGCGCCGTTCGGCGGCGGTCGTCGCGTTCGGCGGGTACTCGACCCCGGTCGCGGTGCGCGCGAAGACCCGGCGGACGTTCGTGTCGAGGACGGCGTGCCGCTGCCCGTACGCGAAGGAGGCCACGGCCGCCGCCGTGTACTCGCCGATCCCGGGCAGCGCCAGCAGCTGCGCGTGCTCCCGCGGTACGTCGCCCCCGTGCCGGTCCGCTATCGCGACGGCCGCCCCGTGCAGCCGCAGCGCGCGGCGCGGGTAGCCGAGCCGGCCCCAGGCCCGTACGGCTTCGCCGGGGGCCTCGGTGGCCAGGTCCGCGGGGCGGGGCCACCGGGCGAGCCACTGCTCGTATACCGGCAGGACCCGGCTGACGGGCGTCTGCTGGAGCATGAACTCGCTGACCATGACCCCCCAGGGGCCAGCCTCGGGGCGGCGCCAGGGCAGGTCGCGGGCGTGCTCGTCGAACCACGCGATGACGGGGGAGTGCAGCGCGTGGGAGGAGTCGGGGGATACGTCCGTGGAGGAACCGGGAGATGCAGTCATGGCAGACGGCATCCTGGCACGTTTCACCTCCCTCGGCGCGCCGGACCGCGACCGGTGAACCAGACGGCGGACGGTCCGCCACCCGCCCGCGCGGCGGTGATGAGCGCACCTGCCGGACCGGTGAACGCGAGGACGGCGAGGGCGGCGACCGAACCGCCCGGCAGCAGGCCGAACGCCACGTCGTGCGGCCACCGGCCGGGCGGGGCCCCGGCCGCGCGGGCGCCACCAGACGGCCGCGAAAGAGCGCCCCGAAGGGGAGGAGCCCGTACGCCGTCCAGATCACGAAGGCCGGTTGCACCCATGAGGGTGTCCGGTGGGCGAAATCGGTGATGGCGCGGTAGAGGCCGGAGCTGTCCATGCTCACCGAACGTACTCAAAGCGGATTAATCTCCGCATCAACCCTTTGGCCGGATCTCGGCGCCCTCGATTGCGCCCGCAGGATGATCATCGGCAAATCAAGTCCTCTGCACGGCATGTGGGGCACTGATCGGGTCGCGAACTCTCGTAAAGTTCCATCCGTGGGATCTCTGCGCAATCCGGTCGGGCCGCTCCCCTCCTCCATCTACTGGCGACGGAGGGCTGTGCTGGCTTCCGTTGTCGCGCTCCTGGCGCTCCTCGCCGTATGGACCGTCAGTTCCGGTGGGGGGAGGACGAGTACGAACGGAAAGGGCCAGGACGGCCCCGACCCCGTCACCTCGATCACCCCGGGACCGGCCGGCACCGGCCCCGCGATCAGCGCGGCCCCCGGCGGGCGCCCCGAGTCGGGCAGCGGCGGGAACACCGGCTCCGGCGGCGACTCCACGGGCGGGGCGGGCAAGAACGGCGAACCGGGCGGCGGTACGGGCTCGAACGGCGGCTCGGGCTCCGGCTCCGGCTCCGGCGGCGCCGCGGGCGGCCCGGCTCCGGTCCCGGCGGACTCCCCGCTCCCCACCTGCGCGCCCGGAGCGCTGCAGTGGGAGGTCAAGAGCGTGAAGAACGAGTACGAGGCGAACGAGAAGCCGCGCCTCGAACTGGTCGCCCGCAACACCTCCGGAACCACCTGCAAGATCGACCTCGGCCCGAAGCAGGCCGTCCTGACCATCCTTCAGGCGAGCAGCAGCAAGGCGGTCTGGTCCTCGGCGGACTGCCCGGCGGGCGCGGGCAACGCCTTCTTCCGCCTCCCGGCGCAGGGTGAGACGAAGCAGTCGCTGGACTGGGACCGCAGGTTCAGCGCGGCCGACCAGTGCCAGACGCCTCCGGCGGGGTCGGCGGCACCCGACACCTACGTGGTCGAGGTCAAGGCCCCGGGCATGCCGGTGGCCCGCACCTCGTTCGTCCTCAAGCAGGACTGACCGGGTCCGAGCCGGCGCGGATTCGAACACGGCGCTCCGCGCCCGCGCCTCAAACGCCGGCGGGGCTGAACATTCAGCCCCGCCGGCGTTTGAGGCGCGGGGCGTCCGGCAGTGCGGCGCAGGCTAGACGTACCGCTCCAGGATGGACGACTCCGCCAGGCGGGACAGGCCCTCGCGGACGCTCCGTGCGCGGGCCTCGCCCACGCCGTCCACCGTCTGCAGGTCGTCGACGCTCGCGGCGAGCAGCTTCTGCAGCCCGCCGAAGTGCTCCACGAGCCGCTCGATGATCGCGCCCGGCAGTCGCGGCACCTTCGCCAGCAGCCGGTACCCGCGCGGCGACACCGCCGAGTCCAGCGTCTCCGGCGAGCCCGTGTACCCCAGCGCCCGCGCCACGATCGCCAGCTCCAGCAGCTCCGGATGCGTCAGCGCGTCCAGCTCCGCCAGCGCCTCGTCCACCGTGCGGGACCGCTTCGCCGTCGGCTCCGGCACGTAGTCCCGGATGACCAGCTCCCGCTCCTGCTCGATCCCGACCGTCAGCTCGTCCAGCTGCAGCGACAGCAGTCGCCCGTCCGTGCCCAGTTCGACCACGTACTCGGCGATCTCGGTCGCGATCCGGCGGACCATTTCCAGCCGCTGCGCGACCGCCGTCACGTCGCGGACCGTGACCAGGTCCTCGATCTCCAGCGCCGACAGCGTGCCCGCGACCTCGTCGAGGCGCAGCTTGTACCGCTCCAGCGTGGCCAGCGCCTGGTTCGCCCGCGACAGGATCGCCCCGGACTCCTCCAGGACCCGCCGCTCCCCGTCCACGTACAGAGCGATCAGACGCATCGACTGAGACACCGACACCACCGGGAAGCCGCACTGCTTGGAGACGCGGTCGGCCGTACGGTGCCGCGTACCCGTCTCCTCCGTGTGGATCGACGCGTCCGGCACCAGCTGCACACCGGCCCGCAGGATTTTGGTGATGTCCTTGTCGAGGATGAGCGCGCCGTCGAGCTTGCACAGCTCGCGCAGCCGGGTCGCCGTGAACTCCACGTCCAGGACGAAACCGCCCGTGCACATGGCCTCGACGCTCTTGTCCATACCGAGGACGATGAGCCCGCCGGTGTTGCCGCGAACGATCCGCTCCAAGCCGTCACGCAGCGGCTGACCAGGTGCGACCGCGCTCAGCGAGGCGCGCATCATGGCCTCCTGCTTGGAGCTCGCGCCCGACTTCCCGGATGCTGCTGCCCCGTCCTTGGCTGCCACTGCACTCCTCCGGTCGCGGGTTGCGCCGCCCCGCGCCGCGGGCACGAGGACGTGCGTACGGCCGGGCGGACCAGCCCAAAGTCTACCGGCGCGCGCCACGGCCCCGCCGTGGCTTGGCCAGGTACGGCCCGGGCGGGCCCCGTACGGACCCCCTGACCAGGGGATCGTCCCCCCGGTGTCCCCCCGGGGCCGGCTACTCCGCGGACCGCTCCCTGGCGGGCGTACGGGAGCGGCCGCGCGGCAACACCCGTAGCGCGTCGCCCATGTCGGCCACCTCGATGACCTTCATCCCGGCCGGCACCTTCCCCGGATCCGCCGGGACCAGCGCGTGCGTGAATCCCAGCCGGTGCGCCTCCGCGAGCCGCCGCTGCACGCCGGTCACCCGCCGCACCTCGCCGGCCAGGCCGACCTCACCGATCGCGACGAGGTTCTTCGGCAGCGGGACGTCACTGGCGGCGGAGGCCAGCGCGAGCGCGATCGCCAGGTCGGCGGCCGGCTCGGTGAGCTTCACCCCGCCCACGGTGGCGCTGTAGATGTCGCGCTTGCCGAGCGCCGTGATCCGGCCGCGCTGCTCCAGCACCGCCAGCATCATCGACACGCGCGAGGTCTCCAGGCCCGAGGTCGTACGCCGGGGGGAGGGGATCTGGGAGTCCACGGTCAGCGCCTGCACCTCGGCGACCAGCGGACGCTTCCCCTCCAGAGTCACCGTCAGGCAGGTGCCCGGAACGGCCTCGGCCCGCCGGGTCAGGAACAGCCCGCTCGGGTCGGCGAGCCCGGTGATCCCCTCGTCGTGCAGCTCGAAGCAGCCGACCTCGTCGGTGGCCCCGTACCGGTTCTTGATGCCGCGCACCAGCCGCAGCCGGGCGTGCCGGTCGCCCTCGAAGCTCAGCACCACGTCGACGAGGTGCTCCAGCAGGCGGGGACCGGCGATGGCCCCGTCCTTGGTCACGTGGCCGACGAGGAGGGTGGACATCCCGCGCTCCTTGGAGGCCCGGATCAGCGCTCCGGCCACCTCGCGCACCTGGGCCATGCCGCCGGGCGCGCCGTCGATCTCGGGGGAGGCGACGGTCTGTACGGAGTCCAGGATCAGCAGGGAGGGCTTCACGGCGTCGAGATGCCCGAGAACGGCGGACAGATCGGTCTCGGCGGCGAGATAGAGGTGATCGCTGAGGGCGTTGATCCGGTCGGCCCGCAGGCGCACCTGGCTGGCCGACTCCTCGCCCGTCACGTACAGCGTGCGGTGCTCGTCGCTGGCCGCCTTCGCCGCTACGTCCAGCAGCAGGGTCGACTTGCCGACACCGGGCTCGCCGGCGAGCAGCACGACGGCGCCGGGCACGAGCCCGCCGCCGAGGACGCGGTCCAGCTCGTCCACACCGGTGCTGCGGGCGGTCGCGGTCCGGCCGTCGACCTGCGCGATCGGCAGGGCGGCGGTCGAGACCCGGCCGGCGGCGGTGGTCCGCACGGCGGGCGCGCCCATCTCCTCCACGGTGCCCCAGGCCTGGCATTCGGGACAGCGGCCGAGCCACTTGGCGGTCGTCCAGCCGCAGTCGGTGCAGCGGTAGGACGGCCGGTCCTTGGCGGATGAACGAGCGGTGCGGGCAGCCATGCCGTTCACGGTAGCCGCCCGCACCGACAGGCCGGACCAGGGTGCCGGTCGCGGGGCGCGGCCGGCCCGCTGCGAGGGTGCCCTCATGGACTTCCTCATGGACCTGTCCGACGAGGGATCCCCCTTCGGCGCCGACGTGACCGGCATGCCCGTCGCGGATGTGGCGGGGCTCTTCCCCGGCCGCCGCTCCGCCGCGGACCTCGCCGCGTTCTTCGTCCGCGCGGACTGGAGCTCGCGTTCCCCCTCCTGGGAGGGGTACGAGGTGGAGAGCCCGCTGGCCCGGCTGGAGATCGAACCGGTCGACGGCGGCGTCCTCCTCCACGGCCAGGCGGACGCGGGCCGGCTCGACGCGCTCACCGCCGTGCTGTCCGCACGCGGCCTCCCCTTCTCCGTGGAGTTCATACGGGGAGGACGGCGCTCTGCTGCGCGAGGTGCACGTTGGTCCTGTGGGCCCCGCGGCGGGCCCCGCGGCGGGCCCCGCGGCGGGCCCCGTGGCGGGCTCAGTGGCGGGCTCAGTGACGGGCTCCGTGGTGGGCTCAGTGGGTCGGCAGGACCTGCCGGTCAGACCGCGTCAGGGCCTGCGTCAGCGCCTCACCGATCTGTTCACCCGTAAGGGCTAAAAGTGGCGAAGGCTTCCAGGGCGTCACCGGCGTGCCGCCTACGGTCGCCAGGTGAACAGCAGCAACCAGGCACACTCCTCGGCGCACACCGGCGCACACCGGGCGCACGGGCGCATGCCCCGCGAGGCCGAGCAGCCGCCGCCGTTCCGGCACGAGCCCTACCTGGACGGCCTGTTCACGTACTGCCTGTCGGTCCTGTGCGACCACGACACCGCGACCGACGTGCTCGGGGACGTCCTCGCCGTGGCCGAGCGGCATCCCGGCCGCTGCCCCGACGAGGGGGACCGGCGCGCCTGGCTCTACGCACTCGCCCGCTGGGGCTGCCTGCACCGGCTGGCCGAGCAGCGGCGCGCCCGCCAGGGAGCGCATTCCGCCCGGCGTGCGCCGGAGCACACCGGACGAGACCGTGCGCCGGGTGATGACACACCATCCGACCGCGGCCAGGACGCCCACCGGCCCCTTGACGTGAGCGCCTACCGCCGTACGGAACTGGCCCGGCTCGCCTGGCCCGAAGCCGCCGGCACCACGCCCGAGCAGCGCGAGGCCCTCGAACTCGCCGTCCGCCACCGCCTCGGCGTCCCCGAACTCGCCGCCGTCCTCGGCACCCCCGCGGCCGCCGCCCGCGAGCTGCTCTCCGGCGCCGCCTGCGAAGTGGAGCGCACCCGCGCCGCCCTCGCCGTCGTCGAGACCGGCAACTGCCCCAGCGTCTCCCGGCTCACCGGCGACGACGGCGACGGCAACGTCCTGCTGTCCAGCACCCTGCGCGCCGAGCTCGTCCGCCACGTCGACGACTGCCCCCGATGCCGGCGCGTCGCCGAACGCGTGGGCGCCGCGGGCCCCTGGCCCGGCTCCGGCGGCCTCAACACCGCCGCGCTCCCCCTCGTACCCGCCCCTCGCACCGCCGTCCACGCCGCGATGCTCCGCTCCGGCCGGGGCCGCGGACGGGGGTCCGCCCCGCGCTTCGACCGCACCGGCTTCCCCATGGACCCCAAGGACCGCGCGGCCCGCCGGGACCGGCTGCGCGCCCGGGTCGTGACCACCACCGTGGTCGCCACCGTCGTCGCCGCCCCGGTCCTGGCCCTGTGGGCGGCGTACCGCGGCGGCCCCGGCACCGGCGAGCCCGCCGGCGGCGACGCCACCCGTATCTCCGCCAGCGAGTCCGAACTCCCGGCCGCGCGGACCGACGGCCGCCCGCTGACCGCCTACGAGAACACCGGGAACGCAGCCACCACCAGCGGCCCCGGCTTCGCCCAGAGCGACACCGCCTCCGACGTCTCCGTCGAGATCATCAGCACCGGCCCGCCCGCGACCCCCGACCACCCCGGCAGCGCCGGCCGCCTCACCGTGGCCGCATCCGCCCAGGGCGCCGTCACCCTGCTCACCCTCACCGCCTCCGGCGGCGCCCCCGTGGACTGGCGGCTCTGGTCCGACGCCCCCTGGCTGCGCGCGAGCCGGACCGCGGGCACGCTGGCCCCAGGAGAATCGGTCACCCTACGGATCGTCGTGGACCCCGAGGGCCAGCCCGTCGGCGCCTGGACGGCCCGGGTCGGGGTCGACCCGAGCGGCGCCGTGGTCTCCATCCAGGGCCGCGGCCGCCCCGCGGCGACGCCCGCGCCCACCCCGGACCCGACGCGGCCCGCGACCCCGGCGCCCTCGCCGGACCCGACGCAGCCGTCCACCCCGGCACCGTCCCCGACGGAGCCGACGATCCCGACGCCCGAGCCGACCCCGACGGAGGGCTCAGGCGGAACGGTTTCCCCCGCCCCGGACCCGGCCCCGTCGGCATCGACGGGGCCCTGAGGGGGCCCTGAGGGGGGCCTCTGCGGTCAGGCAGGATCCGCGGGGTGCGGGGCCATCGGCAGCAGCGAGGCCAGCCGCGCCTCGCACAGCTTCACGAGCTCGTCGTAGCCCTCCTTGCCCATCAGCTCCGTCAGCTCGGGGCGGTACGACACGTACACCGGCTCGCCGGCACCGTGCGCGGAGGTGGCCGACGTGCACCACCAGTGCAGGTCGTGGCCGCCCGGACCCCAGCCGCGGCGGTCGTACTCACCGATCGACACCTGCAGCACGCGCGTGTCGTCCGGCCGGTCGATCCACTCGTACGTCCGGCGGATCGGCAGCTGCCAGCAGACGTCGGGCTTGGTCTCCAGCGGCTCCCGGCCCTCCTTCACCGCGAGGATGTGGAGCGAACAGCCCGCCCCGGCGGCGAACCCCGGCCGGTTCAGGAAGATGCACGCGCCGTCCCAGCGGCGGGTCTGCTTCTCCCCGTCGTCGTCGTGCTGCGTCCACCCGCTCTCGCTGCCGACGTCGTGGAACTGCCACAGCTCGGGCGTCAGCCGGGCCACGTGCTGCGCGACGCGCTTCTCGTCGTCCTCGTCGGAGAAGTGCGCGCCCAGCGTGCAGCAGCCGTCGTCCGCCCGGCCCGCCTGGATGCCCTGGCAGCCGCTGCCGAAGATGCAGGTCCAGCGGGAGGTCAGCCAGGTCAGGTCACAGCGGAAGATCTGCTCGTCGTCGGCGGGATCGGGGAACTCCACCCAGGCCCGGGGAAAGTCGAGCCCCTTCTCGTCGGCCGCGACCACGGCCTTGTCCTTGCCGCCCTTGGCGTCGGCCTTGGCCTTCGCCTTGTTCTTGACGGTGTCCTTGCCCGTGTCCTTCTGCGACCGGGTCTTGTTGGCCTTCTTCGTATTTGGCACAAACCCAAGCCTATGCGCCCCTTACACAACCCCCGAGTCTTCCTCGCAGTAGCGTTTCCCCCTATGAGACTCGGTGTGCTGGATGTGGGTTCGAATACGGTCCATCTGCTGGTGGTGGACGCGCACCCCGGCGCGCGCCCGCAGCCGGCGCACTCGCACAAGGTGGAGATGAGGCTGGCGGAGCTGCTCGACGAGCGTGGCGCCGTCACCCCCGAAGGCGTCGAGCGCCTCGTCTCGGTGATCCGCGACGCGGTCCAGGCCGCCGAGGACAAGGGGTGCGAGGACGTCCTCCCCTTCGCGACCAGCGCCGTACGCGAGGCCACGAACGCGGACGAGGTCCTCGCGCGGGTCCGGGCCGAGACCGGCGTCGACCTGCCGGTGCTGAGCGGCGAGGACGAGGCCCGGCTCACCTTCCTCGCGGCCCGCCGCTGGTTCGGCTGGTCCGCCGGGAAACTGCTGGTCCTGGACATCGGCGGCGGCTCGCTGGAGATCGCGTACGGCATCGACGAGGACCCGGACGCGGCCGTCTCCCTCCCGCTGGGCGCGGGCCGCCTCACCTCGGGCTGGCTCCCGGGCGACCCGCCGGACGCGCTGGACATCCGGGCGCTACGGCGGCACGCGCGGGCGGAGATCGCCCGGACGGTCGGCGAGTTCAGCCGCTTCGGTGCGCCGGACCACGTGGTGGCGACCTCGAAGACCTTCAAGCAGCTGGCCCGCATCGCGGGCGCGGCCCGCTCGGCGGACGGCCTGTACGTGCAGCGGGATCTGAGCCGCAAGTCCCTGGAGGAATGGGTCCCGCGCCTGGCGGCGATGACCACGGCCCAGCGCTCGGCCCTCCCGGGCGTCTCGGAGGGCCGGGCGAACCAGCTCCTGGCGGGAGCGCTGGTCGCGGAGGGCGCGATGGACCTCTTCGGCGTGGAGGAGCTGGAGATCTGCCCGTGGGCACTCCGCGAGGGCGTGATCCTGCGCAGGCTGGACCACATGCCGGCCCCGGGGGCGTGAGGGACCGGCCCGACACGGAGAGACGATGAGACTGACGGGAAACCCCCATACGCGTCTCTGATTCCGGTCGAGCGGATCCCGCCTTCCGGAGTCGCGTGGCCGCCGTCACGGTCGGGCGCCGTTTCGGGCCCGTACCCTGTCTTCGTGGCAGAACCAGTCCGTGTCCCGACCGCGAAAGTCGCCCTATCCACCGCCTCCGTCTATCCGGAGTCGACGGCGACCGCCTTCGAGATCGCCGCGCGCCTCGGTTACGACGGCGTCGAGGTGATGGTCTGGACGGATCCGGTCAGCCAGGACGTCGACGCCCTGCGCCGGCTGTCGGACCACCACGGGGTGCCGATCCTGGCCGTGCACGCGCCGTGTCTCCTGATCACCCAGCGGGTCTGGTCCACCGATCCGTGGACCAAGCTGCAGCGCGCCCAGGCCGCGGCCGAGCGGCTCGGGGCGAGCACCGTGGTCGTGCATCCGCCCTTCCGCTGGCAGCGCCAGTACGCGCGGGACTTCGTCACCGGTATCTGGCGGATGGCCGACGAGACCGACGTCCGGTTCGCCGTGGAGAACATGTACCCGTGGCGCTACCGCGACCGCGAGATGCTCGCGTACGCCCCCGAGTGGGACGTGACGAAGGACGACTACCGCCACTTCACCGTCGACCTGTCGCACACCGCGACCGCCCGTACCGACGCCACCGCGATGATCGACCGGATGGGCGACCGGCTCGCGCACATCCACCTCGCCGACGGGAACGGATCGGCCAAGGACGAGCACCTGGTCCCGGGCCGCGGTACGCAGCCCTGCGCCGAACTCCTGGAGAGCCTCGCGCGGACCTCGTTCGACGGGCACGTGGTGATCGAGGTGAACACCCGCCGGGCGATGTCCTCCGCCGAGCGCGAGGCCGATCTCGCCGAGGCGCTGGCCTTCACCCGCCTGCACCTCGCCACCACCCCCCACTCCACCCCCCACTCCACCCCCCACCACACCACCGCCGAGCGCGACAAGGCCCGCCGGCCGTGACCGATACCCCGGACGCACCCAAGCCGCGCCGCCGCGGCCCCGGCCGGCCCCGGCAGGACGAGGCCGACGACGGCCCCGGCACCCAGGAGCGCATCCGGCTCGCCGCCCGTGAGGTGTTCGCGGAGCGCGGGTACGACAAGACGTCCGTGCGCGGCATCGCGAAGGTCGCCGGCGTCGACCCGGCGCTGGTGCACCACTACTTCGGCAGCAAGGACGACCTGTTCGCCGCCGCCATCGAGGTCAGCATCGAGCCCGCCCTGGTGGTCCCCGCGATCATCGGCGAGGGCCCGGACGGCATCGGCGAGCGCCTCGCCCGCTACTTCCTCGGCGTCTGGGAGAACCCGGTCACCCGGGTCCCGCTGCTCGCCGTGATCCGCTCGGCGCTCACGCACGAGGCCGCCGCGAAGGTACTGCGCCAGCTGGTCCTGCGGCGGGTCCTGGAGCGCGTCGCCGCCGACCTCGACGTCCCCGACCCGACCTTCCGAGCCGAGCTCGCCGCCTCCCACATGGTCGGCATCGCGATCCTGCGCTACGTGGTCCGGGTGGAGCCCCTCGCGTCCACCGACCCGGAGAAGATCGTTGCCCTCGTGGCGCCCACGCTCCAGCGGTACCTGACCGAGGAATGAGCCGGCCGTCCCGGCATCCGGACGCGCTGTCCGGATCGCGGGCGGTGGGCGTAGCCTCGTATCTGAGCCATATCCGCAGTCGCGGCTGACCGTACAGCCGCACTCATGGGGAGTGAAACCGCATGCCCGAGCTGAGGTCCCGCACCGTCACCCACGGCCGCAACATGGCAGGCGCGCGTGCGCTGATGCGCGCGTCGGGCGTAGCGAGCGCGGACATCGGCAAGCCGATCGTCGCGGTCGCCAACTCCTTCACCGAGTTCGTCCCCGGTCACACCCACCTGGCGCCGGTCGGCCGCATCGTCTCCGACGCCATCCGCGCCGCCGGTGCGATCCCGCGCGAGTTCAACACCATCGCGGTCGACGACGGCATCGCCATGGGCCACGGCGGCATGCTGTACTCCCTGCCCTCCCGCGACCTGATCGCGGACTCGGTCGAGTACATGGTCGAGGCGCACTGCGCCGACGCGCTGATCTGCATCTCCAACTGCGACAAGATCACCCCCGGCATGCTGATGGCCGCCATGCGCCTCAACATCCCGGTCGTCTTCGTCTCGGGCGGCCCGATGGAGGCCGGCCAGGCGACCCTCGTCGACGGCACCGTCCGCAAGCTGGACCTGATCGACGCCATGGTCGACGCCTCCAACGAGAACGTGTCGGACGCGGACGTGCTGCGCATCGAGGAGAACGCCTGTCCCACCTGCGGGTCGTGTTCAGGCATGTTCACCGCCAACTCGATGAACTGCCTCGCCGAGGCCATCGGCCTGGCCCTCCCGGGCAACGGCTCGGTCCTCGCCACGCACACCGCCCGCCGCGCCCTGTACGAGGACGCCGGCCGCACGGTCGTGGAGATCACCAAGCGCTACTACGAGGACGGCGACGAGTCCGTCCTCCCGCGCAGCATCGCCACCCGCGAGGCCTTCGAGAACGCCATGGCCCTCGACATCGCGATGGGCGGCTCCACGAACACGATCCTGCACCTGCTGGCCGCCGCGCAGGAGGCGGGCCTGGACTACGACCTCACCGACATCGACGCCGTCTCGCGCCGGGTCCCGTGCCTGGCCAAGGTCGCGCCGAACGTGGCGCCCGGCGGCACGTACTACATGGAGGACATCCACCGCGCCGGCGGCATCCCCGCCATCCTCGGCGAGCTGCACCGCGGCGGTCTCCTCAACAAGGACATCAGCACCGTCCACTCGGACGGCCTGGAGGACTGGCTCGCGAAGTGGGACGCCCGCTCCGGCACGGCCACCGACACGGCCATGGAGCTGTGGCACGCGGCCCCCGGCTGTGAGCGCTCCGCCACCGCGTTCTCCCAGTCCAAGCGCTGGGAGACCCTCGATCTCGACGACGAGGGCGGCTGCATCCGCTCGGTGCAGCACGCGTACTCCAAGGACGGCGGCCTCGCCGTGCTGCGCGGCAACATCGCGGTCGACGGCTGCGTCGTGAAGACCGCCGGTGTCGACGAGTCGATCTGGACCTTCGAGGGCCCTGCGGTCGTCTGCGAGTCCCAGGACGAGGCCGTCGACAAGATCCTCCGCAAGGAGATCAAGGAGGGCGACGTCGTCGTCATCCGCTACGAGGGCCCGCGCGGCGGCCCCGGTATGCAGGAGATGCTCTACCCGACCTCCTTCCTCAAGGGCCGCGGCCTCGGCAAGTCCTGCGCCCTGGTGACGGACGGCCGCTTCTCCGGCGGCACCTCGGGCCTGTCCATCGGCCACGCTTCCCCGGAGGCGGCCTCGGGCGGCACCATCGCGGTCGTCGAGGACGGCGACCGGATCCGCATCGACATCCCGAACCGGTCCATCGAGGTCCTCGTCGACGAAGCCACCCTGGCGGCCCGCCACGAGGCCCTCGGCGGCGTCTACGCCCCGAAGAACCGCGAGCGCAAGGTCTCCGCGGCCCTGCGCGCCTACGCCGCGATGGCCACCAGCGCCGACAAGGGCGCGGTCCGCGACGTCTCCCTCCTGGGCTGACGACCGACTCCGCCGGCGCCCCCGCACCCTCCGGTGCGGGGGCGCCGCCGTGTCACCATCCGCCCGGATCCCCCGCCGCCACCGCGAACACCGACCCGTCGGGCGCCCCCGAGAACACCCGCCCACCGCCGGCCACGGGCGCGGGCAGGGTGGAGGTGTAGCCCGGCTCGCCACCCAGCCTGGGCTTCGTCTGCCCCAGGAGCCGGCCCCCGCCGTCGACGGCCAGCAGCCGCCCGTCCGAGGCCGCCAGATGGATCCGCCCGTCGTGGATCACCGGCCGCGAGCCCACGGCCACGCCCGTCTCCAGCCGCCATTCCTCACGCTCCGCCCCCACCGCGGCCAGGGCGCCCGACGTGCCGAAGACGTACACCCGGCCCTCGGGGCCGACCGTGGCCTGGGCCTCCAGCAACGGCGACGAGAGGGGGATCCGGCGTACGGCTCGCGTCGCGAGATCCACCCGCACGACCGCCCTGGTCACAGCGCCGGACGCGGACCGCGTGTCACCTTCCAGCAGGTAGAGCCCGCCGGCCGCCGCGCCGACCGGTTCCAGCAGCGCCGGACTCCGGACCTGCCAGCGCACCGCGCCGCTCGCGGCATCGACAGCGGAGACCTGGGTCGACTTCCCGTCCGCTCCCTGCGCGCAGAGGTACAGGCCGGCGCCCCCCGGCGCGTCCGGTTCGGCGAGCCAAGCGGAGCCGGCTCCGCCGAGGCGGTGCTCCCAGCGAGTCGCGCCCGTGGCCGCGTCGAGCATGGCGGCCTTTCCGTCCGGGCTCGTGACGAGCAGCAGACTTCCCACGGGCACCACCCGCCCGCCCTCCGGCAGGGCCCGCTTCCACCGCTGCGCACCGGCTGCCGCATCCAGGGCCCGCAGGCCCTTTCCGTCGTCGTCCACTGCGAACACCAGTCCCGCGGCGTGCAGCGGAGCCGGATTCGGTGTCATCCGCGAAGCGGGTGCCGCTCTTCGCACGGACCACATCACCGAGCCGTCGGCGGGGTCGAGCCGGGCGGCCGCCAGCCCCGGCCCCGAGCAGTAGAGGCCTCCGGCCGACCACGAGCAGGCCGGAACGGGATTGCCCCCGTCCCCTTCGCCCACGTGTACCGCCCACGGCGGCCCGGCCTTCGCCCCGGGACCGGGCTTCGTGGCCCCGGCGTGCACGGTGGAGTGCGCTGACGGGTCTGCGTCCGTCCCGTACGAGAGGTAACCGCCGAGCGCCCCGCCGGTCAGCAGCAGCGCGCCCCCGACCGACAGCACCAGCCGTGACCGCCGCCGCCGCGGCGGGGTGGGGCCGGGCTGCTCGGCGACCATCCGGTCCCGGCGGTGGGTGGCCTCCTCCGGCCGGTTGGGTCCGCGCGGCCCGGGGATGAAGGCCCGGGTGTCCTCCGACGTCGGATAGGCCAGCGCACGCAGTTCACTGATCAGCGCATCAGGGGTCGGGCGTTCGGAGGGGTTCTTCGCGAGGCAGGACTCGACGACCGGTCTCAGGGCCGCCGGCAGACCGGTCAGGTCGGGGTCGTGGTGGACGACCTGATACGCCACCAGATAGGGACTGTCGGAGTCGAAGGGGCCGCGCCCGGTCGCCGCGTGCACGAGTACGGCGCCCATCGCGAACAGGTCCGCCGCAGGCCCCACTTCCCTGGGTCGCTGGAACTGCTCGGGCGCCATGAAGGGCGGTGTCCCGATCAGCTTTCCGGTCTCCGTCCGCAGATCGCTGTCGGTCGGCCGCGAGATCCCGAAGTCGATGACCCGTACTCCGTCGGGTGCCATCAAGACGTTGCTCGGCTTCAGATCCCGGTGCACCACACCGGCCCGGTGGATGTCCCGCAGGGCCTCGGCGAGTCCGGCGCCGAGCCGGGCCAGTTCGGCCGGATCGAGCACCCGCTCCCGCACCCGCTCGGCGAGTGTCGGTGCGTCGATGAACAAGGTCGCCATCCAGGGCCGTTCGGCGTCCGGGTCCGCGTCCACGACTGGCGCGGTGAACGCCCCGCTCACACGACGCGCCGCGGCCACTTCCTGCCGGAACCGTGCCCGGAACTCCGGATCCACCGCGTGTTCGGGGTGCACGATCTTGACGGCGAGTTTCAGTCCCGACGCGGAGGTGGCGAGGTGGACGACGCCCATACCGCCCGAACCCAGGACGGATTCCAGCCGATACTGCCCGGCGTACTCCGGAAAGCCCGCCCGATCCCTGCGCAGCGACTGCACCGCCGACCACCCCCGCCGGAGCCTAGTCGATGGCACCTGGCTATCTCCAAGGTCCTGCTACCCTGCGCGAGTTGCGCAACGCAACGCTCAGGGGGGAGTTTTCGCATGTCCGAAAAGAGTGAGCCCGGTCAGGTCCAGAGCCTCGCCGCGGAGTCCGGTTTCCAGACCTTTCCGGTTGCTCCCGGCTACCGGGTGAACGTCCGCAGCGGCCCGGGCACCAGCTACTCCATCGTCAAGGTCCTGCCGTACGACTCGTACGTCTCGATCCGCTGCCAGGGCCCCGGTACGACGGTCTCCGGTCCGTACGGCACGACGGACATCTGGGACTGCATCGGCAACGGTCAGTTCGTCTCGGACGCATACGTCCAGACGGGCAGTGACGGCTACGTCGCCACGCGCTGCTGACCTCTGCCGGCCTTCCGACGCGTACGTGAAGGCGGGCAGTGACGGCTACGTCGTCACGCAGTGCGGCTGACCGTTCCGGACCCGTCTGACACGTGAGACACACCCGGCCCGACCGGCCCGGCGAGGGATAATCGCTGATGTGAGCGACGACCAGCGAGACCAGACCCCCGCCGAGCCGGCCGCGCAGGCCCCGCTGCCCGCCGGCCCGCAGCCCGAGCCGATCCCGTTCTTCGGCACCACCTGGGTCGAGCACGACGGCGGCTACGCCCTGCGCCGCGTCGGCCTCGCCATCGGCTCGCTGGCCACCGCCGTCGCCGCCGCCCTGCTGCTCCGCTTCGCCTACGAGGGCCTGGAGATCGGCAACGTCGGCCCCTTCCTCAGCATCTCGGTCGTCGTCCTCTTCGCGATCGCCAGCTCCATCGCCTTCACCAAGACCTGGGCCTCCTTCAGCCGTCGCCCCGCCCCGTCCTCCGACGAGGCCGCCCTCAAGGGCCTGAAGACGATCGGTTTCATCGGCTCCCTGATCGCGTACTTCCTGCGCTGCCTCGGGGAGGCGCCGGGCGAGAAGCTCCGCCGCGCCGAGTACGAGCGCGCCCAGGCCGAATACGCCCGCCGCCGCAGCACCCGTACGGGGAACCCGGCCGCCCGCCGGTCCAAGCGCAAGAAGTAGCCCCGCGCGGCGCGGCGGCGAGAAGCAGCCCGCACCCACACCCGCGTCGGCGCCCGCATCCACACCCAGCCCACACCCGCATCCGTCCCGGCGATTGACGTCCTGGCACCGCCAGGAGCATTATTCATCACATGATGAATAACCAGGCCGAGGGAGACCCGGCCGCCGTCCACGCCCATGACCTGACCGTCCGGCGCGGCACCGGCCGTACCCCCCGCACCGTCCTCGACTCCCTCGTCTTCGACGTCCCCCGCGGCCGCATCACCGGCCTCCTCGGCCCCTCCGGCTGCGGAAAATCCACCCTCATGCGCGCCATCGTCGGCACCCAGGCCCACGTCACCGGCACCCTCGACGTCCTCGGCCACCCCGCCGGCCACCCCCGGCTCCGCTCCCGCATCGGCTACGTCACCCAGGCGCCCAGCGTCTACGACGACCTCACCGTCCGGCAGAACCTCGACTACTTCGCCGCCGTCCTCGACCCCGGACGCGCCGCCGCAGACCGCCGCGCCGCCACCGTCAGCCGCGCCATCACCGACGTCGACCTCACCAGCCGCGCCGGCGCCCTCGCCGGCAACCTCTCGGGCGGCCAGCGCAGCCGCGTCTCCCTCGCCGTCGCCCTGCTCGGCACCCCCGAGCTCCTGGTCCTCGACGAACCCACCGTCGGACTCGACCCCGTCCTGCGCCGCGACCTGTGGAACCTCTTCCACGACATCACCGCCACCCGCGGCACGACGATCCTCGTCTCCTCCCACGTCATGGACGAGGCCGAGCGCTGCCACGACCTGCTCCTCATGCGCGAGGGCCGCATCCTCGCCCAGGACACCCCCGACGCACTGCGCACCCGTACCCACACCACCACCGTCGAGGAGGGCTTCCTGCGCCTCGTCGACGAAGCCAACGCCGACGCCGCCGCGGCGAACGCCTCCAACGTCACCGCCATCCGGGAGCAGACCCGATGAACGCCGCCCGCACCACCGCCACCGCCGCCCGCGTCCTGCGCCAGCTCCGCCACGACCCGCGCTCCATCGCGCTGATGCTCCTGGTCCCCGTACTGATGCTCACCCTGCTGCGCTTCGTCTTCGACGGCAGCCCCAAGACCTTCGACGGCATCGGCGCCTCACTCCTCGGGATCTTCCCCCTCATCACCATGTTCCTGGTGACCTCCATCGCCACCCTGCGCGAACGCACCTCCGGAACCCTGGAACGCCTCCTCGCCATGCCGCTCGGCAAGGGCGACCTCATCGCCGGCTACGCCCTCGCCTTCGGCGCCGTCGCCGTCCTCCAGTCCCTGCTCGCCACCGGCCTCGCCCTCTGGGCCCTCGGCCTCGACGTCGTCGGATCCCCCTGGCTGCTCCTCCTCGTAGCCCTCCTCGACGCCCTCCTCGGCACCGCACTCGGACTCTTCGTCTCCGCCTTCGCGGCCTCCGAGTTCCAGGCCGTCCAGTTCATGCCGGCGGTGATCTTCCCCCAGCTGCTCCTCTGCGGCCTCTTCGCCGCCCGCGACACCATGCACCCCGTCCTCGAAGGACTCTCCGACGTCCTGCCCATGTCCTACGCCGTCGACGGCATGACCCAGGTGGTCACCCACACCGACATGACCGCCGACTTCGTCCGCGACGCCGCGATCGTCGCCGCCTGCGCCCTGATCGTCCTCGCCCTCGGCGCGGTCACCCTCCGCCGCCGCACTCCCTGACCGCACTCCGGACAGCGCCTCCCCCTTCCCCGCCCGGGTGCAAGGATGAGGACGTAGACGTAGCTCACGCGCAAGAACAGTTCGGCGAGGTGGATCGGGCATGACCCAGACAGTCGCAGTCCTCGGTACCGGCAAGATCGGCGAGGCCCTGCTCAGCGGAATGATCCGCGGCGGCTGGCCCGCCTCGAAGCTCCTCGTCACCGCCCGCCGCGCCGAACGGGCCGAGGAACTGCGCACCCGCTACGGGGTCGAGGCCGTCTCCAACGCCGAAGCCGCCAAGCGCGCCGACACCCTCATCCTCACCGTCAAGCCCCAGGACATGGCCAAGCTCCTCGACGAGCTCGCCCCGCACGTCCCCGCCGACCGCCTGGTCATCAGCGGCGCCGCCGGCGTCCCCACCGCCTTCTTCGAGGAACGGCTCAGCCCCGGCACCCCCGTCGTCCGCGTCATGACGAACACCCCCGCCCTCGTCGACGAGGCCATGTCCGTCATCTCCGCCGGCAGCCACGCCACCGCCGCGCACCTCGCCCACACCGAGGAGATCTTCGGCAGCGTCGGCAAGACCCTGCGCGTCCCCGAGTCCCAGCAGGACGCGGCCACCGCCCTCTCCGGCTCCGGACCCGCCTACTTCTACTTCCTCGTCGAGGCCATGACCGACGCCGGCATCCTCCTCGGACTGCCCCGCGCCCAGGCCCACGACCTGATCGTCCAGGCCGCCATCGGCGCCGCCGTCATGCTCCGCGACAGCGGCGAACACCCGGTCAAGCTCCGCGAGGCCGTCACCTCCCCGGCCGGCACGACGATCAACGCCATCGTCGAGCTGGAGAAGCACGGCGTACGCGCCGCCCTCATCGCCGCCCTCGAAGCGGCCCGCGACCGCAGCCGCGAGCTCGCCTCCGGCAACAGCTGAGACACCCGTACCGGTGGGGGGTCCCGCGGCACGCGGAACCCCCCCCACCCGTCACGGCTCCAGCAGCCCGATGGCCCGGTACGCCCGGTCCACCACCGGCCGCGCCAGCTCCCGGGCCCGCCCGGCACCCTCCCGCAGCACCTTCTCCACCTGGGCCGGATCGCCCGCCAGCTCGGCATGCCGCTCCTGCACGGGCCGCAGCAGTTCGACCACCGCGTCGGCGACATCCCGCTTCAGCGCCCCGTAGCCGCTGTACCCCTCGGCGAGCGCGGCCGGATCACCCCCGGCACACGCCGCCAGGATGTCCAGCAGATTGGCGACCCCCGGCCGCGCCTCCCGGTCGTAGACCACCGCACCGTCCCCGCTGTCGGTGACCGCCCGCATCACCTTCTTGCGCACGGCCCCGGGCTCGTCGAGCAGATAGACGATCCCCGCCCCGCTCTCGTGGGACTTCCCCATCTTCGACGTCGGGTCCTGCAGGTCCATGACCCGCGCGGCCACCGCCGGAAGCGTCGCCTTCGGCACGGTGAAGGTGTGCCCGTACCGCTGGTTGAACCGCACCGCCAGATCCCGGGTCAGCTCGACGTGCTGCCGCTGGTCCTCCCCGACCGGCACCTCCTGCGCGCCGTACGCCAGGATGTCGGCCGCCATCAGCACGGGATAGGTGAGCAGCGACAGCCGCACACCCTCCCCGGAGACCTGCGCCTTCGCCGCCTTCTCCTTGTACTGGATCATCCGCCGCAGCTCCCCGTCGGTGGCGGTGCACTCCAGGAGGTACGCCAGCCGGGTGTGCTCGTCGACATGGCTCTGCACGAAGAGGGTGCACCGCTGCGGATCCAGCCCGGCCGCCAGCAACAGCGTCGCTGCCTGCCGGCTCAGCCTTCGTACGCGGGCCGGCTCGTGCTCGACGGTCAGCGCGTGCAGATCGACGACGCAGAACAGCGCGGACTCGGGCGTCAGGTCGGCTTCGACCCACTGCCGTACGGCCCCCAGGTAGTTGCCCAGCGTCAGGTGTCCGGTGGGCTTGATCCCGCTGAAGATCCTCGTCGTCGTCATGTCCTGTCTCTCCCTGTGTGTGAGTGGTGCCGGTGGCCACCGCGCCGGGCGACCGAGCCACTCCCGGGAGGGGAGAAACAAAAACGGCCGCCGTAGCGGCGGCCGTGAGCGCATGCGTGCTCGCGTGGAAGGTCGGCCGCCGTCAGGCGGCCCACCAGCGAAGGCTGAGCGTGAGCGCATGCGTAGTCATGGGCCCAGCGTAGACCGAAGGGGCTGAAGGCGGCGGGAGTTTCGCGGATCCCGCGCGGCGGGTCAGCCTGGAGTTGACACAGGTGTGCCAGGTCCGTAAGGTTCTTCGAGTTGTCCGAAGTGAGCGCCGACCGCGGTCGGTCCCCGGACAGCCATCCCGCACCACGCATTCGAACGAACGACGCACTCCGTCGTCTCGTTTTCATGCGTATTTGCGAATGAGGAATCCGCGTTCCAGGACGCAGCCGCCGATTAGGTTCGGGGGCAAGGAATCCGCTACTGTCTCACTCGTCGAAAGGGCCCAAAAGCCCGGAAGGCAAGCCCCGCTGACTGGGGGTCAGGCCCGAAAGGATCTGATAGAGTCGGACTCGCCGGAAAGGGAAACGCGAAAGCGAAAACCTGGAAAGCGGAGCGGGACTGACTCTGATAGAGTCGGAAACGCAAGAACAGAACGAAAGCCCGGAGGAAAGCCCGAGAGGGTGAGTACAAAGGAAGCGTCCGTTCCTTGAGAACTCAACAGCGTGCCAAAAATCAACGCCAGAAGTTGATACCCCGTCCACTTCGGTGGAT